>NZ_JBYISA010000016.1:0-174774 GCF_057708345.1 Streptomyces sp. bgisy130
CTGGGTGATCTTGGGACCCGCGGCACGGCGTCGCCGGCGGGGCAGGTAAGGTCAGGGGGCATCGTTGGTACATTTCCCCCAGGAGGCTTCCGCGTGGAGGTCCAGGAGACGCGGGTTCAGACGGATCGCGTCCTCACCATCCCGAATATCCTGAGCATGGCTCGCCTCCTCGGCGTGCCGTTGTTCCTGTGGCTGATCCTGTGGCCGGTATTCGGCGGCCCGGAGGCCGATGGCTGGGCGCTGCTGGTCCTCGCGCTGAGCGGTGTGAGTGACTATCTGGACGGCAAGCTCGCCCGGCGCTGGAACCAGATCAGCAGCCTGGGCCGGATCCTCGACCCGGCCGCCGACCGCCTCTACATCCTCTCCACCCTCGTCGGTCTGACCTGGCGCGAGATCCTGCCGGTCTGGCTGACCGCGGCGCTGCTGGCACGGGAAGTGATGCTGCTGATCGCGGTCGGATTCCTCGGACGCCACGGTTACGGGCCGCCCCAGGTGAACTTCCTGGGGAAAGCGGCTACGTTCAACTTGATGTACGCCTTCCCGTTGCTCCTCCTGAGCAGCGGAAGCGGCTGGCTTCACACACTTGCTGCCGTCTTCGGATGGGCGTTCGCAGGATGGGGTACGGCGCTCTACTGGTGGGCAGGAGTCCTCTACGTGGTCCAGGTCCGCCGGCTCATCAAAGCGGACACCACGGCCGACTGAGCTTTCCGGACCGGCAGCTGGTGCCAAGGCCCGGCGCCCGTACGCGATAACAGGAACAGTGGGCGAGCTGGACAAGTGAAGTCGGCAAGACCGTCGTCTCTTAGAGGAGGACGCTTCCGACATGAAGGCCGTTGTGATGGCCGGTGGCGAAGGAACACGCCTTCGCCCCATGACGTCCAGCATGCCCAAGCCTCTGCTTCCGGTCGTCAATAGGCCGATCATGGAGCATGTGCTCAGGCTGCTGAAGCGGCATGGTCTCAACGAGACCGTCGTGACCGTGCAATTCCTTGCCTCCCTCGTCAAGAACTATTTCGGCGACGGAGAAGAGCTCGGAATGGAGCTCACCTACGCCAATGAGGAAAAGCCGCTGGGCACCGCGGGCAGCGTGAAGAACGCCGAGGAGGCCCTCAAGGACGATGCCTTCCTCGTCATCTCCGGTGATGCCCTCACCGACTTCGATCTCACGGATCTGATCAGGTTCCACAAGGAAAAGGGCGCCCTTGTCACCGTCTGCCTGACGCGGGTCCCCAATCCGCTGGAGTTCGGCATCACCATCGTCGACGAGGCCGGCAAGGTCGAGCGCTTCCTGGAAAAGCCCACCTGGGGTCAGGTCTTCTCGGACACCGTCAACACCGGCATCTACGTCATGGAGCCGGAGGTCTTCGACTATTTCGAGCCCGATGTGCCGGTCGACTGGTCGGGGGATGTCTTTCCGCAGCTCATGAAGGAAGGCAAGCCGATCTACGGCTATATCGCCGAGGGCTACTGGGAAGACGTCGGGACGCACGAGAGCTATGTGAAGGCCCAGGCCGATGTGCTCGAAGGCAAGGTCGATGTGGAAATCGACGGATTCGAGATCTCGCCGGGAGTATGGGTCGCGGAGGGCGCCGAGGTTCACCCCGACGCGGTGCTGCGCGGCCCGCTGTACATCGGCGACTACGCCAAGATCGAAGCCGGGGTGGAGCTGCGGGAGCACACCGTCGTTGGCTCCAATGTCGTCGTCAAAAGCGGTGCGTTCCTGCACCGGGCCGTCGTGCACGACAACGTCTACATCGGCCAGCAGAGCAATCTGCGCGGCTGCGTGATCGGCAAGAACACCGACATCATGCGGGCCTCCCGGATCGAGGACGGCGCCGTCATCGGTGATGAATGCCTGATCGGTGAAGAATCGATCGTCCAGGGGAATGTGCGGGTCTATCCGTTCAAGACCATCGAGGCCGGCGCGTTCGTCAATACCTCGGTGATCTGGGAGTCCCGCGGCCAGGCGCATCTGTTCGGTGCCCGCGGGGTGTCCGGGATCCTCAATGTCGAGATCACCCCGGAACTCGCGGTGCGGCTCGCGGGTGCGTACGCCACCACCCTCAAGAAGGGCTCCACGGTCACCACCGCGCGCGACCACTCCCGTGGTGCCCGGGCGCTCAAACGCGCCGTGATCTCCGCGCTTCAGACCAGTGCCATCGACGTACGGGACCTGGAGAACGTCCCGCTGCCCGTCGCCCGCCAGCAGACCGCGCGGGGCAGCGCCGGCGGAATCATGATCCGTACGACGCCCGGGGTGCCGGACTCCGTGGACATCATGTTCTTCGACGAGCGGGGCGCCGACCTCTCACAGGCCAAGCAGCGCAAGCTCGACCGGGTCTTCGCCCGCCAGGAGTACCGTCGCGCCTTCCCCGGCGAGATCGGTGACTTGATCTTCCCGGCCAGCGTCTTCGACTCCTACACCGGATCCCTGCTGCGGGCCGTGGACACCACGGGCATCGGCGAGTCCGGGCTGAAGGTCGTCGTGGACGCCTCCAACGGCAGCGCGGGTCTGGTCCTGCCCAGTCTTCTCGGACGGCTCGGCGTCGACTCCCTGACCATCAACCCCGGGCTGCACGAGTCCCGGCCGACCGAGACCGCCGACGCCCGGCGTGCCGGGCTCGTCCGGCTCGGCGAGATCGTGGCCTCGGCGCGCGCTGCCTTCGGCGTGCGCTTCGACCCCGTCGGCGAGCGGCTCTCCCTCGTGGACGAGCGCGGCCGGATCATCGAGGACGACCGCGCGCTGCTGGTCATGCTGGATCTGGTCGCGGCCGAGCGGCGTTCCGGCCGGGTGGCGCTGCCGGTGACCACCACCCGCATCGCCGAGCAGGTGGCCGCGTATCACGGGACGCAGGTGGAATGGACGACCACCTCACCCGACGACATGACCCGGGTGGGCCGCGCCGACGGCACGGTCTTCGGCGGGGACGGCATGGGCGGCTTCATCATTCCGGAGTTCAGCAGCGTCTTCGACGGCGCGGCCGCGTTCGTCCGGCTGATCGGCCTGGTCGCCCGCACCCAGCTCACGCTCAGCCAGATCGACGCACGGATCCCGCGGGCGCATGTCCAGCGCCGCGACCTGGCTACTCCGTGGGCGGTCAAGGGCCTGGTCATGCGGCATGTGGTCGAGGCCGCCGGCGACCGGGACGTGGACACCACCGACGGCGTACGGGTAGTGGAGGCCGATGGCCGCTGGGTTCTGGTGCTGCCGGACCCCGCGGAGGCGGTTACGCACCTGTGGGCGGAAGGGCCCGATGACACCTCCGCTCAGCAGCTGCTCGACGAGTGGTCCGCCGTAGTGGACAGCGCAGGACGCTGACCGGAGTCCCACCGGCGGGCCGTGAATCGGCACGCCGGTGGGGCCATTGGGAGACCGCGCGGCCGACGTGCGACGATGTGCGGCATGTCGCAGCAGCGCCCCGATCGGAGCAACCCGAACACGCCGGCCGCGCGCCCCGATGCGTCCATGTCGCTGCTGACCAACGTGATGGATCACAGTCTCGACGACGGATACGCCGAGGCCGCCGCACGGAAGTCCGAGACCGGGGTGCGGGGACTGCCGCGGACCCTGCGGGCGAAGATGGGCCTCGCGGCCGGTTTGGTGCTGGCCGCGCTCGTGGTGACCGTAGGGGCGGCGCAGGCGCGGATATCAGCACCGACGCTCGCCAAGGAGCGCGAGGAACTGATCAACCGCATCCAGAAGGGCACCGGCGAGGCGGACCGGCAGCAGAAGCGGGTCGACGCGCTCCGGGACGATGTCAGCAGAATGCAGCGCGAGGCGCTGAAGAAGCACGGCGGCGACAAGGCCGAGCTGCTGGCCCTGCTGTCCGGCTCGACGCAGGTCGCCGGACCCGGCGTGAAGCTCGTCGTGGACGATGCGAAGGGCGCGGCGTCCAGCGGCGGCGGTCCGCGTGAGAGCAGTGGTTTTTCGGACACCGGGCGGGTACGCGACAGAGATATGCAACGCGTGGTCAACGGCCTGTGGGCGTCCGGTGCGGAGGCCATCTCCGTCAATGGGCAGCGGCTTACGTCACTCTCGGCGATCAGAGCCGCGGGAGACGCCATACTGGTCGACAACAAG
Source organism: Streptomyces sp. bgisy130 (assembly GCF_057708345.1). Taxonomy (NCBI): domain Bacteria; kingdom Bacillati; phylum Actinomycetota; class Actinomycetes; order Kitasatosporales; family Streptomycetaceae; genus Streptomyces; species Streptomyces sp. bgisy130. Next base: position 4,082 of record NZ_JBYISA010000016.1, read on the forward strand.
CCACTGGCGCCGCCTTATACGGTGCTGGCGGTGGGGGACGGGCAGCGGCTGAGCACCGCGTTCCAGGACAGCGCCGACGGTCAGTACCTGCATGTGCTTCAGGAGAACTACGGCGTGCGCACGAGGATTTCCGCTGAGAACGAGATCACGCTGCCGCCCGCGCCCAGCTTGATCGTACGTACCGCAAAGCCGCAGGCCGGTGCCGCCGAGGCGGACGGTGCCGACACAGGGAAGGGCACATCGTGATCGCCGTATTGGGCCTCATCGTGGGAGTCGTGGTCGGGCTTGTCGTCCGACCCGTGGTGCCGACGGTGGTCGAGCCCTACTTGCCGATCGCTGTCGTCGCGGCGCTGGATGCCGTGTTCGGCGGTCTGCGCGCCATGCTGGACGGCATCTTCGACGACAAGGTCTTCGTGGTCTCCTTCCTGTCGAACGTCGTCGTCGCCGCCCTGATCGTCTTCCTCGGCGACAAGTTGGGCGTGGGTGCCCAACTTTCCACCGGCGTCGTCGTGGTGCTCGGTATCCGGATCTTCTCCAACGCGGCCGCGATCCGCCGGCACGTCTTCAGGGCGTGAGGCGGATGACCGCGGACGAGACGCCGGAGCCGGAGAAGACCCCGGAGCGGGAAAAGAAGCCGGGCCCGGAGCAGAAGCCTGAGCCCGTGGAGAAGGCGGAGCGGTCGGAGCCGGACCAGGACCGCGGGACGGCCGGCCGTCGGCCGATGCCGCCCGAGAGCCGGAAGACTCCCGAGCCGGCGGAGTCCGGTGACGAAGCCGAAGCTCAAGAACCGGACAGTGCTGGACAGAAGCAGGGCAAAGGGGCAGACTCCTCGACTCCGGACGTCGTTGCCGAGGACGGCGGGAGCGCGGAACGCCCGAAGACCGGTCGGGAGCGGCTGGTGGCAAGCCTGTGGCCGCCGCGGCTGACCCGGGCTCAACTGATCGTTGCGCTGCTCCTGTTCATCCTCGGTCTCGGCCTGGCGATTCAGGTACGTTCCACAAGTGACAGCAGTGCGCTGCGAGGTGCGCGCCAGGAGGACTTGGTGCGCATTCTGGACGAGCTGGACAATCGCTCCCAGCGATTGACGGACGAACAGCGGCGCCTGGAAGGGCAGAAGACCGAGCTGGCGAACAGCTCGGACCAGGCCGAGGAGGCCCGTAAGCAGACCGTGGAGAAGGAACAGCAGCTGGGCGTGCTGGCCGGGACCGTCGCGGCGCAAGGGCCCGGCATCAACCTGACCATCGACGACCCGACGCACTCCGTCGAGGCGGACAAGCTGCTGGACACCATCCAGGAGCTGCGGGCGGCCGGCGCGGAGGCCATCCAGGTCAACGATGTCCGGGTCGTCGCGGACAGCTATCTCTCGGACGTCCGGGGTGGCGTGCAGATCGATGGCAAGCGCGTCATGCAGCCGTTCCGCTTCAAGGTCATCGGCAAGCCGGAGGACTTGGAGCCGGCGCTGAACATCCCCGGCGGAGTGGTGCAGACGCTGGAAAAGGAGCAGGCCAAGGTGTCTGTGACCCGTGAGAGGAAGATCATTGTGGACGCCTTGCGTCAGGCGAAGCGGCCTGACTACGCTCGGTTGTCATCTCAGTGAGGCGTGCACGTATGTCGAGTGCCCGGGAAGGGCATGAGGTAGCGGGGGGTCGACGCACCGTGCGTGTGGTGTGTGGTGGAAACTGTCTGAAGGCCACGGACGTTCACAGGATGTCCGGATGGGTCGGTGTGTGCATCGAGGGTTCGTCCTGCCCCACGGGCGGGTCTATTTCGTTCAAGGGGAATCGCCCGTGAAGTTGTTTGGAAAGCTGTTCGGCAAGAGCGCACGCCAGGAGGGCGGCAGCGGCTCCGCGCGACACCGCGCTCCGCGCCAGCCCGACGAGAGCGGTGCGGCCGAGGACCGTCCGCTCTTCCGTGATGAGGTCAGCGGTCCGTCCGGGGGGTACGGCGCGGGTTCTGTTGACCCCTCCGGTGCCGGCCGCATAGGTTCCCAGGAACCATCAGCCGCACACACGGGTGGAGGGTCGGCCTTGCCGGTTTGTACGAGGTGTGGGAACCAGAACGCCGAGGCGAGCCGGTTCTGCTCCAACTGTGGTGCGCCGCTGCGTGCGGGGGCCCAGCCCGAGCGGGCGTCGGAGACGACGTCGACCATCTCCATTTCGGGGCTGGAGGCCTACGACTCGGAGACCACGGGCCAGAATCTGGCGCCGTCATTGTCCCCCGAGGCCCAGGCGGCCGTGGATGCTCTCCCGTTGGGGTCGGCGCTGCTGGTTGTCCGCCGGGGACCGAATGCGGGCAGCCGCTTCCTGCTGGACAGCGAGCTGACCACCGCAGGCCGGCATCCGCAGGGCGACATCTTCCTCGACGATGTGACGGTCTCGCGCCGTCATGTGGAATTCCGTCGCGGCCCGGACGGTCTCTTCACGGTCGCCGACGTGGGCAGCCTGAACGGCACCTACGTCAACCGTGAGCGGATCGACTCCGTTGCCCTCGCCACCGGCGACGAGGTCCAGATCGGCAAGTTCCGCCTGGTCTTCTACGCGAGCCAGCGAGGCGCCGGTATCTGACCGGCCGGGGAAGGCATATGCGCGATACACCGAAAGGCGGCGCCGGTTCTGCCGGTGCCGCCTCCTCGGACGGTAAGCCGGTGAGCATCGGTACGGTGCTCACCCTGCTGCACGAGGAGTTTCCCGAGGTCACCATCTCCAAGATTCGCTTCCTGGAGGCCGAGGGACTGGTAGAGCCGAAGCGCACGCCTTCCGGATACCGGAAATTCACGCAGGCGGACGTCCAGCGGCTGGCCGCCGTCCTGCGGATGCAGCGGGACCACTATCTGCCGCTGAAGGTCATCCGGGAGCATCTGGATGCCCTGGAGCGCGGTGAGCAGGTACCGCTGCCGGCCCCGGCGGCGCCCTCCCGGGATCTGGTCGAGGGCGTGCCCGACCCGGGTACGGAGCGTCCCACGGCTGCCCGGATCGGCCGGGCCGAGCTGCTGGCCGCCGCGGAGGTGGACGAGGCGGCGCTCGCCGACTGGGAGTCGTACGGACTCATCGTCCCCCATGACGACGGCGGATACGACATCGAGGCCGTCACGGTGGCCAAACTTGTCGCGGACCTGGGCCGTTTCGGTCTGGAGCCGCGGCATCTGCGCGCGGTGAAGGCGGCGGCCGAGCGCGAGGCGGGCCTGGTCGAGCAGGTCGTTGCACCCCTTCGGCGGCACCGTAACCCGCAGACCAGGGCGCATGCCGAAGCCACCGCCAGGGAGCTGGCAACGCTGTCCGTACGGCTGCATGCGGCCCTGGTGCAGAGCGCTCTGCGGGTCCGGCTGTAGCGAGCAAACGAGTGCCCGACTACCCAAACCTGCCGGGCACGTCCTAGGGTTGCTGTGTGAACGAGCTCGACGTCGTGGGTGTCCGGGTGGAAATGCCTTCCAGCCAACCGATCGTGCTCCTGCGGGAGGTGGGAGGCGACCGATACTTGCCCATTTGGATCGGGCCAGGGGAGGCCACCGCCATCGCCTTCGCCCAGCAGGGCATGGTCCCTGCCAGGCCGCTGACGCATGACCTGTTCAAGGACGTGCTCGAAGCGGTGGGCCAGGAGCTGACGCAGGTCCGCATCACGGATCTGCGCGAGGGGGTTTTCTATGCCGAACTTGTCTTCGCGAGCGGGGTCGAGGTCAGTGCGCGCCCGTCGGACGCCATAGCGCTGGCCTTGCGCACCGGAACGCCGATCTTCGGTACCGACGGTGTGCTGGACGACGCGGGGATCGCCATCCCGGACGAGCAGGAGGACGAGGTGGAGAAGTTCCGCGAGTTCCTCGACCAGATCTCGCCCGAGGACTTCGGGACCAACAGCCAGTAATATCCGGCCAGGCGAACTGCCTGTTTCCGGTCAAACAGTCAGCCCTTCCCCCTGCGGGGTCACGAGAAACCACTCGTAGGGTGATTATCACTCGGCGTGGCGAGCGCGGCGATCGTTGACGCACCCCGAGTGACTGCATACCGTCGATGTGGCAGGTCCCGTCCGGGACGTGGAGGACGGAGGGCGGCGTGGCAATCACCGGCGACGGTATGGCGGCGGAAGGGGCGTTGCCGCTCCACGCGGGCGCAGCAGCGAACCCTGCCCCGGCACCGGCCGCGGCGGTGTCGGGGGACTGCGAGGCGCAGAACATCGGCTATCGCGGCCCGACCGCCTGTGCGGCAGCGGGCATCACTTACCGGCAGCTCGACTACTGGGCGCGTACGGGCCTGGTGGAGCCGAGCATCCGGCCGGCCTATGGCTCCGGCACCCAGCGGCTCTACAGCTTCCGGGACGTCGTGGTCCTGAAGATCGTCAAGCGGCTGCTGGACACCGGGGTGTCGCTCCAGAACATCCGCACCGCCGTCCAGCATCTGCGCTCGCGCGGGCTGGCGGATCTGACGCGGATGACGCTGATGAGCGATGGCGCGACGGTCTACGAGTGCACCTCGCCCGACCAGGTCGTGGACCTGCTCCAGGGCGGCCAGGGCGTCTTCGGGATCGCCGTGGGCGTGGTGTGGCGGGACGTGGAGGGCGCGCTGTCACAGCTCCACGGGGAGCGGGTGGACACCGGCGAGACGCTGGTCGGGAAGAACCCGCACGACGAGCTGGCGCGGCGGCGCAACCGGGCGGGCTGAGGCCCCGGCGGAGCGCGCGGCCCGGCATCGGGCCGATTGTCAGTGGCATGGGGCAGCATCGGAGATGTGAGACCCGCCCCGACGATCCTGCATCTGGACATGGATGCGTTCTTCGCGGCCGCCGAGCAGGCGGCCAAGCCGAGCCTGCGCGGCAAGCCCGTGGTCGTCGGCGGGATCGGGCCGCGCGGTGTGGTCGCCACGGCGTCGTACGAAGCCCGGATCTTCGGGGTCCGTTCGGCGATGCCGACGGCGCAGGCGCGTCGGCTGTGTCCCAATGCCGCCTATCTCAGTCCTCGCTTCACGCTCTACCGCCAAGTGAGTGATGTGGTGATGGAGCTGCTGCATGCGTTGTCGCCGCTGGTGGAGCCGCTGAGCCTGGACGAGGCGTTCGTCGACCTGGAGGCGGGCGGGGTGCCGGCCGAGACGGCGGCCGTCCGTGCTGTGGGGGAGCAGCTGCGGCGGGACATCCGGTCGGCGACGGGTCTGACGGGCTCAGTGGGGCTGGCCGGGGCCAAGTTGCTCGCGAAGATTGCGTCCGAGGCGGCCAAGCCGAACGGGCTGGTGGTGATCGAGCCGGGTACCGAGCGGGAGCTGCTGGGCCCGATGACGGTGCGGACGCTGCCCGGGGTGGGCCCCGCGACGGCCGAGACGCTGCGGCGGGCCGGGATCCACACCGTCGCGGAGACCGCGGAGGCCGGTGAGGCCGAGCTGGTGCGGCTGCTGGGCAAGGCACACGGCGCGGGGCTGTATGCGATGGCGCTGGGGCAGGACGACCGGCCCGTGGTGGCCGAGCGGGACGCGAAATCCATCTCCGTCGAGGACACCTTCGAGGTCGATCTGACCGACCGGACGCGGGTGCGGAACGAGGTGCTGCGGCTGGCGGACCGCTGCGTACAGCGGCTGCGAGCGGCCGGGCGCTCCGGGCGCACGGTGGTCATCAAGGTGCGGAACTACGACTTCTCGACGCTGACCCGTTCCGAGACGCTCCGGGGGCCCACCGACGACCCGGCGGTGATACGGGAAGCCGCTGTGCGCCTGCTGGAGACGGTGGACACCACCGGCGGGGTGCGGCTGCTGGGTGTGGGTGTCAGCGGGCTGGCGGACTTCACACAGGAGGATCTGTTCGCCCAGCTGGCCACGGAGCGGGAGGCGGCGGAGGCGGCGACCGCGGCGGCGGTGGAGCGGGCCGCCGGGGAGCGGGAGCCGCTGGAGGCCGAGGAGGAGCGGCCGCGGCGCTGGCATCCGGGGCTGGACGTGGTCCACGACGAGTACGGCGCGGGCTGGGTGCAGGGCAGCGGGGTGGGGAGAGTGACCGTGCGCTTCGAAACGCCATGGTCCGCACCGGGGAGGGTGCGGACCTTTGCTGTCGAGGACCCGGCGCTGCGGCCGGGGGAGCCCCTGCCGCTGGTGGGCGGGGCGCCGGCCGGTGGTCAGTCGTCCGAGCCGGCGATCTTGCCGAAGTTCTTGTCGCCGGAGCCGGGGGACACCGGGTCGGTCGGGGAAGAAATATCCAGGCGGTAGTGGTGATAGAGCTGAAGTTCCTGCTCAGGGGATAGATGGCGGCCCACGCCGAAGTCCGGCGCGTCCTTGATCAGCTTGCGGTCGTAAGGAATGTGCAGGCCCTCACCGACCATTTTGCTGGGCTCCAGGGGGACGAACGCATCCCGGCTGAAGAGTCCGGTGCGCACGGCCGCCCACTCCGGTTCCCCCGTCGCATCGTCGAGGTAGACCTCGTCGATGGTCCCTATTTTCGCGCCGTTACGGTCGAACGCTTTGCGGCCGATCAGGCTTCGGGGATCGATATCGGTTTGCACGGCCCCTCCAATTGGTCGCAACTGCCCTGTGACAACTACCAAACGGCACATTTCATGCCCTGGCCACTCGAAGGAGCCTTCGAGAGCCACGCTGGTAGGCTGGCGATTGGCCGCAGACCCCGTGCGGGAGAGTCCTTGTCGTTCGCGACCAGGGCGCCGAAGGAGCAAATCCTCCCCGGAATCTCTCAGGCACACGTACCGCATGGACGAGGTCACTCTGGAAAGCAGGGCGGGCCGCGGAAGGCATAGCGCCGGGACCCCTCCTCACCGACGGTGAAAGCCGGGCCGCCACCCGCGGGCCGGTGAAGCTCTCAGGTTGAATGACAGAGGGGGAGGCCGTCCGGGCACCCGTGCGTGGTGCCCCTCGTAGGTCGTACCGACCAGGAGGCCCCCGCAGATGACCACCAATCGCATCTCCTTGACCGAGCTGGAACGCGGCACCCCCTTCGAGCGCCGGCACATCGGTCCCGACCACGCGGCGCAGGCGAAGATGCTCGCGCACATCGGCTTCGGGTCGCTGGACGAGCTCACCGCCACCGCCGTACCCGATGTGATCAAGAGCGCCGAGGCCCTCGGCCTGCCGCAGGCCCGTACCGAGGCCGAGGTGCTCCAGGAGCTGAAGGGCCTGGCGGACCGCAACGAGGTCCTGGCGTCCATGATCGGCCTCGGCTACTACGGCACGTTCACCCCGCCGGTGATCCTGCGCAACGTCATGGAGAACCCGGCCTGGTACACGGCGTACACGCCCTACCAGCCGGAGATCTCGCAGGGCCGCCTGGAGGCGCTGCTGAACTTCCAGACGATGGTCGCCGACCTGACCGGACTGCCCACCTCCGGTGCTTCGCTGCTGGACGAGGGCACCGCCGCCGCCGAGGCGATGGCGCTCTCCCGCCGGGTCGGCAAGGTCAAGCAGGGCGTCTTCCTGGTCGACGCCGACTGTCTGCCGCAGACCATCGCCGTGATCGAGACCCGCGCGGAGCCCACCGGCGTCGAGGTCGTCGTCGCGGATCTGTCCGACGGCATTCCGGCCGAGATCGCCGAGCGCGGCGTCTTCGGTGTGCTGCTTCAGTACCCAGGTGCCTCCGGAGCGGTGCGGGACCCCCGCGCCGTCATCGAGCAGGCGCACGAGCTGGGCGCGATCGTCACCGTCGCCGCCGATCTGCTCGCCCTGACGCTGCTCATCTCGCCCGGTGAGCTCGGTGCGGACATCGCGGTCGGCACCACCCAGCGCTTCGGTGTCCCGATGGGCTTCGGCGGACCGCACGCCGGCTTCATGGCCGTCCGTGACCAGTTCGCCCGCAGCCTGCCCGGCCGTCTGGTGGGCGTCTCCGTCGACGCCGACGGCAACAAGGCCTACCGGCTGGCGCTTCAGACCCGTGAGCAGCACATCCGCCGGGAGAAGGCCACCAGCAACATCTGCACCGCGCAGGTGCTGCTCGCCGTCATGGCCGGGATGTACGCGGTCTACCACGGCCCCGAGGGCCTGCGGACCATCGCCCGGCGCACCCACCGCTACGCCGCGGTCCTCGCGGAGGGCCTGCGGGCCGGCGGGGTGGAGATCGCGCACGGCACGTACTTCGACACGCTGACAGCACGGGTGCCCGGCCGGGCCGCCGAGGTCGTCGCCGCCGCCCGCGAGGCCGGTGTCAACCTCTGGCAGGTCGACGCGGACCTGGTCGGCATCGCCTGTGACGAGACCACCGGGCGGGCGCAGCTGGCCGGCGTCTGGGGCGCCTTCGGGGTGTCCGGCGACGTCGAGCAGCTGGACGCGGCCGTTGCCGACGTGCTGCCGCAGGGGCTACTGCGCACCGACGACTACCTCGCCCACCCGGTCTTCCACGAGTACCGCTCCGAGACCGCGATGCTGCGCTACCTGCGCACCCTCGCCGACAAGGACTACGCGCTGGACCGCGGCATGATCCCGCTCGGCTCCTGCACGATGAAGCTGAACGCCACCACCGAAATGGAGCCGGTCACCTGGCCCGCCTTCGGTCAGCTGCACCCGTTCGCGCCGGCCGACCAGGCCCAGGGCTACCTCACGCTGATCCAGGAGCTGGAGGAGCGGCTGGCCACGGTCACCGGCTACGACAAGGTCTCCATCCAGCCGAACGCCGGATCACAGGGCGAGCTGGCCGGTCTGCTGGCCGTCCGCGCCTACCACCGCGCCAACGGTGACGAGCAGCGCACGGTCTGCCTGATCCCGTCCTCGGCGCACGGCACCAACGCCGCCAGCGCCGTGATGGCCGGAATGAAGGTCGTCGTCGTCAAGACCGGTGAGGACGGCGAGGTCGACACCGACGATCTGCACGCCAAGATCGAGAAGCACCGGGACGAGCTCGCGGTCCTGATGGTGACCTACCCCTCCACGCACGGCGTGTTCGAGGAGCACATCACCCAGATCTGCGCCACGGTGCACGAGGCCGGCGGTCAGGTCTACGTGGACGGCGCCAACCTCAATGCGCTGGTCGGGCTCGCCGAGCCCGGCAAGTTCGGCGGCGATGTCTCGCATCTGAACCTGCACAAGACCTTCTGCATCCCGCACGGCGGCGGTGGCCCCGGTGTCGGCCCGGTCGGCGTACGCGCCCACCTGGCGCCGTATCTGCCCAACCACCCGCTTCAGCCCACTGCGGGCCCTGAGACGGGCGTCGGGCCGATCTCCGCGGCTCCCTGGGGCTCGGCGGGCATCCTGCCGATCTCCTGGGCGTACGTCCGGCTGATGGGCGGCGACGGCCTCAAGCGCGCCACCCAGGTGGCGGTCCTCAGCGCCAACTACATCGCCAAGCGGCTGGAGCCGCACTACCCGGTGCTCTACACCGGCCCCGGCGGCCTGGTGGCGCACGAGTGCATCATCGACGTCCGGCCGCTGACCAAGGCGACCGGCGTGAGCATCGACGATGTGGCCAAGCGGCTGATCGACTACGGCTTCCACGCGCCGACGATGTCGTTCCCCGTGGCCGGCACGCTGATGATCGAGCCGACCGAGAGCGAGGACCTCGCCGAGCTGGACCGGTTCTGCGACGCGATGATCGCCATCCGCGCGGAGATCGAGAAGGTCGGCTCGGGGGAGTGGGACAAGGACGACAACCCGCTGCGCAACGCCCCGCACACCGCGGGCGCGCTCGGCGGCGACTGGGCGCACCCGTACTCCCGTGAGGAGGCCGTCTTCCCGGCCGGTGTCGCCGTCGCGGAGAAGTACTGGCCGCCGGTGCGCCGCATCGACGGTGCCTTCGGCGACCGTAACCTGGTCTGCTCCTGCCCGCCGCTGGAGGAGTACGACAACTGAGTCACGGCAGCATCAAGGGCCCTCGGCAGATCTGCCGGGGGCCCTGTGGTACGTGGCGCGCGCGGCGGGTCAGGCAGCGGCGATGACCCGGGCGCGGTGCGGCGCGATGACCTGCCCGTCGGGGAGCAGCTCACCGGTGTCCTCGAAGAGCAGGACGCCGTTGCAGAGCAGGCTCCAGCCTTGCTCCGGATGGTGCGCCACAAGGTGTGCGGCCTCCCGGTCGGTGGAGTCTGCGGACGGGCAGGGCGGTTGGTGCTGACACATGGAAGTTGTCTTTCGCTGCGGTGAAGTGAACGTCGTCGTGCGGCTCGATGAGGTGTTCATGGCCGCTCCCCCGTTTCTGTCGGTCGGTCCCAGTGTTGCCCCACGGACGGGATTCCGCAGGGATTTCGCAGCAGCGGTACTCACTCGGTAGGGACGCGTCACCCATGCGGGCGGTTGCTCCCAATTGCACTCCTCCCCAAGAGGGTTGGGAGTGGTATCCGCGGACTAGGCCGCCTGGGTGAGCACGGCAGAGCGCCCCGTGACCGGACGGGGTCGCGGGGCACGCTCGGGCGGGGCGGCGGGCGCCGGGAGCGGCACGGGAATCCGTGCCGGCGCCGGTGGATCAGGCGGGTTCGGCGAGGAGCGGGGCGGGCGTGAGCCGCAGGGTGAGCCGGGGGAGCAGATCGGCGATGCGCTGCGGACGGTGGGCGGCGATACCCGGCGGGGCGGGCGCCAGGGGGACCAGAAGGTCGCCGGGCGCGGGCAGCCCCTGGGCGCCGTCGGAGGTGAGGTCGTGATGCAGCCACAGCGTGAGCATGTACAGCTCGGGGACGGACAGCAGTCGCGGCTGGTAGGGCGTGGCGAGTGACTCGGCCTGGGCCAGTGCCTGCTCGGTCGCGGAGACGTAGGGGCCGCCGCAGAAGCGCCCGAAGGTCCAGCCGTCCGCGGTGTGCACCGCCTCGGCGGTCGCCACGGCCCGCTCCCCGCCGCGGACCAGGAAGCGCCATCCGGCCAGTCGGGTGTGCGGGGCGCCGCCGGCCCTGCTGACGTCGTCCCAGACGTGGACGGGCAGCGGGTGGTCGGGGCTGAGCGGACCCTGATGGGCGCGCAGCGCGGGGACCGGGGCCTCGCCGACCGCGGTGGGTGAGCCGAGAGCGGCGAGAACGCTGCGCAGGGCGGGCGCGGGGGCAGGGGGGAGGTGCAGCGGCATGGTGGGTCGCCTCTCACTTGGAGACACGGTGCAGCGTGGCGGGTGCAAACGACGTTGTTTGCGGCAGGGTCAGAGCGTGGCCGGCCGGGGCGGCGGCCGGGCGGGGGCAGCCGCTGAGCCCGGTGTCGGTGAGATCACCGAGACGCTGGGCGCCAAGTCTCTGCCTCGTAAGCGGAGTTTATACGACGTATGTTCTGAAAGTGTTTCGGCTACCGGCCTTGTGGATTTCCGGCAAGGTGAAATCCGGACCGCTGCGCGAGGGGCTTTTCACCGCTTTGTGCGGCGTTTTATGGATGCCACCTTGTATTGCCTTGCCGGCGTGGTAGGCCGGAACTCGTCGTTGTTTCTCGCGAGTGAAATGCCTTGGGCGAGTGCCTCGCGGATATGCCTATGGGCAGTGCCGGACGCTGCATCACTTCGAGCCTATCGGCACCGGCATGCCCCCGCCGCGTTATTGATCAGATTGCCGGGGCATCATCGACCGTAGCGCGAGCCCCGGCGGTGTCGGGGACGGCCCCAAGCGGCCCGTGGCCGCGGGCTGTTCACTCGAGGAGGGACCCTTCGATGGGGGAGAAGGTCGCCGCGGACGGGATCGACCTGGCGGACCGGGAGCGTTATCGAAGAAAGCTGCACGACTGCCTTGAGGGATTGCACAGGCTCCTGGTGGAGAAGAGGTTCGACCGGCCCAGGAATCTCATGGGCCTGGAGATCGAACTCAATCTTGCCGGCGCCGACGGGCTGCCCCGCATGATGAACTCTCAAGTACTGGAGCGCATCGCCAGCGGTGATTTCCAGACCGAACTCGCCCAGTGCAACCTTGAGGTCAACATCCTGCCGCACCGCCTGAGCGGCCGTGTGCTGGACCAGCTTGCCGAGGAACTCCGTACGGGACTCGGCTATGCCGAAAGGAAGGCTCGGGAGGTCGCCGCCAGGATCGTGATGATCGGTATTCTGCCGACGCTGCACGCCACCGACCTCACGGCCGCCAGCCTCTCCGAGAACGACCGCTACGTCCTGCTCAACGACCAGATGCGCGCCGCCCGCGGCGAGGACTTCGCCCTGGACATCCGCGGCGTCGAGCATTTGGTCTCCCGCTCGCCCTCGATCGCCCCGGAAGCCGCCTGTACGTCGGTCCAGCTGCATCTCCAGGTGACACCGGGCCGCTTCGCCGCTGTCTGGAACGCGGCACAGGCCATCGCCGCGGTACAGGTGGCGGTCGGCGCCAACTCGCCGTTCCTGTTCGGGCGTGAACTGTGGCGGGAGTCCCGGCCGCCGGTCTTCCAGCAGGCCACCGATACCCGCTCGCCCGAGCTGCAAGCCCAAGGGGTGCGCCCCCGCACCTGGTTCGGCGAGCGCTGGATCGACTCCGCCTACGACCTGTTCGAGGAGAATGTGCGGTACTTCCCGCCGCTGCTGCCGGTGTGCGGGGCCCAGGAGCCGCTGCGGATCCTCGATGAGGGCGGGGTGCCCGACCTGGCCGAACTGGTCCTGCACAACGGCACGGTCTACCGCTGGAACCGCCCCGTCTACGCGGTCGCGGACGGCGTCGCCCACCTCAGGGTCGAGAACCGGGTGCTGCCGGCCGGCCCCACCATCACGGACGTCATCGCCAACACCGCCTTCTACTACGGCCTGGTGCGGGCCCTGGCCGAGGAGCCGCGCCCCGTGTGGTCGCGGCTCCCGTTCGCCGCCGCGGCCCGCAACTTCGACACCGCCTGCCGGTACGGCATCGAGGCCGCCCTGGAGTGGCCGCGTCCCGGGCGGGCGGGCGGTACCGCCGAAATCCCGGCCGTACGGCTCATACGCAAGGAGCTGCTGCCGCTGGCGGCCCGTGGGCTGGACGCCTGGGGGGTGGAACCGGCCGACCGGGACCACTATCTCGGCATCATCGACGAGCGCTGCCGGCGCCGGGTGAACGGGGCGTCCTGGCAGGCCGCGGCCTTCCACCACGCTCGGCGCCAGGGCCTGGACCGGGACGCCGCGCTCGCCGCGATGACCCGGCGCTACAGCGAGCTGATGCACACCGGGACGCCGGTGCACACCTGGCCGGTCGCCTGGCCGGTCGCCGCGCGTACGGCCGTACCGGGAGCACGGCAGGCGGCGACGGAAGGGGCGTAGGGCCTGCCGTCAAAGTCTGGCCCGGCTGGGGCCGTGAGCCGCTCAGCGGGGGACGTTGCTGCCCGCCGCCATGATGGCCTGGAGCATCACCTGGTGGATCTGCGACGGGTCGCTGACGCGGTGCGTCGAGCCGCCGGTCGGCGCCACGATGCGCTGGAGGGCGGAGGTGTCGGCCCCCGGGCCGATCGCGAGGGCGATCAGCGGCACCGGCCGCTTCGGGTCGGAGAGCTTCTCCAGCTTGTCCACCAGCGCGTCGAGGCCGATGCCGTGGGCGTCTTCGTTGGCGCCGTCGGTGAGGATGACCAGCGCGTTGAACTTCCCGCTCGCATAGGTCGAGCGGGCCTTCTCGTACGCGGCGAGCGTGGTGTCGTACAGGCCGGTGGCGCCCTGGGGTTCCGGGGCCAGCGCGCCGAAGGCGTCGGTGAGCGCTTCGCGGTGGGTGCTGCCGTTCTTGTCCCGGCCGCCGAGCCGTGCGGTGGGGGAGAGCTCCGCATAGTCCTTGTCGCCGTCCAGTGAGGTGGCGAACTTCCACAGCCCGATCTCGTCCTCGGAGGTGAACGTGGTCAGCGCCTGGAGGAGGGAATTCTTGGCGAGGTCCATACGGGACCGGCCGCTGTGCCCCGGAACCGGGGCGCCCATGGACGCCGAGGCGTCGACGACGGCGGAGAGCCGGGCGCTTTGCACCGTGATCGTCCACATGCCCATCAGGGCCTGGAGTTCCTTCGCCGACGGCGGTTCGGCGGGGGCGGCGGAGTACGGCTGGGGGGCGCGCCCGCCGGCCGCTTTGACCACCTTCGCTTCCGCCTCCCCGGTGGGGGCACGGAAGCCGAGCCGCTGGAGCGCACGCTGTCCGGCGGGCTCGCTCAGCAGGGTCAGGAAGCGGTTGGCGGCGCGGGAGCGTTCCGGATCCGTCTCGCTGTTGTCGACCAGCGTGTAGGGGTAGTCGAGCCGGGCCGTGCCGTCCTCGGGGTAGAGCAGGTCCAGATCCGGCCCGCCGTCCGCGCGTGTGTTGTGGGCGAAGGCGGCCTGCTCGGACAGCAGCAGCGCCTGGTTGCGGCGCGGATTGCTCTGCTCGGCACTGGAGCCGTCGCGGGGCAGGGTGGCCATGGCCTGCCCGTCGCCGTCCGTGGCGCGCTGGTTGAGCAGCCGCGCGGTGGCGGCGGTGCGGGTGTCCGCCGTGACGCGATCCGGTGCCTGCTTGGTGTGGGCGGCGCTGATGCGGGCCAGGGAGAGCAGTCCGGTGGCGCTGCGGGACGGGTCGGCGACGCCCAGGTGCAGCGCGTCGCAGGATGCCGTGGCCCGGGTCAGTTCCGTCCAGGTGTAGGTCTTCTCGGGCCAGCCCAGCGACTTGGCGGCCCGGGGAACGGCGCCCAGCGCGAGCGGGGACGAGGCGATGATGCCGGCGGTGGTCAGCGGAGTGCCGCGTTCCGCGCCGACCCGGTCCACCCAGAGGCTTGAATCCGGTATCCAGACCTGGAATTCGGGATCGACCGGCCGCTGTCCGAAGGCGTCGGCGATCTCGTGGGCGGACCGCGAGGTGACTCTGACGTCCAGACATCTGCCGTCGGTACGCGTCGCCTCCTCCCGCGCCGACTTGGCCACCGCTTTGACCGCCGGGGCGATATCGGGCGAGGCGGCCACATCGAGCCGGGTCACATCGCCGCCGCAGGGCCCGCCGAACGGGAGCAGACCGCTGTCGAGCGCCACTACGGTGCCGGCGGCGACGGTCAGCACGAGGCCGGTGGCGAGGACGAGCGCGCGGGGACGGGCACCTCGGCGGGCCCCCGTGCGCGCCGTTGTGGAGTCGTCGGGCAAGCTGTGTCGTCCCATTGCGGTAGCGCCTCTCCTTCTCGGAGCTCGACCGGGATGCGCCGGTAGGGGAAAACGCGCCATCGGGATGGCGCCCGTCCCCGGCCTGTCGTGCGCGATCTTCGTAGCTGCTGCCGAGACCCTAGCGGGGCGGTACCGGCGACGAGGCGGTAAATGCGGAAGCGGAGGAAGTGTGCAGTCGGATACAAGTCCCGTGGCCGATGCGGACGTTCCAGGTCAAGGGCCTGGTGATGGGCTCGTCGCGGAGCCGTCCCGCAGCATTCTGCGGAGCGAGACCTGGATCGTGCTGGCCCTTTCCCTGGGGGCCAGCGGGGTATCGGCGCTGATCAGCTTCATTGGTTCGGTGACCAAGCCCGGTGGTCTCAAGGATCAGGCGGCGACGCTCAACGGCTCCCATGCGCCCGGCCGACCCTGGCTGGATCTTGCCTGGCAGCTGTTCGGTATCGCGAGCGCACTGGTACCCGTGGTGCTGGTGGCGCATCTGTTGCTGCGGGAGAGGGCCGGCGGCCTGCGCGTGATCGGCTTCGACCGGCGGCGGCCCGGCTTCGATCTGAGCCGCGGTGTCGTGCTGGCGGCCGTCATCGGCGGCAGCGGTGTGCTGCTGTATCTGGGTGCGCGGGCGACCGGATTCAATCTGACGGTGGTCCCCGAGGCGCTGCCCGACGTCTGGTGGAAGATCCCGGTGCTGATCGCCTCCGCGGTGCAGAACGCCGTCCTGGAGGAGGTCATCGTCGTCGGGTATCTGCTGCGCAGGCTGGGGCAATTGGGCTGGTCGCCGCTCGCGGCCCTCGCGGCCAGCTCGGTGCTGCGCGGTTCCTACCACCTCTACCAGGGCATCGGTGGCTTCGTCGGCAACATGGTGATGGGCGTGCTCTTCGTCCTGCTCTACCGGCGCTGGGGGCGGGTCGGCCCGCTGGTCGCCGCCCATGCGCTGATCGACATCGTGGCGTTCGTCGGCTATGCGCTGCTCGCCGGACAGGTGGGGTGGCTGCCGACGCCGTGAGGGGGCGGAGGCGCGGGGCACCGCCGGTGCCTGCCGCGCCTCCCCAGGGGCGCCGCCGGGCGGGCCGGTTCAGTCGGTGGCCAGCAGTTCCCCGTCGATCACCGTGACCGCCGAACCGGTCAGCAGCGTACGGTCGCCGCGCAGCTCGGTCCGTACGAAGCCGGTGCGGGCGGCGCCCTGGAGACCGACCAGGGAGGCACGGCCCAGGCGCGCCGACCAGTACGGTGCGAGCGCGGTGTGCGCGCTGCCCGTTACCGGGTCCTCGTCGATGCCGACCCTGGGGAAGAAGCAGCGTGAGATGAAGTCGTAGCCGCCGTCCGGGTCTTCGGCGCGGGCGGTGGTGATCACCCCGCGGCCGCTGTGCCCGGCGAGCGCCTTGAGGTCCGGGGCCAGTGCCCGTACGGACTTCTCGTCGGCCAGCTCGACCAGGAGATCGCCGACATCGGGGCCGGTGTCGTGCGCGGAGCGGATCTCGGTGCCCAGCGCGCCCGCGACCACCGGCGGTACCTCGACAGGGGTGAGCGGGGCGGTCGGGAAGTCCATGGTGATCGCGCCGCGGTCGTCGGCCGTTGTGGTCAGCACCCCGCTGCGGGTGCGGAAGCGGACCGTACCGCCGGCCGTCCCCGTGGCGTGCAGGACGTGCGCGGTGGCCAAAGTGGCATGCCCGCACATGTTCACCTCGGCGGCGGGGGTGAGCCAGCGCAGCGCCCAGTCGGCGTCACCGCCCGCGGGCAGCGGATGCGCGAAGGCGGTCTCGGAGAGGTTGACCTCGGTGGCGACCCGCTGGAGCCAGGCCGTATCGGGAAAGGCGCCGGAGTCGAGGAGTACGACTCCCGCGGGGTTGCCGGCGAAGGGACGCTCACTGAAGGCGTCGACGATGCGAATCCTCATGGCCGCGAGCGTAGGCGTGCCACAAAGCCGCAGGCCAAGGCCAATCCGGGGGAACTGGCCGGGAAGCGGAGCCGCGGTGGTCGGTGTGGGTGGCGTGCCGTGTGCCCCGGAGGCGCTGACGAGACGGGGGAAGGGCCTTGCTCGACGAACAGTCCCGATATATCGTTGAAGCATCGCGACCGATCAACGATAGAGAAATGGAGGACGTCATCATGCGTTCCCAAGGACAAGAACACGGACATGAGCACCGGCATCAGCACTGCGGACCCGGGCGCCATGGCGGCCACGGCGACTTCGCGGGCGGCTGGGAGCGGCGGCGCTCGGCCTTCGGCCCGTTCGGCCCGCCGTTCGGTGGTCCGCCCTTCGGCGGTGGCCGGGGGCGCGGCGGACCGCGCGGCCGCGCGCGCCGCGGCGATGTGCGCGCCTCGATCCTGGCGCTCCTCAAGGACCGTCCGATGCACGGCTACGAAATGATCCAGGAGATCGCCGAGCGCAGCGGCGGGGCGTGGAAGCCCAGCCCCGGCTCGGTCTATCCCACGCTTCAGCTCCTGGAGGACGAGGGGCTGATCGCCAGCGCCAGTGAGGGTGGCAAGAAGCTGTTCTCGCTGACCGATGACGGGCGCACCGAGGCCGACAGCGGTTCGGACGCCCCCTGGGAGGACGCCGGCCGCGGTGTCGACTGGGAGGCGATGAACGAGATCCGCAAGGCGGGCGGCGGCCTGGTCGAGGCGTTCCGGCAGGTGTGGGCCACCGGCAGCCCCGAGCAGCGGGAGAAGGCCATGGCGGTGGTCAACAAGGCGCGCAAGGAGCTGTATCTGATCCTCGCCGAAGAGGACTGAGCGCGAGGTGTACGGAGGTAAGGGCTTCGGGGGCCGGGGTGAGGGTCGGCCCCCGAAGCGTCAGGTGACCAGGCCGGCGAGCCTGCGCAGCGACTCGTCCAGCGCGGCGCTCGCCGAGTCCTTGAGCTTGCCCGCCATCAGTGAGACCGCGGCGCCGGTGAACGTCCCGTCGATCCGTACGGCCGTCGCCCCGCCGTCCGGCGTGAGTGCGTAGCGCATCCCCAGGCTGACGCCCATCGGACCCTTGCCCTCGATGTCGAGCAGCCGGCCGGGTTCCAGTTCCCGCACGGTCCAGGCGACCTCCGCCGGGAAGCCCATCAGCTTCATGTTCTCCTCGTAGCCCGCGCCTACCTGGAGCGATTCCGGGCCGCCCTTGGGGAAGGCGGTGTGGGTGGCGTTCCACTCGCCGTAGGAGTCGAAGTCGGTGAGTCGCTCCCAGACCTTCGCGGCCGGTGCCTCGATACGGGCCTGCGCGGTGACTTCGGCCATGCGATCACCCCTTCGGTGACGATCCCTGGCTGGTGCCGCGGAACGTAGCCCCGCCGCAGTGAAGGTTCAATAGCGCGGACCGTACTTTGCTGACGGGTCGTCAGTTTTCGGATGGTGCCCGACGGTGCTGGTGAGCGGTCGTCCGTCGCTGTATGTCCGACCTCCACGATTCCCGTACATCTCCTCCGTGAGGATGAGATCGCCTGGGGGTGTGCGCAACCAGCGTGGGAGACGCAAATGCTTCCCGCCGGTGATGCTCCGGTCCGCAGCGGCTGGTGGGGTGGGTGCTGTGCAAAACCGTACTGCGTACAGTGGTGGCGACAGCCCCGCCCCGGAGGACCTTGAGACCCGGCTCACCGTAGAGCTCGCGTCGGTCATATCCGCGGCCCGCAGGCGGGCCACCCGCGATGGCGACCGGCAGGTCGACACCGCGCATCTGCTGCACGGCCTCCTGGAATCGGACCCCGCCGTACGCGCCGCCTTCGACGGCGGACCGCAGGTCGCACGGCTGCTCGGCTACCTCGTCCAGCGCAGCATCGGCTACGGACTCCAATGGCTGGGAACCGTCGAGGACTCCGGCGCGGTCCCCATGGTCGCCGAAGGTGCCGTCCCCGGATGGTCGCCGGCCGCGGCCGCTGCCCTGGACGGCGCGCTGGACCGTGCCCATGCCCGCTACGCCACCCGCGCGGGCTGCCTCGACCTGCTCGCCGCTCTGGTGGACGACCCGGAATCCCGGGCCGTCGAGGTGCTGCGCCGGGCCTCCGTCGACACCGCCCGGCTCGCCCACCGTCTCGATGGGGAGCGCCCCGGCCAGGACTGACAGGGGTCTCGGGGGTGGCGCTGCTGACGACGGCTGCCATGATGGCCGGATGCACGCGTCTTCGGGGAGCCAGGCAGGAGCACCGTCCGGCTCGGGCCAGGGAGTTTCCGGGCCCATGGAGGCCCAGCAGTCTTCGCCCGCCCTCGGGGCGCGCCGTCGTCGGGCGCCCGGTGGACGCGGCGCCGGCCTCGGTATCGCTCTGCTGTCCGCGCTCGCCTTCGGCGGTTCGGGTGTCGCCGCCAAGCCCCTGATATCCGCCGGCCTCGAACCGCTCCAGGTCACCTGGCTGCGGGTGGCCGGGGCGGCGCTGGTCATGCTGCCGATCGCCTGGCGTCACCGGAATCTGCCGCTCCGCCGGCCCGCGCTGCTCGCGGGTTACGGGCTGCTCGCCGTCGCCGGCGTCCAGGCGTGCTACTTCGCCGCGCTCTCCCGTATTCCCGTCGGGGTCGCGCTGCTCATCGAATATCTGGCGCCCGCCCTGGTACTGGGCTGGGTCCGCTTCGTTCAGAAACGGCCGGTCACCCGGGCCGCGGCGGTCGGCGTGGTGCTGGCCGTCGGCGGGCTGGCCTGTGTCGTCGAGGTCTGGTCCGGGCTGAGTTTCGATGCCCTCGGCCTCGCGCTTGCGCTCGGCGCGGCCTGCTGCCAGGTCGGCTACTTCGTGCTCTCGGATCACGGCTCCGACGGCGACGACGCGGTGGACCCGCTCGGTGTGATCGCCTACGGCCTGCTGATCGGCGCCGTCCTCCTCACCGCGATCGCCCGCCCCTGGGGCATGGACTGGGCCGTGCTCGGCGGCGGCACGGACATGAACGGAACCCAGGTGCCCGCTGTTCTGCTGCTCGCCTGGATCGTGTTGATCGCGACCGTGGCGGCCTACCTCACCGGTGTGGTGTCGATCCGCCGGCTCTCGCCCCAGGTGGCCGGGGTGGTCGCCTGTCTGGAGGCCGTCATCGCGACCGTCCTGGCCTGGGTCCTGCTCGGCGAGCATCTCTCCGCACCGCAGATCGTCGGTGGGGCGGTGGTGCTGACCGGCGCCTTCATCGCGCAGTCGGCCAAGCCGAAGACGACGGAGAGCGTACGGGTGGCCGGGGCGGGGAGGGGCGATGGCGCGGGCGCTGTTGGGGGGAGCGGGGCCCCGGAGTCCTCGGCCGCCCCGGCAGCTTCTGCCCGGACCGGGGACGACTTGTCGGCCGGTTTCCCCGCGACATAGGGTATCGATCATGCATTCGACTGTGCTGCCCCCTCCTGCCGCGTAACGCGGGCGGCGGTCTCCGAGGAACTCCCGGCTCGGGCTGATTCCCGAGCTGCCAGGGCCTGTCCGGGCCTGACGCGCCGGACAGACCCCTGTCGCTGCCTGCACACGGGACCACGCGACCACTCCACGGCGTATGACGCCGTCCTGGAATTCCCGGAGCACCTCTCCCATGCATGCCACTGCTTCCTCCGCCCTGCCCGTGGGCCGGGGGCTGTTGTACGTCACGTTCGCCGCGACCGCCTGGGGCACCGCGGGCGCGGCCGCCGCCCTCCTCTACCGCGGCAGCGGACTGGGCCCACTCGCCCTCACGTTCTGGCGCACCTTCGGCGGGCTGGTCCTGCTGCTCGCCGTACGGGCGCTGCTGCGCCGCCGGTCGCGCACCGCCGCCCGTCCCGCTCCGTACGAGCCGCTCGGCCGGGGCCTGGCCCGGATCGTGCTGACCGGTGTCGCCCTCGCCGTCTTCCAGGCCGCCTACTTCGCCGCCGTCGAAGCCACCGGGCTGGCCGTGGGCACCGTCGTCACCATGGGGGCGGGCCCCGTCCTCATCGCCATCGGGGCGCGGGTCACGATGGGCGAACGGCTCGGCGCGGGCGGAGTCCTGGCCGTCGTCGGGGCGCTGACCGGGCTGGCGGTCCTGGTCCTCGGCGGCGCATGATCTGGGCCGCAG
Source organism: Streptomyces sp. bgisy130 (assembly GCF_057708345.1). NCBI lineage: Bacteria > Bacillati > Actinomycetota > Actinomycetes > Kitasatosporales > Streptomycetaceae > Streptomyces > Streptomyces sp. bgisy130. Next base: position 24,938 of record NZ_JBYISA010000016.1, read on the forward strand.
TCTGTGCCTGCTGGCCTATATCGCGGCGGTGCCGACCGCGCTGGCCTACGGGCTGTACTTCGCGGGCCTGGCCGCCGTGCGCGCCACGACCGCGTCCGTGATCTCGCTGATCGAGCCGGTGTCGGCCGCGGCCATCGCGGTGCTGTTCCTCGGGGAGCGGCTCACCATGGCGACGGCGATCGGAACGGGCGTGCTGCTGACGGCCGTTGCCGCGCTGGCGGTGACGGAGGCGCGCGGGGCGGTGTCGGCGGCGCGGTCGGCGGCGCCGGTGGCGGGCTGAGGGCGCGGGTGCCCGGCCGGCGGTGGTCGGCCGGGCACCCGGATGTCCGGGTCCCTTGGGACGGCGGGGCAGGGGGAGCCCATCAGGAAGCGGGCTTCCCCGTGGCGGCCGCGGTCAGTCTGCGCTGCTGGTGGGTGCGCGCCGCCGCGTCACCGGGGCCGTCCCGCTCGGCGAGGCGCTCCGAGATACGGTGCTGGACGGCCTCGCTCCGCTTGCCCCCGTACTTGAACTTGGCGCGGACCTCCCGCACTTCGAGGCGCAGACCACGGATGCCGGACAGCAGCCGTCCGTATGGAGCAGCCCCCGCCGCGACCGGTGCCGAGCCGCCGTCCGGCTGGAAGTGCCCCAACTGACGTTGCAGCAGCGCCGCCTTCTCCTCCGGGTCGTCCACGACATGGGCGGTGCAGGTCAGCTGGACCGCGGCGTAGAAGCTGGTGGGCACGCCGTGCTCGGGCGGCTGGTCCTCGGTCGCCTGCCAGGGGCCGGGGATGAAGGTGTAGTCGTCCACCACGCTGAGCAGCACCGTCGGCCGGTCCTCCAGCGCGCTCCAAAGGGGATTGGGCCGGGCCAGATGGGTGACGGCCTCGCGGCGGGCCGGGTCGTAGGCGAAGTGCAGCGGCTGGAGCACCGGTGGTTCGCCGGGCCGTCCATTGGCGGCCAGCTGACCGAAGTCGTGGGCCGCGAGCCACTGTTGCCACTCGGCGTCTTCGGTGGGGGCGTCCCAGGGGTGGATCAGCATGGTGGCTCCTCAGCGGGCGGAGAGGTACGCGGGCTCGGGAGTGCCGGGCGCGAGGTCGTCGGAGGGTATGGGGGCGCCGTACACGGGTGCCACCGGCAGGACGCCGCTCCAATACGGCAGCGCGAGATCCTCCGGCTCGTCGTTGGGGCCGCCGGTGCGGATCTTGGCGGAGACCTCGCGCAGGTCGAGACGGATCACGGAGGTGGCGGCCAGTTCCTTGGCGTTGCCCGGCCGGGAGTCCGCGGCGCGCCCGGGCAGCACATGATCGACGAGCGCGTCGAGCGCGGTGGTCTTCTCCTCCTCGTCGGTCACCTGGTGGGCGGTGCCGTGCACCACGACACAGCGGTAGTTGATGGAGTGGTGGAACGCCGACCTGGCCAGGACCAGACCGTCGACATGAGTGACCGTCACGCACACCTCGAGGCCGGGGTCCGGTGCCGCGCCGGCCATCCGCAATGGGCGGGACGCCGTGGAGCCGTGGAGATAGAGGCGGTCGCCGACCCGGCCGTAGAGCGTCGGCAGGACGACCGGGGAGCCGTCGCGGACGAAGCCCAGATGACAGACATAGCCCGTGTCGAGGATGGCGTGCACCGTGTCGTGGTCGTAGGCGGCGCGGTCGCGGGCACGGGTGGGGGTCGTGCGCTCGGTCGGTTCGTACGCCTCGGCTCGGGCCATTGCGATCTCCATTGCACTAGTGCATAATCAAGTTTGTGCTAGGAGAGTATCTGATCGAAGGCCGGCGCGCATCGGAGATTGCCGCCAGCGTCGAGCGGGCCGTCGGTGCGGGCCGGCTCCAACCGGGCGAAGTGCTGCCCCCCTTGCGGGAGTTGGCCGTCTATCTCGAGGTCAATCCGAATACGGTCGCGGCGGCATACCGCTCCCTCCGCGACCGAGGGGTGATCGAGACCGCGGGCCGGCGCGGCAGCCGGGTGCGCCCGCGCCCGGCGAGCACCTCACGTGAGGCGCTGAGGGTGGAGGTGCCGCCGGGCGTCCGGGATGCGTCCGACGGAAACCCCGATCCGTCCCTGCTGCCCCCGCTCGAACGGGCCCTGGCCGAGGCCGCCGCACGCAGCGCGCGGCGCCCCGTGCTCTATGGCACACCGGCCGTGGACGACGACCTGGCCGCCCTCGCCCGCGCGGCGTTCGCCGCCGACGGAGTGCCGGAGGCGCCCGTCGCCGTCACCAGCGGCTCGCTCGACGCCATAGAGCGGGTGCTGGCCGCGCATCTGCGGCCCGGCGACGCCGTGGCGGTGGAAGACCCGGGGTGGGGCAGCCTGCTGGACCTCATTCCGGCGCTCGGACTGCGTCCCGTTCCGGTCGGAGTGGATGACGAGGGCCCGCTGCCGGAGCAGTTGGCGCGCGCCATCCAGGACGGTGCCCGTGCCGTCGTCGTCACCGACCGGGCGCAGAACCCCACCGGCGCCGCCATCGACCGCGCCCGCGCCACCGAACTCCGCACCCTCCTGGCCGAATACCCCCACCTTCTCCTCATCGAGGACGATCACGGGCACGGCATCGTCGACCTCCCGCTCCATCCGCTCTCCGGGGTGACCGACCACTGGGTCCTGGTCCGTTCGACGGCCAAGGCGTACGGCCCGGATCTGCGCCTCGCTGTGCTCACCGGCGATGCGCTGACCATCGACCGGGTGCGCGGCCGTCAGCGTCTCGGACCGGGCTGGATCAGCCATCTGCTCCAGGACACGGTCGTCCACCTGTGGCGGACCTCCGCGATCGACCCGAAAGCGGTGGCCGGAGCGTACGGCCGACGGCGGGACGGGCTGATACGGGCACTGGCGGAACGCGGAGTCCGGGCCCGCGGCCGCAGCGGGATGAACGTCTGGGTACCGGTCCCCGATGAGACCGGCGCGGTGGCCCGCCTCCTGCATGCCGGCTGGGCGGTGGCCCCTGGCGCACGCTTCCGTCTGCACTCACCACCCGGCATCCGCCTCACCGTCTCCGGCCTCTCCGATGACGACATCGTCCCGGTGGCGGACGCCATTGCCTCGGCGACGGGGGTGGGGGAGGCGCGGCGGTACGAGTGAGGGGGGAGCCCCCCGAGGTGGGGCTCGGGGGGCTGAAGCCTAGGACTCGGGGCTCGGGGCTCGGGATTCGTGGCCCGGGGCTCGGGGCGCCCGCGGCGCTCGCCGGGCTCACACCCTCGAAGCCCAAGGTCCGCGGGTCAGGCGTAGGTGTGTCGTCAGTCGGAGGTTGCGTCGTTCCGTGCGGGTGTCGGCCGGCTCGGGCGGGGCCTGCTCTGGGTGAGGGCGGCGCCGGCCAGGACGATGAGGGCGCCGACCGGGGTGTTCCAGCTGAGCTGTTCGTGCAGGAGTGCCACGCCGGCCGCGGTGGCGATCACGGGGATGAAGTAGGTGACCATTTGCGCCGTGGTGGGGCCGATCTCGGCGACCAGGCCGTACTGGATGAGGAAGGCGAGGCCGGTCCCCAGGGCGCCCAGGGCGAAGACGGCGAGCAGCGGGATGAGCGGGTAGCCGGCCGGTGCGGTGGTGAACAGGGGTGTCACCACGGCCAGTTGGACGGTGGCCAGCAGGAGCTGGGTGCTGGACATGGACAGGTGGGAGTGCTGGACGCCCGCCAGGGTGCGGCGGACATAGATCCAGCCGACGGCGTAGCTGAGCGAGGCGCTCAGCGCCATCACGGTGCCGGTCAGATCCGTGCCGGCGAAGCCCTGCCAGGCGCCGAGCACGGTGAGCACGCCCAGGAACCCGAGGCCAAGGCCCGCCACCCGCCGCCGGGTGGGGCGGTCCTCGGAGAGCGCGACGACCGCCAGCGCCATGCCCCACAGCGGGGAGGTGGCGTTGCAGATGCCGGCCAGTGTGGAGGGGATGGTCAGCTCGGCGTACGCGAAGAGGGAGAACGGCAGCGCGTTGAGGAAGAACGCGGCCACGGCCAGATGGGCCCAGGTGCGGGCGGACCGGGGGAGCCGCTCGCGCTTGACGGCGAGGACGGCCAGCAGCACCAGCGCACCGAACCCGACCCGGCCCAGGGTCACTTGTAGTGGGGCGAAGCCCTGGGTGCCGACCTTGATGAAGAGGAAGCTGAAGCCCCAGACGAGGGAGAGGACGGCGAAGCGGAGCTGCCAGCCGCGGGCCCGGCCGCCGGCCTTCGGGGCCGCGGGCGCGGTGGTGGCGCGGAGCGAGGCGGCCGGGGTGGTCGCGGCGTCCTTGTCGGCCGCGGCGCACGCAGTCGTGGCCGGAGAGTGGGTGGTGGTGTCGGCGGAGGCGGTGGGTGCGCCGGTGGCGGTGCTCATGAGGTCCACGATGCGGCGCACAACTTCGTAGCACAAGCGAGAATTCCTGGCAGGTATCGCGTAGCATTGCTTACATGTTGAACCTTGATCGCCTACGGACGCTGAGTGCGGTCGCCCGCCATGGCTCGGTGAGCGCGGCCGCCGACGGGCTGCATGTGACGACCTCGGCCGTCTCGCAGCAGATCGCCAAGCTGGAACGGGAGACCGGGCAGCAGCTGCTGGCGAAGAACGGGCGAGGGGTGCGGCTGACCGACGCCGGACGACTGCTCGCCGATCATGCGACGCGCATCCTTTCGCAGGTCGAGCTGGCCCAGGCCGAGCTGGAAGCGCATCGCGGCCAGGCGGTGGGCGAGCTGCGGCTGGGCGCCTTTCCCACCGCCGCCCGCGGGCTCTTCCCGGCCGCGCTCGTCACCCTGCGCGCCGAGCACCCCCAGCTGCGGGCGCGGCTGACGGAGCTGGAGCCGGACGAGTCGGTCCGTGGAGTGGTGCGCGGCGATATCGATCTGGCGGTCGTCCTGGACTGGTACAACCGGCCGCTGTCCCTGCCCGACGGGCTGGCGAAGGCCCCGCTGCTGGACGATCCGGCCGATGTGGCGATGCCATCCGCCCATCCGCTGGCCCAGCGGCGGTCCGTGGAGCTGGAGGAGTTCGCCGACGATGAGTGGATCTCCTGGCCCCAGGGGGAGTTCTGCAATGAGTGGCTGATGTTCACGCTGCGCAGCAAGGGCATTGAGCCGCGGGTCGCGCACATGGCGGAGGAGCACGGCACCCAGCTCGCCCTGATCGCGGCGGGACTGGGCGTCGCGGTGGCTCCACGCCTCGGCCGCGGCCCGGTGCCGGAGGGCGTGAGCGTGGTGCCCGTACGCCATACGATGCGCCGCCATGTCTATGCCATCTGGCGCGCCGATGCCGACCGCCGGCCCTCGATCCGGGCCGCCGTGGGCGCGCTCCGCCTGGCCGGGAAGAACCTGGAGGGCGCCTGAGACGGCCGCCGTCGGCAGCCCCCCCCGGCTCTTCTCAGGCCGGTGGGACGATGCCGCGGATGACGCCCAGGTCCAGCAAGTCCTGTGGGCGGATGCGGAGTTGGTCCGCGGTCTCGTGAATCTGCGTCGCGTCGCGTTTGAGGATGGCCGCGGCCAGTTCCGGGGCGATCACGGAGAAGTAGCTGTCCGGGGTGGCCCAGAGCCGGTCCGGTGCGGCCAGGGCCAGTGCGCCGCCCGAACCGCCTTCGCCGATGAGCAGGGAGGTGACGGGCACCCGGGCGGTGGCGAGCGCCGCGAAGGTGTCGGCGATGGCGGCCCCGGCGCCGGCACGCTCGGCCGCCGCGTCGTTGGCGGCGCCCGGCGTGTCCACCAGGGTGAGGACCGGGATGCCGAGCCGGTCGGCGAGCCGGACGAGCCGCGCGGCGGTACGGAACCCGGCCGGGCGGGTGGCCGTGCCGCACTGGGCGGCGAAGGCGATGGTGCGCCCCTGGCGACGACCGAATCCGCACCGTATCCCGGGGTCGACGCCGCCGCAGCGGTCGCCGCTGATCTCCTCCCGGTCGTCGAAATAGGCATGCAGATACGCCTCGGCGCGCGGCCGCCCGGAGGCGCGGGCACGGACCACCGCACCCCAGCCCGTCTCCGGCAGCTCGGGTGGGCCGAGCGCCTCCGGCGGGGGCGCCGGCTCCCTCGTCGATGCTCCCAACTCCCGTGGCTCTCCCAGTAGTTGCAGCCACAACTGGAGCGTGGCCCGCAGCCGGTCGGGTGGGACGACGGCGTCGATCTGGCCGGCGGCCAGCTGTCCCTCGGCGGTGTAGGCGGAGGGGTCGGCATCCGGGGGACGCACCCGCGAGCCCGCGAAGCCGACCTGGGCCCCGGGGAGCGCGAGGATCACATCGGCGGCCGCGCCCAGGGTGGCCCAGCCGCCGCCGGTCGTCGGATCGCGCAGCACGGCGAGCTGCGGGAGCCCCGCGGCGCGGTTCAGCGCCGACTGCCGTGCCACCCGCTGGAGTTGGGTCAGCGCGCGCATCCCTTCCTGCATCCGGCTGCCGCCCGTGGCGATCAGTGAGACGACCGGCAGACCGTGCCCACGCGCATGGGTGTAGGCGGCCTCCAGCCGGTCGCCGGTGCGCTCGCCGAGGGAGCCGCCCAGATAGCGGAACTCGAAGGAAAGGACGACCGTTTCCCGGCCGCCTATTGTGGCCAGGGCGGTGACCACCGACTCGTCCTCGCCGGTCCGCTCCCGGGCGCGGGCCCGCGCGTCGTCGTAGCCCTGCCAGCCGAGGGGCCCGTCCGGCGCGGATGACGCCCCGGACGCGGTGCCAGGCCCGTCCGGCACGGCCGCCTCGCTGTAGGTGTCCGCCACCGCCGCGATGGCTTGACGGGCGGTCAGCCGGGCGCACGGCAATGACGCGGCGCCGGTACCGCTGCCCGGAGTCCGTTCGCCGGGCGCCGCACCGTCGCCACCACGGCGGCCGTCGGCCTCTCCGGAGACCGCCTCCCCGTCCCCGGCGCCGCCGCTTCCCCCGCTACGCATGGAGCTCACGCTTGAGGATCTTGCCCATGTCGTTGCGGGGCAGGGCGTCCAGGAAGTGCACCGTGCGGGGGCGTTTGTGCGGTGCGAGCTGGCGGGCGACATGGTCGGCGAGTTCCTCTGCGGAGGGTGCCGGGCCGGCGTCCGGACCGGTCTCCGCCACGATCCAGGCGACGATCCGCTCGCCGAGGTCCTCGTCCGGCGCGCCGGTGACGGCGGCCTCGGCGACACCCGGGTGGGCCAGGAGCGCATTCTCGATCTCGCCCGCACCGATCTTGTAGCCACCGCTCTTGATCAGATCGGTGGCCTTACGGCCCACGATGCGGTAATTGCCGGCGGCGTCGCGGACCGCCATGTCGCCGGTGCGGAACCAGCCGCCGTCGAAGGCCGCGGCGGTGGCGTCGGGGCGGTTGAGGTACTCGACGAAGAGGTTCGGGCCGCGGACCTGAATCTCGCCGACCGTCTCGGCGTCGTTCCCCTCGATGGCCTGGCCCGCCTCGTCGACGAGCCGGACATACACCCCCGGGAGCGGTACGCCGACCGTGCCCGCCGCGTCGGGCCCGTCCGCCCGGACGCTGGTGTTCATGAGCGTCTCCGTCATGCCGTAGCGCTCGATCACCCGTCGGCCGGTGGCCGCCGTGATCCGCTCATGATCGGTCAGCGGCAGCGCGGCCGAGCCGGAGACCAGCAGCCGGGCCCGGGAGAGTGCCTTGGCGAGCGCGGGATTCTGCCCTGCCTCGGCGGCCAGACGGTGGTACATCGTCGGTACGCCGAACAGCATCGTGCCCTCCGCGGCGAGCTCCCGGGCCACCGCCTCGGTGCTGAAGCGGCCCAGGTGGTGCACGCTGCCACCGCGGCGCAACGGCCCGAGGACGCCGAGGATCAGCCCGTGGACATGAAAGAGCGGCAGGGCGTGCACCAGGACGTCGTCGGCGGTCCACTGCCAGGCGTCCGCCAGCGCGTCGAGGGTGTACATCAGGGCACGCCGGGGGAGGACCACGCCCTTGGGCGGCCCGGTCGTGCCGGACGTGTAGACGATCAGGGCCGGCGCCTCATCGCCCGGTTCGCTCGGCAGCGGGGCCGGCCCGGCCTCCTCGGAGGGCGCCTCGGCCTCGATGTCGATACGGGACAGCGCGGCGAGCGGGCCCGGCAGCTCGGCGCCCGGCTCGGCCAGGACGAGCGAGGGCACGCTGTCCGCCACGATGTGCGCCAGCTCGCTCTCACCGATCTTCGGATTGACCGGCACCACGGCCACCCCGGCGAGCAGCGCCGCCACCGCACCGACCGAGGTCTCCAGCGTCGGCGTCGCCCACAGGGCGATCCGGGTTTCACCGGCGATCCGCTCGGCGAGCACGCCTGCCACCGAAGCCAGCTCGCGATGGCTGAGGCTGCGATCGCCGAAGCGCAGCGCGGGTGCGGGCGAAGCGTCGCGCAGCGCGGGGAAGAGCACGTTCACCGGATCTCCTTCGTCCTCGTCGGCACCCGGCCACCTCGCGGCCGGGCCGCCCCGCTCGCGCACCTGCCGGTACCGAACGGGCTGACCCACACCACTCTCGCAGAGACCACTGACATGACGGGGTTGGCGCTGGCGCTGGCGCTGGCGTGGGCGTTGGCGCGGGAGTCGGCGCTGCGACTTTTCGGAACAGGTGACACCTGATCTTGATGGTTGACAGCACCCGGAGAAACGCCGGAGCCGTACCGGATTTACCTTGAGCCCTACGCCGAGGCGGCCCGCACGTGGCTGCATGCCGAGGCCGAGGTCGTCGACACCACGCATCTCACGCCCGCCCAGGCCGCCCTACAGATCGCCGAAGCGGTCAAGGGGTGCGAGCCGTCCGCCAGGCGGAATCCGGCGAAGGCCGCGGCGACGGTCACCGCAGCCAGGCAGCAAGGATCGACCTCCCCGGCGCCCGCGCCCTCACCCCGGAATCTTGCGGAAGTCCCACGACGCGACGGACTCCGGCGTCAGTCGCAGCCACGCATGCCGGCCGTCGTGCGGCATCGCGGACATCCCGAAGTACTTCTCCGCGAAGAGCCGCTCCGGGGCGTCCAGTTGGGAGAACGGCTCCCCGGTGCGCGGCGCCTCGCCGACGAACTCCGCACGGCCCGCCAGCTCGGCCCCGCGCAGCTCGCTGTACGCGTGCCCGTCATCGACGACCACTGCGATCCGCGGGTCCTTGCGCAGCTGGGCCCACCGCTTGCTACGGGTGATCGAATAGAGCCACAGCGCCGTACCGTCCCAGACGAACCACAGCGCCCCGACGTGCGGCGCACCGCCGGCGCCGACCGTGGCGACCCGGCAGGTGCGCTGCGCCGCCAGGAAGGCGTCGAGCTCGCCCTGCGTCATCATGATCCGGCGCCCGCGCCGCTGTGTGTCGGCCATTCGTCATCACCCTCCGCCGCGCGCCGCCCATGCGGCCCGGACCCGGTCACCTGACACTGCCCCAACGGCAACTACCTGACTATGCGTCAGAAAGCATGCGGGCTCTTCCTGATGTACGCAATGGCCGCTAGCCTCGGGCGGCCTTTCAGGGGCGCCGGTCCTGGGCCCGCCGGGACCGAGCTCCGACCCACGGGGACCGGACCCGCCAGAGGGGAATACGATGCCTTCGGACACTGCACGGCTCATTGGTCAACTGGACCCCGCCGCGACGGCACTGCTCACCGTCGAATGCCAGCGCGGGGTGGTCGGACCGGACAGCGCACTGCCCGAACTCGCCGACGCGGTCCGTGAGTCGGGGGCGCTGGCGAACGTCGCCCGCCTGGTGGCGGCGGCCCATGGCGCCGGCATCCAGGTGCTGCACGCGGTCGCCGAGCGGCGCCCCGACGGCCGCGGCGCCAGCCACAACGCCTGCCTGTTCAAGGCGGCCGCACGGCTGCCCGTCCAACAGCTCACCGGATCCGCCGCGGTCCAAATCGCCGACCCGATACCCGTCTCCGACGACGACTTGGTGGTGCGCAGGCTGCACGGCCTCTCGCCGATCGCCGGCACCGACGTGGACGCGCTGCTGCGCAACTTCGGGTGCCGGACCCTGGTCGTCACCGGGGTGTCGGCGAACGTGGCCATCCCCAACGCCGTCTTCGACGCCGTCAACCTCGGCTACACGGCCGTAGTGCCCGCGGACGCCATCGCGGGCGTACCTGCCGACTACACCCCCGAGATGATCCGCCACACCCTCGCCCTGGTCGCCACCGTCACGACCACCGATGAGGTCCTGGCCCAGTGGGGCCGGCGGCGCCGCGGCGAGTGACCTGGGGCGGCGCAGTCGCCACCCCCAAGGACGGCCATGCCCCCACCCCCTACCCGGTCAGTGGGACTACGCCCGTCGCCCCAGCCGCAAGGAACTGGCCGCCACCGCCCTGCTCGCGCTCTCCCTGGAGGAGGCATCGGTGAAGGTGCGCTCCAGTCCCCCCGACGATGGCGACAGCCCTGACGCGGAGCTGCCGGTGTGGGCCGGCACTCTGCCCCTGCACGCTTCCTGGGGCACCCCCGAACCGGATCCCCTGCTCACCCCGGGCATCGTCGCCCCACCCCACATCGCCCACCGCTCGGGGACCCGATAGCCACCGGACCCGGCAGCTCCTCCACTCCTCGCTATCCGAACTGGCCGGCCTGGTAGTCGCCGGCGGGCTGCTGGGTGATGACGTTCCCCCGGTTGAAGGCGTTGATGAGGGCGATGGCGCACACCAGGGCGGCGAGCTGCTCCTCGTCGTAGTGCTTGGCGGCATTCGCCCAGGCCGCATCGGTGACGCCACCGGCCGCGTCGGCGATACGGGTGCCCTGCTCCGTCAGCTCCAGAGCGGCGCGCTCGGCCTCGGTGAACACCGTGGCCTCCCGCCAGGCGGCGACCAGGTTGAGGCGCACCGAGGTCTCCCCGCCGGCGGCGGCTTCCTTGGTGTGCATGTCGATGCAGCCGGCGCAGCCGTTGATCTGGCTGGCGCGGAGCTTCACCAGTTCCTGCGTCGCGAACGGCAGTGTCGAGTCTGCGAGCGCCTTGCCCGCAGCGATGACGTGCTTCATGGTCTTGGCGGCGATCGGGCTGGCCATGAGGTTCAACCGAGCATTCATGCTGCGCTCCTGTGTCGTGGTTGCTGTTGACCTCTTGGACGGGACAGCTTGATGAGATGTGACATGGGCGGCGGGAAGAGGACGGGGCGTCGTCGCCCCCCATGCCCAGGATGCTGCGTCCTGCTGTGCGGAAGCCGGGCACCTGCCGTAATTCAGCGGCCAGTTGGCTTGCCGAACGAAGGGGGGTACAGGCTGCTCACAGCTGGCGAAGCGAACCGTCCACCCACCGTCCTCTGCGCCGGGGCAAGCGGCATCGCCTGGCACGGCGCGGTTTCCCGACGACGTCACCCTGCCGGCAAGAAGAAGGGCCATCCCCCGCCCCGTAGCGGAGAATCGCCACGGCCAAGAGCGCAAACCACGCTCCGACGGAGGTCAGATGGATGCGCTGGGCCAGGCCATGGCCTCCCGGGTGTCCGAAGAAGGGACCGACCGTAAGGATTGCGGCAGTCATGGAGAACGCCAGGAGCCACGGTCCCCAGCGGCGCACGATGTCCCAGGGCGGGCGGCCGTGTCGGGAGGCGCTGATGAAGAGAGCCATCGAGGCGAACAGGGCGAAGTGCACCATGCCGCTTGTGGTGGTGTGCCAGAGGCTGCCCTCCGGACAGCCGCGTTCCACGGAGGGTGCGCAGCGCAGGGGCATCAGCACGTCGGCGATGGAGAACACCCCGAAAGCCACGGTGGCCGCGCCCCCGGCCGAGGCCCGGCCCCCGGGCAGGATGCTCCATGCGAGGGCCCCGCCGGTCACCACCAGCCCTGCGCAAGCGATCTCCACGAGGCTGAACAGGACCCGGTAGGGCTGGTCGGCGGCGAACAGCTCGCTGACGTAGGAGTCTCGCTGATGCAGCCCCGTGGGCAGAAAGAACTGGAGCACCCAGTCGTTGTAAACCACCGACGCCGTCAGCAGTAGCCCTGCCGAAGCCGTCCTGCGCGTCGGCCGCAGCCTCACCGGTACCGAACGGAAGTGGAAGCGGACACCGCACCCTCCTCACGTATCGCCGAAACGCTGTCCGTCGGTCGGCCACCACAGCGCGCAAAACCAAGCCCCCCTTTGGTTGCTGCCCGAACCTGCACGTACGCATCTCGGACATGGCCACCCTTCACCCGAACAGCCGACAGCTGTTCCCTTGCGGCGCCGAGCTGTATTCGGGCGTGAAGGGGAAAGGCGGCTGGGGCGAGTGCGCGGATTTCGTTCGGTCCGGCGGGCGGCCGGTTTCTCTCGCTTCTACGGTGAGGAAGGGGGCTGTCGATCGTCCGGGGGAGGGGCGGTTTGTGCCGGCCGCCGAGGATTCCGTCGTCGTGAGGAGTGCGTGATGGCCCGCTGCCGTAGAGAGCATTCTCTCTATGGGCGCACTGCTGTGGTGACCGGGGCCGCTCGCGGGGTGGGGAATGCGCTGGCTTGGGAGCTGGCCCGACGGGGAGCTCATCTCGCCCTGCTCGATCACGAGGGGGAGGCTCTTCGCCGGGTGGCGTCCTCCTTGCCGACCGAAGTGCATTGCTGGAGCGTCGATATCACCCAGGACGAGGCCATGGCGCGAGTGGCGGGCGAGGTTCGCGACCGGTTGGGGGAGGCGAGTGTTGTCGTGGCGAATGCGGGAATCGCGGAAGGCGGGCCGTTCGCGGAGTCCGATCCGATGACGTGGCGCCGGGTGATCGAGGTCAATTTGATCGGCAGCGCGATTACCGCCCGCTCATTCTTGCCGGACCTGTTCGCCACGCGCGGCTACTTTCTTCAGGTGGCCTCACTGGCGTCCATCGGCGCGGCCCCGCTGATGAGTTCGTACTGCGCTTCCAAGGCCGGGGTCGAATCCTTCACGCAGTCGTTGCGTGCGGAACTCGCCGCACAGTGGCCTCCCGACTGGCAACGGCGGTGGAACGACGCGCGACGGCCGTGTACGCACCCGCCTGGCTCCGTACTGTGCAGGTGGTTCGCGCCGCGCTGCCGATCGTCGTCACACACTTCTCGCGCCGAGAACTCCCGCGGCTGGCGGCCCGTACCTCCTTCGAAGCGACGGGTCTGCTGGGGGCTGGAGGGCGAGCTGATGCCGACGCCGCCCGCCGCCGGGCGGACGCCGAGAAGGGCTCGCAGTGACGGAACGCACCCACCGTCGCCATCCCCTTGGGGGCGGTGCGGCGAGCCGCCTTCCCGGGGTCGAAGAGCACGGTTCTCCTGTGGTTACACCTTCCGTACGGTGACGCCCGCCGCGGTGAGTTGCTCGGTCTGGTCGTCCGGTGCCAGGTCATCGGTGACGACGGCGTGCAGGGCGGGGGCGGGGGCGACGAACGCGAGGGCGGTGCGGGAGAGTTTGCCGGCTTCGGCGACGGCGATCACGCGACGGGCAGCGGCGATCGCGGCACGTTTGACCGCGGCGTCGTCCAAGTCGTAGGCGGTCAGGCCGTTTTCGGCGTTCAGTCCGCAGCAGCCGATGATCGCGGTGTCGAAGCGCAGGGCGGACAGGGACGCCTGGGTCAGGGGGCCGGTCAGTGCCAGTTCGCCCGGCCGGGGCCAGCCGCCGGGGACCAGCAGGGTCAGCTGCGGCGCCGCTGCCAGTGCGTTCACCGCGTGCAGGGAGAGCGGCATGACGGTCAACCGGCGGTGCGCCAGCACCCGGGCCACCTCCAGGCAGGTGGTGCCGCTGTCGAGGACCACGGACTCTCCGTCGGCCACCAGCCGGGCGGCCTCGACGGCAATGCGCCGCTTGACCTCCGTCCCTTCCTGGGCCCGCAGTGCGAACGGCGGTTCCTCGCCGCGCAGCAGCAGGCTCCTCGCCCCTCCGCGATAGCGCTCAAGTACCCCCTGGGAAGCCAGGAGTTCCAGGTCACGGCGGATGGTCATCTCGGAAGCGCCGGTGAGTCCGGCCAGCTCCGCGACACCGATGCTGCCCGCCGTCCGCACCGCTTCAGTGATCTGTCTGAGTCGATCTGTGCCAGCCATAGCCAGATTGAACATTGATCACGTTTGAAACGCAAGCTTTCGAAAGCTGAACCTGTTCGATATGTTCGAAGCGTGGAGAGATCACTACGGCTCGGCCGCCTGGCCACCTTCGCCTACTTCGTCCTGAACGGCTTCCTGATGGGGATGTGGATCGTCCACATCCCCGATATCGAGCACCGCGTAGGGATCAGTCATGCCGTACTCGGCTGGTTCCTGCTGCTGCTCGGCGCGGGGGCCTTCGCCGGTATGCAGCTCGTCGGCCCCCTCACCGACCGCTTCGGCGCCCGTACCGTCGTACCGCTCAGCGCGGCCCTGTGCAGCGCCGCCGTGGTCCTCCCGGGATGGGCCGCGAACGCCTGGACACTGGGGGCGGCACTGCTGGTGCTCGGTCTCGGCAACGGCTGCCTGGATGTCAGCATGAACGCCCACGCCGTCCAGGTCGAGCGCGGCTACCGACGGCCCGTCATGTCCGCCTTCCACGCCGCCTTCTCCATAGGTGGCGTCCTTGCGGCGCTGGCCGGCGCGCGCATGCTCAGCTGGGGCTGGAGCCCGGTGGCGACCCTCGGCACGGTGGCCCTCCTGGGCCTGGTGACCGCGGCGGGGGCAGCCCCCGCGCTGCTCGGGTCCCGAGGCACCCACCTCCCTGATGCCCCTGCTGCCGCCGCGAAGGAACAGCGCAGTACCAGGACCCCCAGGCGCATCTGGGGACTCGCCACGCTCGCGCTGATGATCATGCTGTGCGAAGGCGTGGCCAATGACTGGAGCGTGCTCCACCTGCGCAACGTCCTGGGGGCGCCGCCCGCCACCGCGGCCCTCGCCTACGGGGCCTTCGCCACCGCCATGACCGTCGGCCGCCTGCTCACCGACCGGGTGGCCGCGCGCTTCGGCTCGGTGGCCGTGCTCCGCTACGGGGCATCCGCCGCCGCACTCGGCCTGACCGCGGCGTCGCTCTCGGCCTCGATCCCCCTGACCCTGATCGGCTGGGCCCTGTTCGGAGCCGGCCTGTCCGGTTGCGTCCCCCAGCTCTTCAGCGCCGCGGGCCACGCCGACCCGGACGCCGCCGGCACCAACGTGTCCCGCGTCGCGGGCCTCGGCTACGTCGGCATGCTCGCCGGCCCCGCGATCATCGGCCCCCTGACCCAGGTCATGCCGCTCCACCTCACGTTCTTCCTGCCCGTGGCCTTCTGCGCGGTCGCCGCCGCCACGGCCGGCATCCTGCGGCCCCGTAACGCCGCACCGACATGCCTGGAGACCCGAGACGGCGCCACCGCACCTCTGGAGGCCCGAGGCGGCTCGACCGCACGCCTGGAGGCCCGAGGCGGCACGGCCGACTCCGGCAACGGCCCGGCGCACGCAGCCCCTTGTGAGACCACACCCGACACCCACTCATGAGAGCGAAGCCATGAGCATGGAGGTGTAGGGATCATCCGGGAGGCGGGCGCGCGGAAATCGTGGACGCCTTCGGCCGGTTGTTGCCGCGACAGTCGCAGGGCTGGAGCCGCTGCTGCCCGTCCCCGGTTGCTTACGACGCGTCCACGATCTGATGCCGGAGATGGTCGTAGGCCCAGGCGGCGAGGGTGGTCGGGGTGGTGGTCCGGACGGTGCGGGGTTGTTCGGGCACGAAGTCTTCGCGCAGTCCGGTCGACATTCCGAGCATGGCCTCGACCGCTTCGTCGGTCATCCCGGCCTGGCGGAGCTGGGTGCGCATGGCGTCGTCAGTGATCCGTTCGACGCTGATCTTCCGGCCGGTGGCGGCGGTGAGGATTTTGGCGACCTGTCGCCAGGTGAGGTCGGCGGGGCCGTGCACTGCTTGTACGCAGCGGCCGGACCAGGTGGGGGAGAGCAGACGGGTGGTGGCGACCTCGGCGATGTCGCGAGGTGCCACCCACGGCATGGTCTGGCCGAGCGGCAGGATCACCTGGAGGGTGCCGGCGCGCAGGGCGTCGAGTTGAAGTTCGAGGTTGGTGAAGAAGTAGCCGCAGCGGAGGTGGGTGACGTCGACGCCCATGGCATCCAAAGCGGTTTCGGTGTGTGCCAGACCGTCGATCTCACCGGCACCGTGACGCTTCTCGGCGCCGACGCTGCTCTGGAAGACGACTCGGCCGATCCGGTTGTCGGTGACGGCGCGGACGACGCTGCTGGTGGCCCGGGCGTAGGCGGTGAGGGGGTCCGCGCCGGCGGTGGGCGGGTCCACCCAGAACAGTGCGTCAATGTCCTGGGTGGCGGCCGCTACCGCGTCGGCGTCGTACAGGTCGACCTGCACCGCATCCACCTCGTCCCGCACCTCGGGAGCCAGTCGGGCGGGCTCGCGCAGCAAGACGCGCGGGCGGACCCCGGCGCGGAGCAGTGTGGCAACGACATGGCCGCCGACGTTGCCGGTCGGGGTGGTGACAGCGATGCGCATGGCTTCCTCTCATTCGGCGACTCCGCATGCAGGCTAGGAGCAGAAGCGGCCTGAACCTGTCCGCCTCTCCTGGAAGGCTGAGGTTATGGACCTCGACCCCACGATCAGGACCTTGACCTTGCTGACGTTGCTGAAGTCGGGTGGTGAGTGGACGGCCGCCGACCTGGCCGAACGGCTCGGCACGAGCATCCGCACCGTACGACGCGACGCTCAGCGGCTGCGCCGGCTCGGGTACACCGTCGAGGCCCGCCCGGGACCGGGCAGCGCCTACCGGCTGAGCCCCGGAGCCAAGGGCCCACCGCTGCTGTTCACCGCCGACGAGGTCACCGCACTGGTGGCCGGGCTGCATCTGATCCGCGCCTGGCTGCCCGAAGACCCGGTCGCATTGAGCGCCTTGCTCAAGCTCGACCAGGTCCTGCCCCGCCCGCTGCGCCGCCGCGCGGCCGCCACCGATCTCGCGACCGAGGTGCTCCAGCAGCCCGGCGCCGTGGTCGCGGCAGCGACCGTAGGCGTGATCGCCGACGCGGGGGCCGACGGCGGCAGGCTGCGGTTCCGCTACGTCGACCACCACGGCCGGCCGTCCACCCGCCTGGTCGA
This sequence comes from Streptomyces sp. bgisy130, assembly GCF_057708345.1. NCBI lineage: Bacteria > Bacillati > Actinomycetota > Actinomycetes > Kitasatosporales > Streptomycetaceae > Streptomyces > Streptomyces sp. bgisy130. Next base: position 41,744 of record NZ_JBYISA010000016.1, read on the forward strand.
GCCGTACCGTCACTTCCTCCGCGCGGGCCATTGGTACCTCGTGGCATTCGATGCCGACCGGGACGACTGGCGCACCTTCCGTCTCGACCGGATCGACGACATCTCCCCCGTGCCGGGTACCTACCAGCCCCACGCATTCCCCGATACGTCCATCGAACACTGGCTGACCACAGACTTCGGCCGCGCCACTACTGCACGCTCGTCCCGCACCACCGGGTGAGGCCCGGATCCACGCGCCGAGCGGGCGCGTTCGCGTAGCCCCAGCCCCAGCCCCAGCCCCAGCCCCAGTCCCAGCCCCAGCCCCAGCCCCAGCCCCAGCCCGGCCCCGGCTACCGGTCCGCCGCCGGAATGAGGCCGGGGGCGAACTTGTAGGACATGGCCTCCATCAGCGGCTTGCGCCGGGTGTTGTGGAAGGCCGCGATGCGCCACCGGCTGCCGTTCTCGCGGATCAGGGTGTACGTCTGGACCTTGCTGAGCTTGCGGGGGCGCCGGCCCTTGTAGGTGTCGCCCCGGCCGTTGACGACGGCCACATCCGGTCCGTAGAAGCGGATATCGAGGATCTCGTCGGCGAGTTGGGTGTCCTTGAGGAACTTCGCGAAGAGTGTGCGATGGCTCTCCACGATGTCCCGGCGGCCTTGGTAGAAGGTGCCGACGTAGGTGGTGTAGGTGGCGTCCTGGGTGAACAGCGCGCCGTACGCCTCGGCGTCGTGGCGGCCCCAGGCGGCGATCAGTTCCTCCACTACTGCCTTGACCGCCGCGATGTCCTGCTCGTGCTGCTTCTGCTGACCCTGCATGGCGTATCACTCCCTCACTCATTAGACTCATGCAGATACTGGATGAGTGCAGTATCTGCATCTGTGCAGATAAATTTAGCGAGGTGATTCCGGCGATGGCAAGCCCGGCAAGCGACGAGAACGAGCATGTGATCTTCCGTCAGTACCTGGACGCGGTGGGCCTACAGGGCCTGGCCAGCGCGGAAGCCGCGGGGCTGCACACCTCCGAGTGGTACGCCTTGAGCCTCATCGCCTTCCACGGCGGCCTCTCCTCGGGCGAACTCGCCACCAGGACCGGACTCACCACCGGCGCCACCACCCGCCTCATCGACCGCCTCGAAAAGGCCGGCTTCGCCCGCCGGGCCGCCGACGCCAACGACCGCCGGCGCGTGATCGTCGAGCCGGTGCCGGACACCCTGGGCCGCATCGAGGACGTGGTCGGCCCCGCCCGCCGCCACCTCGCGGACGTGCTCGCGCACTACACCCCCGAGCAACGGGCCCTGCTCTTCGACTACTTCGCCCGCGCCGCACCCGCCTTCCGTGCGGCCACCGAGGAGATCCGGGAGAACACCACCACCCGACGAAGCCGGGGACGGAACGCGCCGCCCTCGCAGAAGTGAGCGGCCCTTCACCGAGTCCGCCGGATCCCGGGCCGTACGAAGGGAGTGTGGGCAAGGGGCCCGGTAACCCCGATCAGGCAGTCGGTCGGGCAGCTTACGGCCGGCGTCCCCAGCTCGGGAGTCGAGTGCCCGTCTCCTACCCCAACTCCCGGGCCCAGTCGATCAGCTGGCGGTCGTCCAAACCGGTGCCCAGCCAGTCGTGGTCGAGGTCGGCTCCTGGAAGGGACGGTACGACCGCGACGTAAAGTCCGGCGGCACGGGCCGCAGAGATGCCGGTGGCCGAGTCCTCGAAGGCGACAGAGCGCTGTGGTGCCGCACCGAGTGCCTCGCATGCCATGAGGTAGAGGTCCGGTGCGGGCTTGGGGGAGTCCACCTCGTCGGCGGCGAACGAGTGGGGGAAGTGAGCGGTGAGGCCCGCCGATTCCAGTGCCGTGTCGAGGAGTTCGCGGGGGCTGTTGCTGGCGACGGCGATGGGCACGGCCGCCCGGCAGGCGCGCACCAGGTCCACTGCTCCGGGGAGGGCCGCGGCGCCCCCGGCCAGCTCCTTGCGCACTCTTTCGAGGAGCTCGGCGGCGAGTTCGGCACCGGCCCCGGGCCGCCCGAAGTAGTCCGCCATGGCCTCTGCCGCAGCCTCCACGGTACGGCCGATGACCAGCGCTTTCTGTTCGGGCCCGAAGGAGTGGCCGTGCGCGGCGAAAAGGGCCGTTTCCGCGACGGTCCAGCAGACCTCGGTGTTGACGAGCAGACCGTCGCAGTCGAAGACCACGGCCTCCGCGCTGGTGGGGAGCGGGCGCATGCGGGTTTCCTTTCCCTTCGGGTGAGTTGGTTGCCTGATCACGGCTGCGGACGCGCCGGCCGGTGTCTCACTCCCCGAGCGCGAGCCGGGCCCCGAAGGCGGCGATGACCGTACCGGTGAGACGGTCGAGAACGCGGCGCGCGGCGGGCCGTTGCAGGCGGTCCCGGAGTACGTGCCCGAGGGTGATCAGTACGCCGGCCCATAGGACGGCCAGCAGGATGTGGATGCCCGTCAGGAGCACGCCCGCAGCGAGGTGCGAGGTGTCGGCAGGGAGGAACTGCGGGAGCACCGCGACATAGAAGGCGCCCATTTTCGGGTTGAGGAGGTTGGTCGTGATCCCCTGACGCCAGCCGCCGAGCAGGGAGTCGCCGGAGCCTGATCCCGACGTGGCCTCGGCCCCGCTCCCGTGCGTCTCCGGAGCCTCGTCCACCGAGCGGCGCCAAGTGGCCCACAGCATCCTGCCGCCCATCCACACCAGGTACGCGGCCCCGGCCCAGCGGAGGATCTCGTACGCGAGGTGGGACGCGGTGAGCAGCGCGGTCACGCCGAGCGAGGTGAGCGTGCCCCAGATCAGGGTGCCGCTCTGAATGCCCAGGACCACGCCCCAGGCGCGCCGGCGGTGCCCGAGCGCGGCAGTGCGCAGGACGAGGGCGGTGTCCAGCCCGGGAGTGAGGGTCAGGAGTCCCACCATCAAAGAGAAAGTCCACAAGGCGTCGATGGCGATCATGGGCGATGACGATACGTCCGGAGGCATGAAAGGGCTAGTTTTCTGCCCGGTATCGGGCAGGGGTTGTGTTGTTTGACTGCCTGGTGTGCGGAAAGCGCCGCCGCGGCCCCCGCCGAAAGCCCACCCCCTTGCGGAAAGCCCACCCGCCGCGGAATGACCCACCGGCTCACGAGGTCCGACAGTCGCCACTCAACACGTACAAGGGGCAAATCGGAATATTCCGGTGCGCATGATCCTAGAGTGGCGTGGTGAACGGTGGTCGGCCAGTACGGGATGACGAGGGGAGCGCGGCCCGGCTCCTCGCGTTGGCCGACGGGGTGTTCGCCATCGCGATGACGCTGCTGGCGCTGGACATCGCGGTGCCCGACGGGCTGGACTCCGCCGGATTCGCGCAGGCGCTGCGGGATGTGATGCCCAAAGTCTGGGCGTACGTCCTCAGTTTGGTGGTCATCGCGGCGTTCTGGCGGGGGCATTACGAGACCTTCCGGTACGTGACGGACGTGGACGGCACGATCATCAAGCTGGTGCTGCTGGGCCTGGGGCTGGTCGCCCTGATGCCGTTCCCCACCACCCTGCTGGCCGAGTACGGGGACCAGCCGCAGTCGGTGGCCATTTACTCCGGCGCCGTCGCGGCCATGGGTGCCACGCAGCTCGCGCTGACGATCGTGCTGTGGAAGCGCCCATGGCTGGGGAGAGCGGTGCTGTCCGACCCCGTCGCGCGCAACGATGTGGTCGACCTCGCGGCGACGGTGCTGGTCTTCGCCGTCGCCATCCCGATCGCCTTCGTCTCGGCGACGGCCGCGAAGCTGTTGTGGGCGGTGCTGATCCCGATCAGAATTGCGACGGGTAAACGGGGCAAGCGCCTGCGCGCGGACGCTCAGCGGTTCAGCGCCTAACGGGACGGTGATGCATGCGTCGCACCCGCTCCCCATCACCGCACCCGCTCCCCATCACCGCACTCGCTCCCCAGCGCCCCACCCGCGCCCCAGTGCCACACCACCGCCCAGCCGAGCGACCACGAGTCCCAGGTCATCCGACTTTGCCTCTGACGCACGTAGGCTGCCCGCGCTGACCATTCCTCATGAAAGGGGCAGCTCATGACCTCTCGCCTCAATCCGTACATCAGCTTCTCCGGTGAAGCGAAGCAAGCCATGGAGTTCTACAAGGAGGTCCTCGGCGGCGACCTGTCCGTCAACACCTACGGCGCCTTCGGCTCCGAGGCGCCGCCCGGATACACCGACAAGATCATGCACAGCCAGCTTGAGACCGCCAGCGGGTTCACCCTGATGGCCGCCGACAATCCGCCCGGGACCGAGCACAAGCCCGGGAACAACTTCGCGGTGAGCCTGACCGGCGACGACTCGGACGAACTGCGCGGCTACTGGCAGAAGCTGTCCGCGGACGGCACCGTGGCCGTACCCCTGGAAAAGCAGATGTGGGGGGACGTGTTCGGCATGTGCACGGACAAGTTCGGTATCACGTGGATGGTCAATATCAGCGAGCGGCAGGGCTGATCCGGATGTCGGCGCGTCGGTGCTCCAACCGGTGCTCCAACCGGGGCACCGACGCGCTGTCCATGTCCCTGGCCGGCTCGGGCGGGTATCCGACGGGGCCCAGCCGTCCCGGCCGGGCGCGCTTGATGCGGGACTAGGGACGTGATGCCAGTGCGGTGTTGGCGACGTCGAGGATGTTGCGGAAGGTGCGGGTGATCACCGGCCTCGCGAGGTGGCGGGTGAGGAAGGAGCCGAGCAAGGGGACGGGGATCTCGGCGCGGGTGGTCCAGCGCACCTGGGTTCCGCCGTCGACCTCGGTGAAGGTCATGCGGCCGAGTTCGTGCCGGGACGGCGGCAGACTGCGTTCGACGACGTACTCGGTGGCGTACGGCGGGTCGTACTGGGTGATGCGTTCCCGGAACCAGCCGATCAGCCAGAGGTGGCTGCGCACCGCCCCGACTCCATACGGGGCGGACTCGCCGTGCCGGGTCAGACGGCAGCGCAGAATCAGGGACGAGGCCGTGTAGTTGGTGGTCGTGGTGAGCCAGCTGAACACGTCCTTGATCGGGGCGGCGATGACTCTCGAAGCGGCGACGCCGCGCCTGTACGTGCCGGCGGGTGCGGTGGGCCATCTGCCGGACGGTGACCTCGGTCTTCCCGACCGAGGCGGCGATCTCGCCGTGGGAGTAGCCGAACACCTCGCGCCGTGCCCGGACCGCGCGCAGGTAGTTGAGGGCCTGGCGGGTCACGACGCGGACCAGGTATGCGCGCGGATGCTCGACCGTGGCCGGATCGACCGCGCTCCACCGCAGGTAGCTCTCCTGGAGCACGTCCTCGGCGTCGGCGGCGCTGCCGAGTATCTCGTAGGCGAGGGTGAACAGCAGCGGCCGGTGCTCGGTGAAGGCGTCCTCAGCCATGGCCTGACCCCACCACGAGCATGTGTCGGTACCCCGGCATCACACGCGGCCCCTTTCTTCGGCTGCCCATCGAGACACGGCACGTCAGCGATCTGTGACAGTCCGCCGTTGCGATTCGCTCCACAACGGGTGTTCAGGGGTGCTGCGTTGCGCAGCCGTCCGCCAGAATCCGGTCCACCAGCACTTCGGTGACCACGAGAACGAAGGAACTCGGGTGCGCAATCCTGGAGTTGCCGGCCTCCCCGGCCGCGACGATTCCTGCTAGATGTCCTGAGGTTGCGGCCTCGTGGGCGGGCTCGTTGATTCTGTGGCTGCTTCTTCACCCGGCCGCACCTTGTGCGGGTGTGCGGGCATGGCCGGAAAGCCCTAAATGGCCTTTCGGCCGCTATGTCGGCTGCACGGCCTGATCGCCGCGCTGCGACGTGATGGCCATGCCTGCTACGTCGAATGCACCGCGGTAGATGGTGGCCGTCTTCTCATAACGAGTTGAGATGCCTCGCCAGCGAGGACACACCCCCTCACCCGTGTCCATCCGCCGCCACGCAGGCATCTATACGTCACTATGTGCGGAAACATCCTCTTTGTCTGGAGGTCGCGCATGAGTCGTGATGATCTTCCCTATCCAGAGACCGGGCTGCTCCTCACGCATTTCCTGACGGTGGCCGACGTAGCCCGATCCCGGGCTTTCTATTCCGACGTTCTGGGCGGTGAAGTGGTCCTCGCCGAGAATCCCTGCATCGTCAAGCTCGCCAATGGATGGATCATCATGAACCCCGGCGGCGGGCCGACCCCCGACAAGCCGGACGTCACGCTGCGCCCGCCCACTGACCCGAACACGGTCAGCAGCTTCCTCAATATCCGCGTCGCCGATATCGAGGAATGCCACCGGCAGTGGAGCGCCAAGGGAGCGGAATTCCTCACCCCGCCCCTCGACCGCAAAGCCGAATTGCGCTGCTATCTGCGCGACCCCGACGGCTACCTCATCGAAGTAGGACAAGCCACCGGCATGCAGCAGGGCATCTTCGCCGACCGGCCCGCCGGCAACACCTGACACCGACGAGCCGAGACCGCGACCCCTGGCAAGAGATCCAGCAGAAGCGTCCTGGCTAGCCCTTCGAATCCGGCTTCCAGTCTTGGGCGAGGAGACCGAGCAGCACCTCGTCCAGGAACTCGCCCATCACCCAGGCCGAGGAGCGCAGTACGCCCTCGCGGACAAAGCCGTTGCGCTCGGCGGAGCGCAGCATCGCGGTGTTGTCCGACAGCGTCTCGATCTGTAGCCGCTGTAGGCCGCGCACGATGAAGCCGTAGTGGCACAGCGTCGCGACCACGTCGGTGCCGTAGCCCTTGCCGCGCGAGGCCGGCAGCAGCCCCAGCCCGATGTGCGCGGACCGGTGGTGATTGTCGATGCCCCACAACGTCGCGGTGCCGACCAGTGTGCCGCCGTCCAGCTCCACTACGGAGAACTGGACGAGCCCCTGCGCCTTGTCGTCCACCACGAGCCGCGGATCCTTCGAGCCGGGCGTGATCGGCCGCCACGGCGAGCCTTCGGCCCGCGAGGCGTTGACCACGTCGTCGTAGAGCTCGGCCCGCAGGACCGGGATGTCGTCCTCGTACCGGGCCCTGAGCCCGACCTTGTTGCCCTTTAGCATGCAGGTTTCTTATCCGACCGGGCCGACCTGCGGCAAACGAATTGGAGGCCGGCGCAGTTGATGTCACGGCGGTAGTAGTTGAGGGGGCCGGCGAGACTCCTGCCTCGCCGGGCTGCGTCAGCCGAGGGTGACCGAGCCGCCCTTGACCGTCACCTTGGCGGGAGCCAGGCCCTTCGTGGCGGGGCCGGTCTTTACGCTGCCGTCGGTGATGTCGAACTTGCTGCCGTGGCACATGCAGTTGATGGTGCCGCCGGAGACCTCGCCGACGACGCAGCCCGCGTGGGTGCAGATCGCGGAGAAGGCCTTGATGTCGCCGTCCTGGGGCTGGGTGACGACGACCTTCTCGCCCTTGAAGATCTTGCCGCCGCCTTTGGGGATCTCCGACGTCTTGGCGAGGGTGGGGCCGCTGCCCCCGCCGGCGGAACCGTCGGCCCCGCTCCCGCCGGTGCCGCCCGAAGCGCTGTCGCCGCCTCCGCCGCTCGTCTCCGGGGCGGCCTGGTCGTCACCCGTGGCCTTGGAGTCCCCGCTCCCCGCGTCCGACATGCTGCCGCCGCAGGCCGCCAGCGCTGCCGTGAGTCCGGCCGCGCCGACCGCCGCGACGACGGCCCGCCGCCCCGTCCCACGTCCGGCCGGCGCCGGGCCGGCCTCCTCCGCCGCGGTCACCGCTGCGGTCTCCGTCCGCTCCGACGCTGCCTGTCGAGCCATGGTGTGCCTCCGGTTCTTGGTGGTGCCTTCGGTGCGCGATGTGCTCCATGGACGTTGCACAAGGTCATACGGAGCGACGGCCGGGAGCGTTCAATGCGGCGGTGGGCCATCCGTGGGAGCGGCTATCGGACGCTCCCACGGATGGCGGCAGCAGGCAGCAGGCGGCAGGCGGCAGGCAGCAGGCGGCAGGCGGACGGGTGGGCGGGCGGACGGGGGACGCCTGGGCAGGTGTGACGGAAGCGGACGAGGAGGCCCGTGGGGGAGACGCCGCCCCCACCTGGCCGCCCGACGGTCGCGCCGCCCACCACCCGGCCGCCCGACGACCGACCCGCCCTCACCCCCCATCACTCCTTGCCGGTGCCCCCCTCCAACGCGTTCATCAGGAAGTCCCGCTGGAAGTGCAGCAGCTGGGCGTTGACCGCGTCGTCGGCCGGGAGATGTGTGGCGCCGGGCAGGGGCAGCACGCTGTGTGGTTTGCCCGCGGCGAGGAGTTCGGCCGAGAAGCGGAGGGTGTGTGCGGCCACCACATTGTCGTCCGCGAGCCCGTGGACCAGCAGCAGCGGGCGGCTCAGCAGATGGCCGTGGCCGATGAGGGAGGCGCGCTCATAGTTCTCCGGCTGGTTCTCCGGGTGGCCCAGGAAGCGCTCCTTCCAGTGGGTGTCGTACATCCGTTGGTCGGTGGGCGGGGCACCGGCGACCGCCGCGTGGAAGATCTCGGGGTGGTACAGCACGGCGGCCGCGGCCAGGAACCCGCCGAACGACCAGCCGCGGATCGCCACCCGGGTCAGATCCAGGTCGCCGCAGTGCGCCGCGGCCGCCCGCAACGCGTCCACCTGGTCCTCCAGCGCCGGGCCGAGCTGGTCGCCGTGCATGGTCTTCTCCCAGGCCGGGCCACGGTTCGGGGTTCCGCGCCCGTCGACCACCAGCACCGCGAACCCCTGCTCGGCGAACCACTGCGACACACAGGTGAACCACCCCCGGGCCCGCCCCACGAGCTGCATACCCGGCCCCCCGTACGGGTCGAGCAGGACCGGGAGCTTTCCGGTGCCCTCCTCGTGCCACGACGGCAGGTAGAGGGCGCCGCGCAACTTCCGTTCGCCGAGCGTCAGATGGACCGGTCGCGGGGTGATCGACGGCTCCTCGGCGAGCGAGGTGAGGGCCTGGTACGGCGGGCCCCCGGCAGCCCCGGAATCCTCAGCAGCCCCGTCACCCCGCAGTACGCCCACCTCGTTGCCCCGCGGGGTCAGGCCGGCCAGGACGACCGTGCCGCCCCGCGCCGCCCCTGTGTACCTGCCGGGCTCCCGGCTGAGCCGGCGGAGGCCGTGGCCGGGTTCATGGCACCACACATGGGTCTCCAGCGGGTCGTCGCTCGCCGTGAACAGCACCCGCTCACCCTCGACCCCGAGGACCGCGCACAGCTGTAGCCCCTCCGGGGTGACCCGTTGGCCGCCGACGGTCAGATAGCGGGTGTCGCCCTCGTCCTCGGGGAGCACCAGGGCACCCGATGCCGTACGGGCCGGGACGCCCTCGGTGATCTCCACCCAGGCGGGGTCGGTCCGCTCATGGAGCACCTCGGTGGCACCGGTCTCCGGATCGACCGCGAGCGTGCGCACTATGCGCTGGTCGCGGCTCTGCACGGTGACGAACGGACCGTGCGCGTCCCAGCCGGCCGCCACGACGTACTCGTACGCCTTACGGTCCCACTCCACCTCGACCCGCTCGCCCTCCAGCGAGCGGACCTCCAGGGTGACCTCCGCATTCGCGGTGCCGGCCGCCGGGTAGCGGATCGCCTGCGGCGGTTTCGCCGGGTTGGCCGGATCGCTGATGTAACGCCGTTCCACGGGGCTGGTGTCGACCCTCGCCACCAGGACGCGGCGGCTGTCCGGCGCCCACCAGTAGCCGCGCGACCGATGCATCGATTCGGCGGCCGCGTACTCGGGGAGCCCGTAGGAGATCTCCGGGTCCTCCGCACGGGCCAGCTGCCGGTCGGCGCCGGTCAGATCGACGACATGGAAGCAGCGGCGGCTCACATAGGCGATGTACCGGCCGTCGGGGGAGGGGCGGGGGTCGACCACCGGACCGGCCGCGGGGACGGAGAACGGTGTGCCGCCGTCGGTACGCACCGCCCACAGGGCCCCCGACAGCGCGAACGCCACCATACGGGCGGCATCGTCGGTCGCGTACGACACCACTCCCACCGAGCGCTCACGGGCGCGCTCCCGGCGCAGCCTCTCCTCCTCGGGGACCGCCCCGGAACCGGCCCCTACCAGGAGCGCCGGATCGGCGAGCAGCCTTTCCGCGCCGTCCTCGTACTGCCACAGCCGGCCCACCGGATCGGTGCCCGAGACCGTACGGACGAAGAGCACCCGGCGGCCGTCGGGGGAGACGGTGAAATGCCTGGGCACGCCGAGGGAGAAACGGCGGCTGCGGGCGAACTGGCGGGGAAAATCAGCGGAGTTCGTGGACGGCTCGGATGTCGGGGTGCTGCGGTGCAAGATGCTGTCCTCCAGATGCTGAGGGCGTTCCGGTCTGCGGCGGTCCCGGGGCACGGCAAGCCCTGGGTGCAACCTAGGCATATTTCGGATTCAGCGGAAAGGCCCGGTCGTGACCTGTGGATCCAGGCAGCACTGAGCGCCGGTATCTGACCGGGCGCAGAGCGAAGAGGAACCGGCGAGGGGACGAGGCCGTTGCCGTGGTGGTGAGGAAGGGGGCCGAAAAAGCCTTGGCGCTGGGCTGCGCCGCCGTGTGCGAGGGCGGCCGCCGCCGGGACCGCTTGGGGAGTCACTCCCGTCGAGGCCCGGAGATCGTCGGTGCCGACGATCCAGGTACTTCTATCACAGGGGCCCGCCGACGATCACGCGAACTCGACCTGATGGTACGTCAGGGAGTGGGTGTCACACGGTAAGTCGGCGGGAGCCTGGAGCTAGTTGGGGATTTCGCCGCCCGGACCCTCGTGCCCGCCCGCGCCTTCGAGAGTCGGCTCCACGTCGCCAACGTCAACTGGACCGGCGAGCACGGCGGCCTCACCGGCCGCGGGCTTGGGCGAGCTGCTCCAACTGCCGTTTGTCCGGCTTGCCGTTGCGGTTGAGCGGGAAGTGTTCGAGCACGACAACCCGGTCGGGGTGCTCGTAGGCCGCGAGCATGCCACAGAGCCGCTCGCGCCAGTACGTGTCCTCCCGGCCCTGGTCGTCCTCCACGAAGAACACGAGCTGGGCGCCACGCCGCTCGTCGGGCAGGGCGACGATCCTGACGGAGCAGCCCTGGGCCGCCACGCCGCGTTCGATCAGCTCGGGGTAGAGGGTGTAACCCTTGCGGTGCACCGCGTACTTGCGGCCGAGGACGAAGAGATTGCCGTCCGTGTCGAGCCGGCCGAGATCGCCGGTGCGCTGCCAGCCCTGGGGGGCGGGCTGGAGGGTGCCGTCCTCGGCGAGATAGCCCTCCAGCGCGTCGGGGGTGTTCACCTCCACCTCGCCGGGCTCGCCCGCGGGGACCGCCCGGCCGTCGTCGTCGACGACGCGCACCCGGATACCGTCCATCGCCTGCCCGCACGCCACGGGATTGTCCGGCGTCGCGAAGGCGATATTGCCCAGCTCCGTGCTGCCGTAGCTGTCCAGCAGCGGCCGCCCGAACTCCGTCTCGTACTGGCCGACCAGCGGATCGTCCAGCGGCGCCGCGCCCACGCAGAACATCCGCGCCCGCGCGAGCCCGGGGCGCAGACTCGGCTTCCGTGAGACGAGGTTGAGCATGCTGCGGTAGCTGGACGGCGTGGCATCGATGACCGTGGCCCCCGACTCCTCCGCCATCAGCAGCGCGCGGTCCAGCCGCCGGTAAGGGGCGATCACCAGCGAGCAGCGCTTCAGCCAGGCGATCAGCACCATGGAGAGGCCGTATTGGTGGGCGAACGGCAGCAGTGGCAGCAGGACGTCGTCCTCCCGGTGCCCGACCTGCGCCGCGTTCCGTTCGAGGTTCTTCAGGAACTTGCGACCGGACTTGACCACACCCTTGGGGGAGCCGGTCGAACCGGAGGTCCACATGATCAGGCCGTCGGGGAGCTCGCACCAGGCGTCGGCGGTCAGCCGCTCGCCGGTGACCTGCCGGCCGGCGGCGGACACCAGCAACTCGTAGAGATGCACGGCCTCCTGGCTGCTGTCGAGCGGCGAGTCCTCATCACTGAGGACCAGCTTCGTACCGGTCCGCAGGATGATCCGCCGGGTCGGCTCCGCATGCTCCTGCTGGTCGACCAGCACGATCGAGGCGCCTATGTGCATCAGCCCGAGCAGCGTCGCCACCCAGGCGGGCGAGTTGCCGGCCTTGAGCATGACCCGGTCCCCGGGGCCCACGCCGCGTTCGCCGAGCACCTGCGCGATGCACAGTGCGTCGTGCTCGAATTCGGACAGGGTCCGCACCGAGTCAGGGGCAAAGATCTTTGCGTTCACTGGTCGCACGCTTCCTTCCTCGTGGGCAGACCTCACATGCGGCATCACTACGGAAAAGCAGCGGGAGCCGCCCAGCCGACAGGGCAGGGCACGTGCCTCACCTACGGCGAGTCTGGAAGCGGGGGCGCGGGGAGGGAACCCTTATCCGCACCCCTAAGGTCCCTTCTCTTGCCGCCCCGGCCTCGTCCCGCCGCGGCGGGAATTCCGTTGCGGGCCGGACCCACCAGGGACGTTGCGCGGAGTGCAGCGCGGGCATCGGCGCTGCCGCGCCCAGGCATGCGGCGAACGCGGGGAGCGCGGCGTACGCGCGGTCGTCTTCGTCGTGGACTGCCCACCGTCACCGCGGCGTTCGAGGGTCCACCGTGGAGGCAGCATGCTCGATCTTGCTTTCGCCGGGCAATTCCGCCTGCCGGTTTTCCTCCGTGGTTCACCTTCCTGTCCGGCGGCCGTGATAGCTGCGCCGTGCCCCACCCGGGTAATTCCTTTCGGCCATCTTCCGCCGCACCGGCTCAGGTGCCCGTGCACCGCCCCTGGCCTCCTTCGCAGCGCGATCCGCGGGGATGCCGGGCCGGCGGGGCGAGCTGACTTTTGCGGGTTACTCACAGGTCAGTTCTTGAACTTACTCTGGGTAGCACCCCGTGTACGCGAGTCAAGGCGGGGTCAAGCGCTGCCACGCCAACTTCCGTCGTCCCGGCGCGGATTGCGCTGATGGGTGGGGTGGTCCGTGGGGTGGTCGCGGTGTGACGGTGCGGAGGAGTGTGCGCCGGTCGTTGGGGTCCATGGGCTGCCGCTCGTCCACCCGGGTGCTGCCGGAGTTTCGGCCCGTGGGCTGCGCTGATGGTGCGCGACGCCCTATTGGTTGCTCAAGCGCACTTTTGCGTGACTCATACTCAGGAGCCCTTGCGGAAGGCCCGGAAGGCCGAGAAGCGTGGTTGCCGCGTCGTGTGAACATCTGGCGGCGCTGCGTCGTCGACCGCCGGTGGAGGCGGTTGTTCCGGTGGTCGAACGTGGTGTTCCGGATGGTCCGGCCGGTTCGCGTTTGTGCAGGCAGGGGCAACGCAAACTGCGGAATCATGAATTCCGTGGCGATGTGCCGGCTCCCGGAACCTGAAATTCCGCGGCGGCTGGTCCCGGGTCGGATTCCGAAATTCGCGAGAATGCCGGGCCGGTCGGTGGCGTACACTTAGTGGCCTCCATGTGACTGCCGTCACAGTGGACCGGCTTGAACCTCGGGGGTGTGATCGTCCATATTATTGGCCGCAGTGCCTTTGCGACATGAAAACGTCGACTTTAATGTCTCTTGATGTTTTCTGGTTCGGGTTTCAAGCGCACGTTTCCGGCGTTCGGGGGGTCGGTCTTCTTGGTGAAAGTTCGGCTTTCCAGCCGTTTTCCGGTTGGAATTTCCACCCCTGAGATAAGTGTTCGGTGGTGTGGAATCGTGCGTCCGGAGGCAATGTTGCCTTCTTGCTTTCTGTGATTTCTGAAATGCAATATTGACTCTAGAGTCAAATTTTACAACTGCGGTTGATCGACGTTCGCCGAATTTACTCGGCAGTCAGATTGCACCTGAGTGGTCGGTGTGGAATCAACACTTCTTCATCGCTGGATCCTTATGCGTGATACGCACTCCGGGGATCCGGATCGGCGGGGTGTCCTGTTTTTCAAACGGCGGGAAAATGTTGATGACGATGAGCATTCCGATGAGCGGTGCGGCACTCGCGCCGCCCGGCACTGCCGTCGTCCAGGTAAATCTTGTGGGGAATGTGCATTGCCTCGGGCAGGAGAGGTACGCCCGGGGTTCTTCTTCGGGGAGGAAGAGCTGCATGGGGTTAGTGGAACGAGAAGCAGTGATGTCGGAGCTACGCGCCGCATTGAGTGCCAGCGCCAAGGGGTCCGGCAAGGTAGCGGTGATACGAGGGGGAATCGCCAGCGGTAAGACTGCCCTGCTCAGGGCATTCGAGGAGCATGCGGTGGCGGCCGGCGCCACGCTGTTGCGGGCCTCGGGCGCGCCCAGCGAGCAATCGCTCCGCTTCGGTGTGATCGAGCAGTTCCTCAGCGGGGCGACCACCCCGCCGGAAGCCACCGAGTCGCTGTCCCACCTGGCCGGCCTGACCACGCCCCAGGTGGGGAGCGAAGCACCGTCCTCCGCGCAGTCCGGGACCAGGGCCGCGCACGACCTGTGCGTCGGGCTGCTCGAACTGAGCCGGCAGGGGCCGTTGGTGATCACCGTGGACGATCACCAGTTCGCTGACAGCGCCTCGCTGCACGTGCTGACCTACCTCCAGCACCGGATCGGCACGGCGCGGGTGATGCTGCTGCTCAGCCAGGGGACCGAACCTCCGTCCGAGCTGGTGGCGGAGGCGCTCCGGCGGTCGCATTCCCGGCAGTTCACGCTGTCCCCGTTGTCTCCGGAGGGCGTCGGGCAGCTTCTCGCGCAGCGGCTGGACTCCCTGGTGGCCGATCAGCAGGCACCCGGCAGCTACGCCGTGACCGGGGGCAATCCCCTGCTGACGCACGCCCTGATCGACGACAGCCTGGCGCCCGACCAGGAAGCGGCCGCCGGAGCGGCGGTCGAGCCGGTCACCGGGCCGGCCTTCACCAGGGCCGTGCTGGCGATCCTGCGTCGCGGCGGCCCGCAACTGCTGCGGACGGCACGGGCGGTCGCGGTGCTCGGCGAGTTCGCCGCCCCCGCGCTGCTGGCCCGCTTCCTGGACGTCCGGCCGTCGGTCGTGGGCGGTGCGCTGGAAACGCTGGAACTGGCGGGGCTGACCACCGACGCCCAGTTCCGGTACCACGGCACACGGACCGCCGTACTGGACGAACTCACGCCCGAGGAGCGTTCCGCGCTGAACCGCCGAGCGGCCGAATTGCTGCACCACGACGGCGTGGCGCCCTCGGACGTGGTGGGCTACCTGCTGGCCGCCGGCGAGGCCGAAGAGCCCTGGGCCGCCCGGGTGCTGCATGCCGCCGCCGATCAGGCGCTGGCCCACGCGGAGCAGGCGCTGGCGGGCGGCAAGGTGGCGGAGGCCGTGCAGTACCTGGAGTTCGCCAGCCGCTCCTGCGGCGACGAGCACAAGCGCGCCATGCTCACCGCGCGGCTCGCCTGGGTGCAGTGGACGATCAGCCCCGCGGCCGCGAGCCGGCACCACGGGCCCTTGCAGACGGCGCTGGAGAAGGAGTTGCTCAGCTGCCGTGAGGTGATGCGGCTGGTCCGTTCGCTGGCATGGCACGGCCGCCCCGAGGAAGCGGTGCGCGCGCTGGAATGCCTGGGGACCCCGCCCGAGGCAGACGGCTCCCGCGATCCGGCCGAACGGAGACTGACCCGCCGGTGGCTCGCCCGCTGGTATCCGCAGATCTTCGCCCGGGTCGAACGGCACGCCGCGATGGCTGAACCCACGGCTTCCCCGGCCCCGGTGCGCCGGCCGCACACCGCCGTTCTTCCTCGTGGCACCGCGCACACCCCGGTCGTGGACGGACCCGAGCAGGTGCTGCAAAAGGCACGGGTCCGGGAGACTCCGCTGGCATCCGTGATCTCCGCGCTGCATGAACTCCTCGCTGCCGAGCGGTTCGAGCGCGCGATGTACTGGTGCAATGAGCTGCTCCAGAAGGCCGAGGGCCAGCACGCCGCCGCCTGGCGCGGGGTGCTGCTGGACACCCGGGCCGCGGTCAGCCTCCGGCTCGGCGATCTGGCCGATGCGGAACGGGACGCTTGCAGCGCCTTGACGGCCCTCTCCGCACGCAGCTGGGGTGTGGCGATCGGTTCACCGCTGTCCCACGCGATACACGCCGCGACGATGCGCGGCCATTTCGCCCGAGCCGAGGTATTTCTCGACCACATGATCCCGCAGTCCATGATGGACACCCGTTACGGGCTCCAGTACCGGACGGCGCGGGGGCATTTTCATCTCGCGACGGACCGGCCGCATGCCGCGCTGGAGGATTTCGAGGCCGTGGGTGATCTCGTGGTCAAGTGGAAGCTTGATCACCCGATGACGCTGCCCTGGCGCGGAGACCTGGCCCAGGCCCTGGTCCGGGTCGGTCAGACCGACCGGGCCAGGGAGCTCATCAAGGATCAACTGCGCATGATCGGGCCGGACTCCACCCGGATGCGCGGGATCTCCCTCGGCATCCTCGCCTCGGTCAGCGACCTCAAACAACGGCTGCCGCTGCTCGGCGAGGTGGTCGATCTGTTGCAGGCCGGCGGGGACCGCTACCAGCTGGCCCAGGCATTCGTCGAACTCGGTCAGGTCTGGCAGATCCTCGGCAAACTGGACCGGGCCCAGCTGATCCGGCGCCGCGCGCTGCAACTGGCCAAGAGCTGCCATGCCGAGCAGTTGTCCCATCAGCTGCTCGCCACCAGGGAGCCGCTGAACAGTGAGCCGGCCACGAGCCAGTGGGAGGACGCCGAGGGCATGGCCGTGCTGAGCGAGGCCGAGCGCCGGGTGGCCGCGCTTGCCGCGCTGGGGCGGACGAACCGGGAGATCGGCCGGAAGCTGCACATCACCGTGAGCACCGTGGAACAGCATCTGACGAGGGTGTACCGGAAGCTGAACATCAAGCGCCGGGCGGATCTGCCGGTCGGGCTCCCGGCGGACATCGCGGATATCGCCTGACTGACGGGGGTGCATGGCGCCAACTGGCGGCTGTAGTAAGGGAGTCGAAGCCGCGCGCCGGTACGGGCGCGGCGGACGGCTTCCTCCGTTTCCTCGGCTTCCTCTGCTTCCTCGGTTTCCTCAGATATCGGCGCGCAGACACACCGTGTCCAGCGGAAGGTCCAGCGGCTTGAGCGTCCCGCAGGGCGGTGCGTCGGCGACCCAGTCGGCCGGGTCCGGCATCGCCAGCGTGCCGTCCTCCTGGGGGCGGGCGAAGGTCACCCCGTGCGCGCCGACGGCGTCCGCCAGCTCGACCAGCCACTGGGTCGCCGCGTTCCCCGGCGGGGGCGGGATGACGCGGGTGTACAGCTGGGTGGGCAGCCCGGCCGCGACGGTGGCACGGGTGCCGGAGATCAGGGATCTGAGGCGGTGCTCGCGCTCGTCGGGCCCTAATCGATGCTGCCGGGTGAGAGCGGTGTCCACGCAGATGCGCAGTGCGTCGACACAGTCGGCGAGCGCTTCCGCGTGGCGCTCGGCCGGGCAGCGTTCGGTGGTGAGGCTGACCGTGCAGCCGTCGTCGGTGAGATGGCCGGCGATGTCGGTGAGCGCGGGGGTGGGCAGCGGATCGACCTCGTGCAGGTCCACGGTGAGCAGCCCGACGCAGGCCAGCGCGCGTGCCGCACGGCGGTGCACGGAATCCGCCGGCACGCACGTGGGGGACGGATCGCGCTGCACCACCGGGGACCAGCGCACCCCGAGGGCCGACGAGCCACCCAGCGCGGCCAGGTCGGCCACCGGGTGCGCGGCGACCTCGCTCGCCCGCAGCATCGTGCGGCCCACCGTGATCAGCTGGTTCCGGTGGTGGGTCGTCCCGGTCAGGGGGTCATGCACGACGAGGTGACCGGCGCGGACGCCGACGCCGTAGACCCGGGCCGGTGCGACGGTTGCACCGCGCGACGACCGCATCGAATACCTCCTGGCGATGAGGGAGGGGAGCCGGTATGGACCTTTGCGTATCGTGAATCGTCGTAAGCAGAAAATATGCCGTGGCGATCCATTCCGTGAATCAACCTACGGCTACACGACGGGTGGAGCTACCTCTACCCCGGTTACCCGATATCTCATTCCTTACCGGGGAGAGATGATCCGGACTCCGCGGACAAAGTGCCGTCGGCGGCTTCACTTGGCCATCCTCGAAGGGGTCAAGGCGCCTTTTCCAGCCAGCTGTTGGGGCGTGGGGCGGAGAGCGGTGGTGATCCGGATGGCCGTGCGGAAGGGGCCGATCCGCCACGGTACGCGTCGCGGATATGCCCCGGATCGTGGATAGCGCGCGGTTCCCCGGGAATTGACGATCGATTCCCGGCCAATGCCTCCCTATTGAGGACAGGGGTGTCGGCCAAAAGAAACCGGGAACCGCTGCCTCCGGTCGGTATTGTGGCAGGCGGCGATCGCTCCCGCCGGGGGGCATCGGAAACACGGGGAGAGCGATGTTCGGACGGCACCTCTGGGCGCCCCTGCGCGGCCTCGTGCTCTTCGGGCTGGGACTCACCGCCGGGCCGATGCTGGCCGCCGTCGGCCTCGGCACGCTCTTCGGCATCCAGTCGCTCGCCCAGTGGTACCGCGATCCGCTCAACGTCTACCGCGCCCTCGCCGGGCGGTGGTGCGGGGTGGACATCCCGGTGCCGTACCAGCCCCCGCCGCCACCACCCGAACCCGAACCCGACGGCTGGTACCGCTACAAGAACCGGCTCTACCTGACCCCGAAGAAGCTCTCCTACGAACGGCGCTGGGACTGGCTGGTCAAGGACCCGGCGACCTCGCGGGACATCCTGTGGATGCTGATCAACCCCGTCGCCGGCAGCATCACGGCGCTGCTGCCGCTCACCCTGGTCGTGGTGGGCGCCACCTCCCCGTGGTACCGGCCGGGACACCCCGGGATCACCGTCCCGGTCGCCGTGGCGACGGCACTGGCCGGCTTCGGCTTCGGGCCGGCCCTGCTCCATCTGCACGGCCGTTGGACCTGCCAACTCCTCGCGTCCGCCGCCGACTCCGGAATACGGCGTGCGCTGATCTGGATCGGCCGCGGGGGGCTCGCCACCTGGCGGCTGGCCCTGACCGCCGGACTCGCGGTCGCCGAAATGGCCGCCGCCCTCATGCATGTGCTGGCGATGGTGCCGATCCTGCTGTGGGCCTGGCCGACCGTGCTGGTCGCCGGGCGGCAGCTCACCTCCTGGCGCCGGCAGCAGATCCAGGAGTGGACCGGCATCCGGATCGACCGGCCCTATCTTCCCGAACCGGTCCTGCCACCGCCCCGGCCCGACGGCACGTACCAGATCGGCCGCACGCTGTACCGCACCCCGGAGATGGCGCTGCGGTCCCTGCGCTACCGGCAGAACGCCCGGGACCTGGCCACCTGGCGGGACCTGCTCTGGCTGCTGCTCGACCCGGTGGTAGGCGTGCTGCTCGCCGCGGTCCCCGTCCTGGTCACCGGATACTGCTTCTTCGGTCTGATCTGGTCCTGGGCCTGGGCATCGCTGCTTCAGCTCTTCGTCGACTTCCACACCTTCGAGAGCTGGCCCCTGCTGACCCGCGGTGTCCCGGTCCTCGGCGACTACCCGATCGTGACCGCCCCCCTGATCGGTGTGGTCGGCACCCTCACCGGGTGTCTGCTCGCCCTCCCGCTGCTGCGGCTGCACGGCCTGTGGAGCTGGCTCCTCCTCGGGCCGACCAAGTCGGCGCTGCTCGGCCGCCGGGTGGACCAGCTCACCGAGACCCGGATGGAGGCCCGGGAGACGCTGTCCTCGGAGCTGCGCCGGATCGAACGGGATCTGCACGACGGGGCGCAGGCGCAGTGGGTGGCCATGGGGATGAAACTCGGCGCCATCGAGGCACTCATCGAACGGGACCCGGCTGCCGCCAAGACGATGGTCGGGACCGCCAGGGAAGCCTCCGCGAAAGCACTCATCGAGTTACGCCATCTGATCCGCGGGATCAACCCGCCGGTGCTCGCCGAACGCGGGATCGCGGACGCCATCCGCGGGCTGGCCCTGGACTCGCCGCTCTCCGTCGGTCTGCGGATCGAGCTGCCCGGCCGTCCCGAGCGTCCGGTCGAATCCGCCGCCTACTTCGCGGTGTCCGAACTGCTCACCAATGTTTCCAAACACGCCGACGCGGGCCGTGTGCACATCGATGTGCGCTACACGGCGAACCAGCTGCGAATCGCGCTCACCGACAACGGGGTCGGGGGCGCCGATCCGGCGAAGGGCAGCGGGCTGCGCGGCGTCCAGCGGCGGCTCGCTACCTTCGACGGAAGTCTCGCCGTGCACAGTCCACTTGGCGGCCCCACCACAGTCACTCTGGAGATTCCGTGCGTGTTGTCCTCGTAGAGGACCTCTACCTGCTTCGCGAAGGTCTGACCCATCTGCTCACCGCGCACGGCTTCGAGGTGGTCTCCGCGGTCGAGACCGGCCCGGAGCTGCTCACGGCCGTGCAGGAGCACCGGCCCGACATCGCGATCGTGGATGTCCGGCTACCGCCCACGTTCACCGACGAGGGGCTCCAGGCGGCGCACGAGGCCCGCCGGCGGATCCCCGGCCTGCCCGTACTGGTGCTGTCCCAGCACGTCGAGCAGCTCTATGCGCGCGAACTGCTGGCCGACGGGTCCGGTGCCATCGGATATCTGCTGAAGGACCGGGTGTTCAACGCCACGCAGTTCGTGGACGCGCTGCGCCGGGTCGCCGAGGGCGGTACCGCGATGGACCCGGAGGTCATCTCCAAACTGGTGGAGAGCAACGCCCATCAGGAGCCGCTGGGCACCCTGACCGCCCGGGAACGGGAGGTTCTGGAGCTGATGGCAGAGGGCTGTTCCAACGCGGCGGTCTCCCATCGCCTCTACATCAGCGAAGGCGCGGTGAGCAAACACATCGCCAGCGTCTTCAGCAAGCTGAATCTGACCAACTCCAATGACACCAACCGCCGGGTGCTCGCGGTCCTTGCTTATTTGAACAGCGCGAATCTGGACTAGGGCTGTCCTGGGGGCCTGTCCGGTGGGCCGGAGCCGGGGGACCGTACCGACTCATCGGACCGGCTTCGGGCGGCGGCCCGGCCTCAGGCGGCCCGGCCTCAGGCCGCCCGGCCTCAGGCCGCCCGGCTCCGGAGCTTCGGTGGGCCCGGGCGCAGGGCGTTCTTCGGGTTGACCGTGCGGACGTCGAAGGCGCGGGCGGTGCAGTTCAGCCGGTGGAACATGTCATCGGCGCCGGTGACATGGAGGGTGCCCACGCCGAGGGCGGCCATCGAGGTCACCATGGCCGGCCAGTGGATCGCCCGGTCGAAGGTGTCCAGCAGCATGGTGCGCATCGCCTCGGCGGAGTCCACGACCGTGCCGTCGGCGTCCGAGATGACGGGGAGCCGGGGCGCCTTGATCCGGTACCGGGTGAAGACCTCGGCCTCCGCCTTGCGGCGCAGCGCGCCGAACGCACGGGAATGCACCGGCGGGCGCATGGTGTACATCGAGTACCCGCCGAGGTCCCGCACCGCACGGATGAAATCCTCCAGCCGCGATTCGGGCAGGGACACCATGTAGAACCCGCGGTCCAGCTCGCCGGAGATGTCGAACCAGTCGCCCCGTGCCCGCATTTCGTCCAGCAGGGCGTGGAACTCCTCGTCCGGGACGCGGTAAACGGCGTGTGTCACCACGTCCGAGTGCTCGGTGGTGAAGTATTCCTTCTCGCAGCGCGCCAGCTCCGCCGTCATCCGTACGGCATCGGGGAAATCGAGCGAACCGGCGTACACGGCCGCTGCCTTCTGTCCGAAGCTGGCTCCGGCACAGACGTCCGGCCGCATACCGAACCGGTCCTCGGCCCGGTCCGCGGCGGCGAGCGAAGCGATCAGAAACGCCAGCTGGGCGTACTCGGAGTAGTCGGCGCCGGCCTCGTGGAACCGTTCCAGTACGGAGAAGCCGAGCACCTCGTCGGCGACCGCGAGCCGGGCGCGGGCGTACGGGTCGAGCACCAGGAACCGGCCGGCGCTCGCGAAATCGAACCGGCCCATGCCGGGGAACAGCACGGCGGTCCGCGCCGCCCTACCGGAGTCCCGCTCGACGGCCGGCGCGATGGGGGAGTCCCCGGCTTGCGCTTCAGTCTGCCCCATGGTCAGGCACACACCTTTTTCAGCGCTTTGATATTGGTGACGGTTGCCTTGACCCATACCGCCACCCGGCCGAAATCACGCGCGGCCTCGGTTCGTGCCATGCCGTATTGATGGGCCACCTGGCGCATGGCCGCCGCGACATCACGGTCACGTACGTCCTTCGCCAGCTCGCGTAAATCCTTGCCCTTTTTCTCGTAGTCCTCGGCCTTCTTCGGATCCGGCACCAGATCGACGATCCGCAGTGCCTTCACACAGGCCGAAGCTTTGTCCTTGAGATCGGTCGCTTTATTGGAATGCCCCTTGTCCGTGCATCCCACGGTCAGCAGTACCAGTGCTAACGCGAGGACCCGGACGCGGGCCGCCCCCCTGGGCATATGAATCCTCCCCTTGTCTCGTGCTGCGGTCGTCAACACCGTTGCGGATGACCGCCGTAGCGGCTTCAGCGTATCCGGTCCGCTCCTCGCCTGTCACCGATGTGACGCCCCATCGGACATCGGCGCATGGCGCAAATTAGGGGGTTCGTGGGTACCGGATAGGGGTAGCCGGCGCGTGGATCCCGGCTCTAGCCTGAGAGCCGCAAGAGAAGTGGGATTGCGTGCGCTTCGTTCGTTCTCCGGCTCTGGTGCCCAGGGGCCGCCCATCTACCCGTTGCTGCCGTGAGCAGGGAAAATGGCCGCGCCATCACTGCTGAGCGGTACGGCCGTGGGGTTGCCGGCGGGCCCGGAGCGTGCGGGAGCAGCGGCCAGTATTTCGCCACCCGGCCTTCCGTGCGATCCGTATCCACGCGCGGAACTTCTCCGCTTCACACCCGTACACCGGGTAATTCACCGCGACCCTGACCGGGACCGCCGGTATCAACCCCTGATCAGCCCTCATCGCCCCACCCTTATCTCAGGGTTGCGCGATATCCCTTAGGGGACGGCTAGGGGTTGGAGTACCCACCGGCGATTCCGTAGCGTGGCCCGCAGTGAGTCGAAGGGGGATCTGTCGAGCTTGGAATTCTTGGGAAGCCGACTGCTCGGCCTCAATGCGCGCCCTCATCAGGGCGAATGATGCGGCGCCCGGCGCGGCAGGGTCTGCCGCCGCCGTGTGCGCCGTACCGGTGTCGTGGCGTTCGGTGTCTTTCGGTGTCATCGACGTAAAGGTCCTCCGACCGATTCAGTGGAGTGGAATACGGTGGCGAACAACGAGGGAAAGCTGCTCGAGTACCTCAAGCGGACAACGGCTGAGCTTCGGGATACCCGGGCACGGTTGACCGAAACCGAGCGGAAAGAGTCCGAGCCGATCGCCATCGTAGGAATGGCGTGCCGCTATCCGGGTGGGGTGTCCTCGCCGGAGGAACTGTGGGACGCGGTGTCCGCCGGGACCGACGGCGTCTCGGAGTTCCCCGTCGACCGCGGCTGGGACGTGGACTCGCTGTACCACCCCGACCCCGAGCACCTCGGCACCTCGTACACCCGGGAGGGCGGATTCCTCCACGGGGCGGCGGAATTCGACCCCGGGTTCTTCGGCATCTCCCCGCACGAGGCGGTGGCCATGGACCCCCAGCAGCGGCTGCTGCTGGAGGTGTCCTGGGAAGCCATCGAACGTGCCGGCATCGACCCGACCTCGCTGCGGGGCAGCAAGACCGGCGTGTTCACCGGCGTGATGTACCACGACTACGGCTCCGGCGTCTCCGGTGTCGCCGAGGACATCGCGGCGTTCCAGGGCAACGGCGCCGACTCCAGCGTCGTCTCGGGCCGGGTGGCCTACCTCTTCGGCCTGGAGGGCCAGGCGGTGACGGTGGACACCGCCTGCTCCTCCTCGCTGGTGGCGCTGCACTGGGCGATTCAGGCCCTGCGGGCCGGCGAGTGCAGCATGGCGCTGGCCGGCGGGGTGACCGTGATGTTCACCCCGGAGACCTTCATCGACTTCTCGCGGCAGCGCGGTCTCGCGGCGGACGGCCGCTGCAAGTCGTTCGCGGCGGCCGCGGACGGTACCGGCTGGGGCGAGGGCGCCGGTGTGCTGCTGGTGGAGCGGCTGTCCGACGCCCGCCGCAACGGGCATCCCATCCTCGCCGTGGTGCGGGGCTCCGCGGTCAACCAGGACGGCGCGAGCAGCGGACTGACCGCGCCGAACGGCCCCGCGCAGCAGCGGGTGATCCGGCAGGCGCTGGCCAACGCCCGGCTGTCCACGGGCGATGTGGACGCGGTGGAGGCCCACGGCACCGGCACGAAGCTGGGTGACCCGATCGAGGCCCAGGCACTGCTGGCCACGTACGGACAGGACCGGCCGGAGGAACAGCCGCTCTACCTGGGCTCGATCAAGTCGAACCTCGGGCACACCCAGGCCGCCGCCGGGGTGGCCGGGGTGATGAAGATGGTGCTCGCCATGCGGCACGGGGTGCTGCCGCAGACCCTGCACGTGGATGAGCCCTCGCCGCATGTGGACTGGTCGGCCGGCTCGGTGGAGCTGCTCACCCGGGCACGCGAGTGGCCGGATTCGGGCCACCCCCGCCGGGCGGGCGTGTCCTCCTTCGGGATCAGCGGCACCAACGCGCATGTCGTCCTGGAGCAGGCACCGGAGCCGGAGCCGGAGCCGGAGCAGGACGCCGGGCAGCCGACGGACCCGGAGGACGTACCGGCCACCGCGGCATCCGGCACCGGGATCGTCCCCTGGGTGCTGTCCGCACGGTCCCGGGAGGCACTGGCCGCCCAGGCCGGGCGCCTGGCGTCCCACGTGGCGGCCCGTCCCGAGCTGGACCCGGTCGACATCGGCTTCTCGCTGGTGACCACGCGCGCCGGACTGGACTACCGCGCGGCGGTCACCGGCACCGGCCGGGAAGAACTGCTCGCCGGAATCCGGGCGCTGGCCGAGGACACCGCACAGCCGCGGGCCGTGAGCGAGGGACGGCTCGCCGCGCTGTTCACCGGCCAGGGCGCACAGCGGCCGGGCATGGGCCGCGAACTCCACGCGGCGTACCCGGTGTTCGCACGGGCCTGGGACGAGGTGTGCGCGGAGTTCGACGGTCTGCTGCCGCGCCCGCTGACCGAGGTCGTCTGGGCCGCGCCCGGCAGCGGCAAGGAGGAACTCCTCCACCAGACGCAGTACGCGCAGCCGGCACTGTTCGCGCTGGAGGTCGCCCTCTTCCGGCTCGTCGAGTCCTACGGCGTGGCCCCCGACGTGCTGCTGGGCCACTCCATCGGTGAGGTCACCGCGGCCCATCTCGCGGGTGTCTGGTCGCCGGCGGACGCGGCGAAGCTGGTCGCGGCTCGCGGGCGGCTGATGCAGGCCCTGCCGAGCGGCGGCGTGATGGTGTCGGCGGCGGCCGCCGAGGACGAGGTGCGCGCGCTCCTGGAGGGCC
Source organism: Streptomyces sp. bgisy130 (assembly GCF_057708345.1). Lineage (NCBI taxonomy): Bacteria > Bacillati > Actinomycetota > Actinomycetes > Kitasatosporales > Streptomycetaceae > Streptomyces > Streptomyces sp. bgisy130. The sequence continues at coordinate 66,943 of NZ_JBYISA010000016.1, forward strand.
GCGAGCAGATCGGTATCGCAGCGGTGAACGGCCCGGCATCGGTGGTGTTCTCCGGTGCCGCGGAGCCGGTGGAGCAGGTGGTCGCGGTACTGGAGGCGCGCGGCCGGAAGGTGAAGGGGCTGCGGGTGAGTCATGCCTTCCACTCGCCGCTCATGGAGCCGATGCTGGCGGAGTTCCGCACGGTCGTCGGGCAACTCACCTACGCCGAGCCCCGGTTGCCGGTGGTGTCCAATGTGACCGGCCGGCTCGCCGACCCCGCCGAACTCCGCGACCCGGAGTACTGGGTCCGCCACGTCCGGGAAGCCGTCCGTTTCCACGACGGCATCCAGGCCGCCCACGCCGACGGCGTCACCACCTTCCTCGAACTCGGCCCCGGCGGCGTGCTCTCCGCCATGGGACGCGACTGCCTGCCCGAGGACGACACCGTCACCTTCCAGCCGAGCCTGCGGACACCGCTCACCGAACCCGGGGCACTGCTCAAGGCGCTGACCGGGCTCTGGACCCGGGGCGTCCGCGTGGACTGGTCCGCCCTGCTGCCCGGGGGACGGCGGGTGGACCTGCCGACCTACGCCTTCCAGCACGGCCGTTACTGGCTGGAGGGCGCCGCCGGAGGCGCCGATGTGACCTCCGCCGGGCTCGGGGCGGGAAACCATCCGCTGCTCGGCGCGGTGCTGCCGCTGCCCGGCTCCGACGGCTTCCTGCTGACCGGCCGGCTGTCCCTCGCCACCCACCCCTGGCTGGCCGACCATGTCGTCCTGGGCACCGCCGTGCTGCCGGGCTCCGCCCTCGTCGAGCTGGCCGTCCAGGCCGGTGACCAGGCCGGCTGCACGCTGATCGAGGAACTGACCACGTTCGACCCGCTGGTCCTGCCCGCCCACGGCGGAGTGCGGATCCAGCTCACCGTGGACGCGCCGGACGACAACGGCCGACGGCAACTCTCGGTGTTCTCGAAGCCCGAGGACGCCGAGGACACCCGGCCCTGGACCCGGCACGCCACCGGTGTCCTCGCCGCCGGGGGCACCGCGTCCGCGCCCGTCTTCCCGGAGACCTCCTGGCCCCCGGCCGCCGCCGAACCCCTCCTGGTGGAGGGGCTCTACGACGAGCTGGCGGCGACCGGCTTCGGCTACGGGCCGGTCTTCCAGGGCGTCCGCGCGGCCTGGCGGCGCGGCGAGGACCTGTACGCCGAGGTCGCCCTCCCCGACGAACCGGCCGCCCAGGCGGACACCTACGGGCTGCACCCCGCCCTGCTGGAAGCCGTGCTCCAGACCCTGGGCCGGGCCGAGGCCGCCGCCGACGGCCCCCGGCTGCCCGCCTCGTGGACCGGCTTCCGGCTGCACGCCGTCGGCGCCACCACCCTGCGGGTCAAGATCTCCCCGGCCGGTGCGGACGGCTTCTCCGTAGTGGCCGCCGACGCGGACAACGCCGTCGTCGCCTCCGTGGACCGGGTCACCCGCCGCGCCGTGACCGCCGACGTACTCGCCACCGACGCGGACACCCCGGACTCGCTGTACCGGCTGGACTGGGCACCCGTCCCGGTCACCGAACGCACCGGCGGCTCCTGGGCGGTACTGGGCGACGACCCCGCCCTCGCCGCCGCCCTGGGCGCCGCTGTCCTCGACCCGGACGACACCGACGCCCCGGTACCGGACACCGTGGTGCTGCCGGTAATCGGAGCCACCCCCGGCGCCGTGCCCGATGCCGTACGGGAAGCCACCCATCAGCTGCTGGCCCGCCTCCAGTGGTGGCTGGCCGAGGAGCGGTTCGCCGGCACCCGGCTCGTGGTGCTCACCCGCGGCGCGGTCTCGGTCGCCGAGGAACCCGTCGATCTGGTGACGGCCCCGGCCTGGGGCCTGGTGCACTCCGCGCAGTCGGAGAATCCCGACCGGCTCGTCCTCGTCGACATCGACGACGACACCCGTTCCCTGGACGCGCTGCCTGCCGTGGCCGACGCCGGTGAACCGGAGCTGGCGATCCGCGGCGGTCGCGTCTCGGCACCCCGCCTCGCCCAACTGCCCGCCCCCGAGCGGGAACCCGAGCCGGTGTGGACCGCGGACGGCACCGTGCTGGTCACCGGCGGCACCGGCAGCCTGGGCGCGATCACCGCCCGCCATCTCGTGGCCGACCTCGGCGTCCGGCATCTGCTGCTGACCAGCCGGCGCGGCCTGGCCGCCGAAGGCGCCGCGGAACTGCGCGACGAGCTGGCCGCACTCGGCGCCCGGGTGACCATCGCCGCCTGTGACACCGCGGACCGGGAGGCGCTGGCCGCCCTGCTGGCCACGGTCCCGGCGGACGCCCCGCTGACGGGCGTCGTGCACACCGCGGGCGTCCTGGACGACGGCGTCCTCGCCTCGCTGAACCCGGAGCGCATGGACAAGGTGCTGCGCCCCAAGGTCGACGCCGCCTGGAACCTGCACGAGCTGACCCGCGACCTCGACCTGTCCGCGTTCATCCTGTTCTCCGCCGCGTGCAGCGTCTTCGACGCCCCCGGTCAGGCGAACTACGTGGCGGCCAACGCCTTCCTCGACGCCCTGGCCGAACACCGCCACGGCCTCGGCCTGCCGTGTGTCTCGCTGGCCTGGGGCCTGTGGGCGCAGGACGGCGGCGGAATGGCCGGCGGCCTCGGCGAGAACGACCTGCGGCGCATGGCCCGTAAGGGAATCGTGGCGCAGACCCCCGACGAGGGCATGCGGATGTTCGACGGCGCCGTCCGCTCCGGCGCACCGCTGGTCGTACCGGTGCGCCTGGACATCAACGTCCTCGCCGTCACCGGTGACTTCCCGCCGATGCTGCACGGCCTGGTGCCGTTCCGCCGGCGCACCGCCGCGGCGGCCGGGGCCGGCACCGGCGACTCCCTGCGGGAGCGGCTGGCCGGACTGCCGCAGGCCGACCAGGACCGGGCCCTGCTGGACCTGGTCACCGCCCAGATCGCCCTGGTCCTCGGATACGCCGGTGGCGGCGCGGTGGAGACCTCCCGCGCCTTCCGGGACCTCGGCTTCGACTCCCTGACCGCGGTCGAACTGCGCAACCGCCTGGACACCGCGACCGGTCTGAGCCTGTCCGCGACCCTGGTCTTCGACTACCCCACCCCCGTCGCCCTCGTCCGGCACCTGCGGGAACAGCTGCTCGGCGGCACCTCGGCCGCGCCCGTCGCCGTGCAATCCACCGCGCCGGCGGCCGACGACGACCCCATCGTCATCGTCGGAATGGGCTGCCGGTTCCCCGGCCAGGTGGCCTCCCCCGACGACCTGTGGCACCTGCTGGTCTCCGGCGGCGACGCCATCAGCGACTTCCCGGAGAACCGCGGCTGGGACGTCGAGGGCATCTACGACCCGGACCCCGGCCGCAGCGGAAAGACCTACACCCGCGAAGGCGGATTCCTCTACGACGTCGCCGATTTCGACGCGGGCTTCTTCGAGATCAACCCGCGCGAGGCGCTGGCCACCGACCCCCAGCAGCGGATCCTGCTGGAGACCGTCTGGGAGACCTTCGAGAACGCCGGTATCGACCCGACCACCCTGCGCGGCAGCAAAACCGGCGTGTTCGCCGGCGTGAGCTACCACGACTACGCCCCGCCGAGCGGCCAGATCCCCGAGGACCTCGAAGGCTATGTCGGGACCGGCAGCGCGGGCAGCGTCCTCTCCGGCCGGGTCTCCTACACCTTCGGCTTCGAAGGCCCCGCCGTGACCGTCGACACGGCCTGCTCCTCCTCACTGGTCGCCCTGCACTGGGCCATCCAGGCGCTGCGCACCGGGGAATGCACCCTGGCGCTGGCCGGCGGCGTCTCGGTGATGTCCACCCCGGACACCTTCGTCGACTTCTCCCGGCAGCGCGGCCTGTCCGCGGACGGCCGCTGCAAGGCCTTCGCCGCCGCGGCGGACGGCACCGGCTGGGGCGAGGGCGTCGGCATGGTCCTGGTCGAGCGCCTGTCGGACGCCCGGCGCAACGGCCATACCGTCCTGGCGGTGGTCCGGGGCACAGCGGTGAACCAGGACGGTGCCTCCAACGGCCTCACCGCACCGAACGGCCCCTCGCAGCAGCGCGTCATCGAACAGGCCCTGGCCAACGCCGGGGTGACTGTCCATCAGGTCGACGCGGTGGAGGCCCACGGCACCGGCACCACCCTCGGCGACCCCATCGAAGCCCAGGCGCTGATAGCGACGTACGGCCGGGAGCGGATGGCTGACCGGCCGCTGTGGCTGGGTTCGGTCAAGTCCAACATCGGGCACACCCAGGCCGCCGCCGGGGTGGCCGGGGTGATGAAGATGGTGCTGGCCATGCGGCACGGTGTGTTGCCGAAGACCCTGCACGTCGATGAGCCCACCCCGCACGTCGACTGGTCCGCCGGCACCGTCGAGCTGCTGACCGAACTCCGCCAGTGGCCGAAGACCGGTGAACCCTGGCGAGCCGGTGTGTCGTCGTTCGGCATCAGCGGCACGAACGCGCATGTGGTGCTGGAGCAGGCCCCGGTGACTGAGCCGGCGGCCGTGGAACCGGCCGGCGGTGTGCCTTCCGGGGCGGTGCCGTGGGTGCTGTCGGCGCGTTCGGAGCAGGCGCTGGTGGCGCAGGCGGACCGGCTGGCGTCCTTTGTGGCGGAGCGCCCGGAGATGTCTGCGGCCGAGGTCGGGTTCTCGCTGCTGGCTTCGCGGGCGGAGCTGGAGCACCGGGCCGTGGTGGTCGGCACCGAGCGGGACCAGCTGCTGAGCGGCCTGCGTGGCCTTGCCGGTGGGTTTGCCGGTGGTGGCCTGGAGGGTGCCCCCGGTGTGGTGCACGGCAGTGTGGCGGCCACGGCGGCTTCCGGTGCGGTGCTGGTGTTCCCTGGTCAGGGTTCGCAGTGGCTGGGGATGGCGGACGAACTGATGGCCGCTTCCCCGGTGTTCGCGGGGCGGATGGCTGAGTGTGGTGTGGCGCTGTCGGAGTTTGTGTCCTGGGATCTGATGGCGGTGCTGTCGGACGAGGACGCGTTGGCGCGGGTTGATGTGGTGCAGCCGGTGCTGTGGGCGGTGATGGTGTCGTTGGCTGCGGTCTGGGAGGACTGTGGCGTGGTGCCCGCTGCCGTGGTCGGCCACTCTCAGGGTGAGATCGCTGCGGCCTGCGTCGCTGGCATTCTGTCGTTGCGTGATGGTGCCCGCGTGGTGGCATTGCGCAGCCAGGCCATCGGCCGTGTCCTGGCCGGTCGCGGCGGCATGGTCTCGGTCGCCGGCTCCCGCGAGTCCGTTCAGGAGCGCATCGCCAGGTGGGGTGAGCAGCTGTCCGTGGCCGCCCTCAACGGGCCGTCCGCCACGGTGGTTTCGGGTGACCCCGATGCCTTGCAGGAGCTGCTGGCCGAGTGTGCCGAGCAGGAGGTGCGGGCCCGGACGATTCCGGTGGACTACGCCTCGCACGGCGCCCAGGTCGAGTTGTTGCGCGAGGAGCTGGCGACGGTTCTTGCCGAAGTCCGCCCTGGTCAGGGCCGGATCCCGTTCTACTCGGCGGTGAGTGCGTCGGTGGTCTCGGGCGAGGAGCTGGATGCCTCCTACTGGTTCGAGAACCTGCGCAACACCGTACGGTTCGAGGAAGCCGTCCGGGCGCTGGTCGCCGACGGGCACGGCGTCTTCGTGGAGTGCAGCGCGCACCCCGTCCTCACCCCTGGAATCGAGGACACGGCACAGGAGTCCGGCAACCCCGTCGTGGTGACGGGGACCCTGCGCCGAGACGAAGGCGGCTGGTCCCGGTTCGCGCAATCGCTGGGCCGGCTCTGGGCGCACGGCGTCCCGGTGGACTGGAGCACCCTGCTCCCCACCGGCCGGCGGATCGGCCTGCCCACCTACGCCTTCCAGCGACAGCGCTACTGGCTGGAGACCTCGTCCGGCGCCGGGGATGTGTCCTCGGTGGGGCTGGGCGCGGCCGACCATCCGCTGCTCGGTGCCGCGGTGGCGCTGCCGGACTCGGACGGCTTCCTGTTCACGGGGCGGCTGTCGCTGTCCACGCACCGCTGGCTGGCCGATCACCGGGTGCTGGACACGGTGCTGGTGCCGGGCACCGGACTGGTCGAACTGGCCATCCGTGCCGGGGACCAGGTGGGTTGCGACCTGCTGGAGGAGCTCACTCTGGAGAGCCCGCTGGTCATCGCGCCGACCGGTGGGGTGCAGCTGCGGGTCACCGTCGGTGAGCCCGACGAGAACGGGCGCCGCAGCCTCGCGGTGTTCTCCCGCGACGAGGACGCGGCGGCCGACCAGTCGTGGACCCGGCATGCCACCGGTGTGCTGGCCGTCGGCACCGGCGCGCCGGCCGCTCGCGGCGAGGAGTCCTGGCCGCCGGCCGGTGCGGAAGCCGTCCCGGTGGACGGGTTCTACGGGGAACTCGCCGAGGCGGGCTACGAGTACGGCCCGGTGTTCCAGGGGCTGCGGGCGGCGTGGCGGCGCGGGGAGGACATCTTCGCGGAGGTCGCCCTGCCCGAGGAAGCCGTCGGAGAGGCGGGCCGGTTTGGTCTGCACCCGGCACTCCTCGACGCGGTGCTGCACACCGTGGGCCTGGGCGAAGCCCACGGCGACGAGGGGCCGGGGCTGCCGTTCGCCTGGACCGGGGTCCAGCTGCACGCGGTGGGCGCCACCGCACTGCGCGCCAGGCTGAGCAAGGCCGGTGAGAGCGGTGTGCGGGTCGAGGTGAGCGACGCCACCGGGGCCCCCGTGGCGACCGTCGAGTCGCTGGTCATGCGTGAGGTCGCGGCCGACCAGCTGCGGGCCGCCGGCAGTGGCCGGGACGCGGTCTTCCGGCTCGACTGGACGGAGCTGCCCAGCCGCTCCGGACGGGTCATCGAGACGTCCATGGCCGTGGTCGGGCCCGCCGCCGACGAGTTCGCGGGTGCCCTGCGGGCTGCCGGAATCGAGGCCGGCACCGCGGCGGATCTGGCGGTGCTCGGCAAGCAGGACACGGTGCCGGAGTATGTGCTGCTGCCGGTCCCGGCGGCCGGTCCCGGTGCGGTGCCGGACGCCGTGCGCTCGGCGGTGCACCAGGTGCTGGGGACGGTGCAGACCTGGCTGGCCGAGAGCCGGTTCGCCGACGCGAAGCTGGTGGTCCTCACCCAGGGCGCGGTCGCCGTGTCCGGTGAGACGGGCCCGGATCTCGCGCTCGCTCCCGTCTGGGGGCTGGTGCGGTCGGCGCAGTCCGAGAACCCGGGCCGGATCGTGCTCGCCGACGTCGATGACGAGGTGGCGTCGCTGCGGGCGCTGCCCGGGCTGCTGGGCGAGGCGGAACCGCAACTGGCGGTGCGTGGCGGGGGCGCTGCCGTGCCCCGGCTGGCCCGGTTCGGGCCGGTGGACGCCGACCGGGAACCCGTATGGGCCGGTCACGGCACGGTGCTGATCACCGGTGGCGCCGGCATGCTGGCCGGTCTGATCGCCCGGCACCTGGTCGCCGAGCACGGTGCGAAGCGGCTGATGCTGGCCGGCCGCCGGGGCCTGGCAGCCGACGGAGCCCCGCGCCTCCAAGAGGAGCTGACCGCGCTCGGTGCCCACGTGGAGGTGGTCGCCTGTGACGCGGCCGACCGGGACGCGCTCGGCGCACTGCTCGCCGGGATCCCGGCGGACGCGCCGCTGACAGGTGTGGTGCACACCGCCGGTGTTCTGGACGACGGACTGATCAGCGCGCTGACCCCGGAGCGGATCGAGACCGTACTGCGGCCCAAGGTCGACGCGGCCTGGAATCTGCATGAACTCACCAAGGACCTGGACCTGTCGGCGTTTGTGCTGTTCTCCTCGGCCTCCGGGGTGCTCGGCGCGCCCGGCCAGGCCAACTACGCGGCGGCGAGCACCTTCCTCGACGCGCTGGCCGAGGACCGGCACGCCCACGGCCTCCCCGCGCTGTCACTGGCCTGGGGGCTCTGGTCGGAGCGCAGCGACCTCACCAGGAAGCTCACCGACACCGATCTGCGGCGGATGAACCGGGAGGGGCTGCCGCCGATGTCCTCGGAGGAGGGCGTGGCGCTGTTCGACGTCGTGGGCGCCGCCGGAACTCCGGTGGTGATCCCCGTGGCGCTGGACGCCAGGAAGGCCGCGGCGGCCGGGGAGGTGCCCGCGATCTTGCGCGGCCTCGTCCGCGCCCCCGTGCGCCGTACGGTGAGTGCCGGGACCGCCTCGGCGAAGTCCCTGCGCGACCGGCTGGCGGAGGTGCCGGCCGCCGAACGCGCCGCCATGGTCCTGGAGTTGGTGCGCCACCACACGGCCATGGTGCTGGGGCACTCCGGTGCCGACATGGTCAGCGCGGATCAGAGCTTCAGCGAGCTGGGCTTCGATTCACTGACCGCGGTGGAACTGCGCAACGGCCTCCATACGGAGACCGGGCTGCGGCTGCCGGCCACGTTGGTGTTCGACTTCCCGACCTCCACGGCGCTGGCGAACCACCTTCTCGCCGGGCTCGTCGATGACGAACCCGATGCGGTCGCCACTGCGCTGGCGACCCTCACCAAGCTGGAAAACGCTCTGCTGACGCTGGAAACGGAAAGCCGTGAACGAACGACCATCACGAAACGCCTCGAGCGGGCCTTGAGCAGGTATCGCGACGGCGGCTCGGCAACGGATCAACGCGAGACCCACAGCGATATCCGGGATGCCTCCGCCGATGAACTACTGGACTTCTTCGACCAGGAGTTCGGAAAGTCCTGACCGCGATTCTGTCCAACACTTTCTTTCCAGCCTGAGGGGGCCGGTGCAGGTGACGAACAACGAGAAGCTTGTCGAGTATCTGAAGCAGGCGGCGATCGACCTGCGAGAGAGCCGCCGTCGCGTCTGGGAGCTCGAATCCGAGCCGATCGCGATCGTCGGAATGGCCTGCCGGTACCCGGGCGGGGTGTCGTCACCGGAGGACCTCTGGGACCTGGTGTCCCAGGGCGAGCACGGCATCACCGAATTCCCCGCCGACCGTGGCTGGGACATCGACTCGCTGTACAACCCGGACCCCGCACACCGCGGTACTTCCTACGTCCGGCAGGGCGGATTCCTGCACGAGGCCGCGGAGTTCGACCCGGCATTCTTCGGTATCTCTCCGCGCGAAGCGCTGGCCATGGACCCACAGCAGCGGCTGATGCTGGAGGTCTCCTGGGAAGCCGTCGAACGCGCCGGGATCGACCCCCTCTCGCTGAAGGGGAGCAAAACCGGTGTATTCGCCGGCGTCATGTACCACGACTACGGCACCGGAGTCTCCGGCATATCGGAGGAAGTGGCCGCCTTTTTGGGCAGCGGTTCCGACGGCAGCATTTTCTCCGGACGGGTGGCCTATCTGCTCGGCCTCGAAGGCCCGGCCGTATCCGTGGACACCGCCTGTTCCTCCTCGCTCGTCTCCCTGCACCTCGCGATCCAGGCGCTGCGCTCCGGCGAATGCTCGATGGCGCTGGCCGGCGGCGTCACCGTGATGTCCACCCCGGTCACCTTCGTCGACTTCAGCCGCCAGCAGAACCTGGCACGCAGCGGTGAGGTCCGGGCCTTCGGCACCGGCGCAGACGGCACCGTGCTCTCCGAAGGCGCCGGAATCCTGCTGGTGGAGCGGCTGTCGGACGCCGAGCGCAACGGTCACCCGATCCTCGCGGTGGTGCGGGGCTCGGCGGTGAACCAGGACGGTGCCTCCAACGGTCTGACTGCGCCGAACGGCCCCTCGCAGCAGCGCGTCATCGACCAGGCACTCGCCAACGCGGGCGTGACCGCCGCCCAGGTCGACGCGGTGGAGGCACACGGCACCGGTACGACGCTCGGCGACCCGATCGAGGCCCAGGCGCTGCTGGCCACGTATGGCCAAGACCGCCCCGAGGACCGGCCCCTGTGGCTGGGAACGGTCAAGTCGAACATCGGACACAGCCAGGCCGCGGCCGGCGCGGCCGGTGTCATCAAGATGGTCATGGCGCTGCGGAACGGTGTGCTGCCCAAGACGCTGCACGTCGATGAGCCGTCGTCGCATGTGGACTGGTCCGCGAACGCGGTGGAGCTGCTGACCGAGGCCCAGGAGTGGCCGGAGAGCGACCAACCGCGCCGGGCAGGTGTGTCGTCGTTCGGCATCAGCGGGACGAATGCGCATGTGGTGCTGGAGCAGGCTCCTGAAGAGGAGCGGGTGGGGTCGGTCGCTCCGGCGGTGGCGGGGCTGGGGCCGGGGCCGGTGCCGTGGGTACTTTCGGCGCGCTCGGAGCAGGCGTTGGCGGGGCAGGCGGAGCGCCTTGGGGCGTTTGTGGCGCGGCAGCCGGAGTTGGGGGTTGCTGACGTCGGGTTCTCTCTGGCGATGAGCCGTGCGGGGCTGGAATACCGTGCCGTGGTTACGGGTTCGGATCGCGAGTCGCTGGTCGCGGCGCTGGGGAGCCTGCCTTCGGTGAGCGGGCCTGTGCCGGGTGAGGGCCGTCTTGGTGTGCTGTTCACCGGTCAGGGGGCGCAGCGGCTGGGGATGGGCCGTGAGCTGTATGAGACGTATCCGGTGTTTGCGCGGGCCTGGGATGAGGTGTGTGCGGAGCTGGATGGCCTGCTGCCGCGGCCGCTGACGGAGGTGGTCCGGGGTGAGGGCGACCTCCTCGATCAGACGCAGTATGCGCAGGCGGCGCTGTTTGCGCTGGAGGTGGCGCTGTATCGGTTGGTGGAGTCGCGTGGGGTGGCTCCGGCTGTGTTGCTGGGTCACTCCATCGGTGAGGTGACGGCTGCTTATCTGGCGGGTGTGTGGTCGCTGGCGGATGCGGCGAAGCTGGTGGCGGCCCGTGGGCGGCTGATGCAGGCCCTGGCGACCGGTGGTGTGATGGTGTCGGTGCGGGCCTCGGAGGACGAGGTCGCGCCGCTGCTGGAGGGCCGGGACCTGGTCGGGATCGCTGCCGTCAATGGTCCTGAGGCTGTGGTGCTCTCGGGTGCTGAGGCCGAGGTGGAGCAGATTGCTGCCGCCTTGGAGGCGGAGGGTCGTAAGGTCAAGCGGCTGCGGGTGAGCCATGCCTTCCACTCGCCGTTGATGGAGCCGATGCTGGCGGAATTCCGCGCGGTTCTGGAGCAACTCACGTACGAAGACGCCCAGTTGCCGGTCGTGTCGAATGTGACCGGATCGGTGGCCGACTCCGTCGAGCTCCGCGACCCCGAGTACTGGGTGCGGCATGTCCGGGAAGCCGTCCGTTTCCACGACGGCATCCAGGCCGCGCACGCCGAGGGCGTCACCACCTTCCTCGAACTCGGCCCGGACGGCGTCCTGTCGGCCATGGGACAGGACTGCCTCCGTGAGGCCGAGGGCACTCCCGCGGCCTTCCTCCCCGCTCTGCGTAAAGACCGGTCTGAGGCGGAAGCCATCCTCCAAGCCCTTGGCGCCGCGTACGCGCGGGGCGTTGTGGTCGACTGGACGACATTCTTCCCCGGCGCCCGCCAAGTGGCGCTGCCCACCTATGCGTTCCAGCGGCAGCGGTACTGGCTGGACCGCACCGGTGTGGGTACCGGCGATGTGACCTCGGCCGGTCTGGGCGCTGCGGACCACCCGCTGCTCAGCGCTGCCGTCGCCCTGCCGGATTCGGACGGGTTCCTCTTCACCGGCCGGCTGTCCCTGGCCACCCACCCCTGGCTCGCCGACCACTCCGTACTCGGCGCCGCCGTGCTGCCGGGTTCGGCGCTGGTGGAGCTGGCCATTCGGGCCGGTGACCAGGTCGGCTGCGACCTGCTGGAAGAACTCACCGTGCGGGCGCCGCTGATCCTGCCCGAAGGTGGCGGAGTGCAGCTGCGGGTCGCGCTCGGCCAGTCCGCGGTGGACGGTCGCCGTGAGATCGCGGTGTTCGCCCGCGATGAGGTAGCGGTGGACGAGCCCTGGACCCGGCATGCCGACGGTGTGCTGGCCGCGGGGACACCCCTCGGGAGCGTCGACGCTCCGGTATGGCCGCCGGCCGGCGCGGAAGCCGTCTCCGTGGAAGGGCTGTACGGGGAGCTGGCCGCGGCCGGCTTTGCGCACGGGCCGGTGTTCGGCGGCGTGCGAGCGATGTGGCGTCGTGGCGATGAGGTCTTCGCCGAGGTCGCGCTGCCCGAGGAAATCGCCGACCGGGCGGGCGAGTTCGGCCTGCATCCGGCGTTGCTGGACGCGGCCCTACAGCCGGTGATCGACGGGCTGCGGCTGCCGGTCTCCTGGTCCGGGGTGCGGCTGCACGCGGTGGGCGCGGTGTCCTTGCGGGTACAGCTGACCAAGGCCGGTGACGGCTATGCACTGACTGCGACGGACGAGGCCGGCGGCCTGGTGGCCTCGGCGGACATGGTGGCGTGGGACGCGGTCTCCGCCGAGCAGTTCGCCAACGCCGGGGTGCGGCACCGGGACTCGCTGTTCGGGGTGGAGTGGTCGGAGTTGCCGCTTCGGTCTGAGCCGGTGGCGGCGGGTTCGTGGGCCGTCCTTGGTGAGGATGCCGGGCCGGCTGTGGCCTTGGGTGCGTCGGGTGCGGACGTGCTGAGTGAGCTGGTGGACGTGCCGGAGCATGTCGTGCTGGCGGTTCCTCGCACGGATGGTGGTGCGTTGGAGGTGCCGGTGGCCGTCCGGGCCACAGCGGGCCGGGTGCTGGAAAGCGTGCAGTCGTGGCTGGCTGATGAGCGTTGCACGCGTTCGAAGCTGGTGGTGGCGACCCGTGGTGCTGTCTCGGTGGCGGGGGAGCCGCTGGATGCGGTGGGTGCGGCGGTGTGGGGTCTGCTGCGCACCGCCCAGGCCGAGAACCCCGGCCAGTTTGTGCTGCTTGACCTTGATGACGAGCAGTCCTCGGTGGAGGCCGTCGCTGCGGCGGTTGCTTCCGGTGAGCCGCAGGTGGCGGTTCGCGGCGGTGTGGTGTCCGTGCCGCGGCTGGTGCGGAGTGCGCCGTCGGACAGCGCGCCGGTGTGGGGCTCCGAGGGCACGGTGCTGATCACGGGTGGCACGGGCACGTTGGGTGCACTGCTTGCCCGGCATCTGGTGTCTGAACACGGCGTCCGAAGCTTGGTGTTGACCAGTCGTCGTGGCCTGGAGGCTGGCGGCGCCCGGGAGTTGCAGTCCGAACTGACTGAGCTGGGTGCCCGGGTTGAGGTGGTGGCGTGTGACGCGGCTGACCGGGACGCGCTGGCCGCCGTGCTGGCAGGTATCCCTGCTGACGCCCCGCTGACAGGTGTGGTGCACACCGCCGGTGTTCTGGACGACGGCATCATCGGCTCGCTGACCCCAGAGCGTCTCGACACCGTGCTTCGGCCCAAGGTGGATGCCGCCTGGAACCTCCACGAGCTGACCCAGGACCTGGACCTCTCGGCATTCGTACTGTTCTCCTCGGCCGCCGGTGTGCTGGGCAGTGCCGGACAGGGCAACTACGCCGCGGCCAACTCCTTCCTCGACGCCCTCGCTCAGCATCGTCGCGTCAGTGGCCTGCCGGGTATCTCCCTGGCCTGGGGTCTGTGGGCCGATGCCAGTGGGATGACCGGGCAGCTCAGCGAAACCGACCTGCGGCGGATGGCCGCCGACGGTGTGCTGCCGGTCTCCGCCGCCGAAGGCGTGGACCTGTTCGACGCGGCGATCGGCGTGGAATCGGCGCTCTCCGTACCGATCCGTCTCGACATGCGCGCTCTCGCCGCCGCGCCCTCGGTACCGGCGATCCTGCACGGCCTCGTACCGGTCCGGCGGCGCACTGCCGCGGCCGGTGGCGGTGCCGGCAGCACATTGCGGGACCGGCTCGCCGGGCTGACGAAGGCCGATCAGGACCGTGCGCTGCTGGACCTTGTCACCGCCCAGGTCGCCCTGGTGCTGGGCTACTCCGACAGCAGCGGGCTCGACGCGTCCCGGGCGTTCAAGGACCTCGGCTTCGATTCGCTGACCGCCGTGGAACTCCGTAACCGGATGGACAACGCCACCGGTCTGCGGCTGCCGGCCACGCTGATTTTCGACTACCCCACGCCGTCCGCGATGGTGCGCCATCTGCGGGAGGAGCTGCTCGGCGGCCAGATCGCCACCCCCGCGGTACGTGCCACGGCTGCCGTGGACGACGAGCCCATTGCCATCGTCGGCATGGCCTGCCGGTTCCCCGGCGGGATCGACAGCCCCGACGCGCTGTGGGAACTGCTGGCGCGTGGCGGAGATGCGATCGGTGACTTCCCGGCCGATCGTGGCTGGGACGTGGAGCGGCTGTATCACCCGGACCCGGAGCACAAGGGCACCTCGTATGTGCGCGCGGGCGGTTTCCTCGGCAACGCCGGTGACTTCGATGCCGGCTTCTTCGGCGTCTCGCCGCGGGAGGCGACCGCGATGGATCCGCAGCAGCGGATCCTGCTGGAAACCTCCTGGGAGACCCTGGAGAACGCGGGCATCGACCCGACCACCCTGCGGGGCAGTGACGCCGGTGTCTTCGTCGGCACCAACGGCCAGGACTACGGCTCGGTCCTCGCCCAGGGGGCGGACAACGCGGACGGCTACCTGATCACCGGAACCTCGGCCAGCGTGGTGTCCGGCCGGGTCTCCTACTCACTCGGCTTCGAAGGCCCCGCGGTCACCGTGGACACGGCGTGCTCCGCCTCGCTGGTGGCGCTGCACTGGGCGATGCAGGCACTGCGGTCCGGTGAATGCTCGATGGCGCTGGCCGGCGGTGTTTCGGTGATGTCCACTCCCGACACCTTCGTCGACTTCTCCCGGCAGCGCGGTCTCGCGGCGGACGGCCGCTGCAAGCCGTTCGCCGCAGCGGCGGACGGTACGGGCTGGGGCGAGGGCGTCGGCATGCTGCTCGTGGAGCGGCTCTCCGATGCCCAGCGGAATGGCCATACGGTCCTGGCGGTGGTGCGCGGTTCGGCGGTGAACCAGGACGGTGCGTCCAACGGTCTGACCGCCCCGAATGGCCCCTCGCAGCAGCGGGTGATCCGGCAGGCCCTGGCCGGCGCGGGACTGTCCCCGTCCGAGGTGGACGCGGTGGAGGCGCACGGCACCGGCACACGGCTGGGTGACCCGATCGAGGCGCAGGCGCTGCTGGCCACGTACGGCCAGGACCGGCCCGCCGACCAGCCCTTGTGGCTCGGCGCGATCAAGTCCAACCTCGGGCACACCCAGGCCGCGGCCGGTGTCGCCGGTGTCATGAAGATGGTCCTCGCCATGCGGCAGGGCATCCTGCCCAAGACCCTGCACCTGGACGAGCCCACCCCGCATGTCGACTGGACCGCGGGTGCGGTGGAGCTGCTCGCCGAAGCGCAGGAGTGGCCGGACACCGGCCGCCCGCGTCGGGCAGGTGTGTCGTCGTTCGGCATCAGTGGGACGAATGCGCATGTGGTGCTGGAGCAGGCTCCTGAAGAGGAGCGGGTGGAGTCGGTTGCTCCGGTGCTGGCGGGGCCGGGGCCGGTGCCGTGGGTGTTGTCGGCGCGCTCGGAGCAGGCGTTGGCGGGGCAGGCGGAGCGCCTTGGGGCGTTTGTGGCGCGGCAGCCGGAGTTGGGGCTTGCTGACGTCGGGCTTTCTCTGGCGACGAGCCGTGCGGGGCTGGAATACCGCGCCGTGGTCACGGGTTCGGACCGGGAGTCGCTGCTCGCGGCTCTGGAGAGCCTGCCCTCGGTGAGTGGGCCTGTTGCGGGTGACGGCCGTCTTGGCGTGCTGTTCACCGGTCAGGGGGCGCAGCGGCTGGGGATGGGCCGTGAGCTGTACGACGCCTATCCGGTGTTTGCGCGGGTCTGGGACGAGGTGTGTGCGGAGCTGGATGGTCTGCTGCCGCGGCCCTTGGGTGAAGTGGTCTGGGGCGAGGCGGACTTGCTCGATCAGACGCAGTACGCGCAGGCAGCGCTGTTCGCCCTCGAAGTCGCGCTCTACCGGCTCGTCGAGTCCCATGGCGTGACACCGGCTGTGCTGCTGGGCCACTCCATCGGTGAGGTCACTGCCGCCTACCTGGCGGGTGTCTGGTCGCTGGCGGACGCGGCGAAGCTGGTCGCGGCCCGTGGGCGGCTGATGCAGGCGCTCCCGGCCGGCGGTGTGATGGCGTCGGTGCGGGCTTCGGAGGACGAGGTCGCGCCGCTGCTGGAAGGCCGGGACCTGGTCGGTATCGCCGCCGTCAATGGCCCCGAGTCCGTAGTGATCTCCGGTGCCGAGACCGAGGTCGAGCAGATCGCTGCCGCCCTGGAGGCCGAGGGCCGTAAGGTCAAGCGGCTGCGCGTAAGCCACGCCTTCCACTCGCCCCTGATGGAGCCGATGCTGGCCGAGTTCCGCACGGTCCTGGACCAACTCACCTACTCCGACCTCCAGTTGCCGGTCGTCTCGAACGTGACCGGCTCCCTCGCCGACCCCGCCGAACTCCGCACTCCCGAGTACTGGGTCCGCCACGTCCGCGAAGCCGTCCGCTTCCACGACGGTATCCAGGCCGCCCACGCCTCAGGCATCACCACCTTCCTCGAACTCGGCCCCGGCGGCGTCCTGTCCGCCATGGGACAGGACTGTCTGCCGGAGGCCGCCACCCTTCAGCCGAGTCTGCGTAAGAACCGGTCCGAGCCGGAAGCGGTTCTTCAGGCTCTGGGTGCCGTGTACGCGCGGGGTGTCGTGGTGGACTGGGCGACGTTCTTCCCCGGCGCCCGCCAAGTGCCGCTGCCCACCTACGCGTTCCAGCGGCAGCGGTACTGGCTGGACCGTACCGGCGCGGGCGCCGGTGATATGACCTCGGCCGGTCTGGGTGCCGCGGATCACCCGCTGCTCAGCGCCGCGGTGCCGCTGCCCGGGTCCGACGGGTTCCTTTTCACCGGCCGGCTGTCGCTGGCCACCCACCCCTGGCTCGCCGACCACGCCGTTATGGACACCGTGCTGGTGCCCGGCACCGCGCTGGTCGAGCTGGCCATCCGCGCCGGGGACCAGGCCGGCTGCGATCTGCTGGAGGAACTGACCCTTCAGGCGCCCATGATCATTCCGTCGGCCGGCGGCATACAGATCCAGATCACCGTGGACGGTCCGGACGCCCACGGCCGACGCGAGCTGTCCATGTTCTCCCGTGGTGAGGACGGCGCGGAGCCGTGGACCCAGCATGCGCTGGGCGTGCTGACCACGGCGGGTGCCACCCCGGTCCCTGACCTCGGTGAAGCAGCCTGGCCGCCGGCCGGGGCCGAGGCCGTCTCCGTGGACGGCTTCTACGCGGAACTCGTCGACGCCGGATTCGGCTACGGCCCAGTATTCCAGGGGGTTCGGGCTGCGTGGCGACGTGGCGCGGAGCTGTTCGTCGAGGTCGCGCTGCCCGAGGGCGCGGCCGAGGAGGCAGCTGAGTTCGGGCTGCACCCTGCGCTGCTCGACGCCGTACTCCAGACCTTCGGTCTCAGCGACGACCTCGGTACGGACGGCCCCGGTCTGCCCTTCGCCTGGGCCGGAGTGCGTCTGCACGCCGTCGGCGCGGCCTCCTTGCGTGCCCGGCTGACGCCGACGGGCGACGGCGGAATGCGGATCCTGGCCGTCGATGACGCGGGCGCCCCGGTGGCCACCATCGACGCCCTGACCACCCGGCCGGTGCCTGCCGCCGGGCAGTTGGCGAGTGCGGGCGGCGGACAGCGGGAGGCGTTGTTCGCGGTGGAGTGGGCGCCGGTCGCGCTGCCCGCCGGGGATGTGGACGGCTCGTGGGCGGTGGCCGACGAGGATGTGGTGCCGGCGGCCGGTCTGGGTGTGGGAGTCCTGGATCCGTCGGCGGAGTCGGTGCCGGGGCATGTGGCGTGGTCCCCGGACGTGGAGACGGGCGCGAGCGCGGATGTTCCGGGCTCGGTGCGCGGGGCTACGGCTGAGGTGTTGCAGCGGGTACAGACCTGGCTGGCGGATGAGCGGTGCGACGGTTCGACGCTGGTGGTCGTGACCCGGGGCGCCGTCTCGATGGCGAGCGAGCCGGTCGAGGTGGCGGCGGCCGCGGTGTGGGGGCTGGTGCGGTCCGCTCAGTCGGAGAATCCGGGCCGGCTCGTGCTGGTCGACGTGGACGGTGCGGCGAGTTCGCTCCAGGCGGTCCGTGCGGCCGTGGCGTCCGGCGAGCCGCAGCTGGCGGTCCGGAACGGTGTGGTCTCCGTGCCGCGACTGGCGCGGACCGCGCCGTCCGGGGTGGACGGTGCGCCGGTGTGGAACCCCGAGGGCACGGTGCTGATCACCGGTGGCACCGGGAACCTGGGTGCACTGTTCGCCCGTCATCTGGTGTCCGAACACGGTGTCCGCAGCCTGGTGTTGACGAGCCGCCGTGGCCTGGAGGCCGGCGGCGCCCGGGAGTTGCAGTCCGAACTGACCGAGCTGGGTGCCCGGGTCGACGTCGTGGCGTGTGACGCGGCTGACCGGGAGGCCCTCGGGGCGCTGCTGGCGGACATCCCGGCGGACGCGCCTCTGACGGGCGTGGTGCATACGGCCGGTGTCCTGGACGACGGCATCATCGGCTCGCTGACCCCGGAACGCCTCGACACCGTGCTTCGGCCGAAGGTGGATGCCGCCTGGAACCTGCACGAGCTGACCCAGGACCTGGACCTCTCGGCATTCGTGCTCTTCTCCTCCGCTGCCGGTGTGCTCGGCAGCGCCGGACAGGGCAACTACGCCGCGGCCAACTCCTTCCTCGACGCGCTCGCTCAGCACCGTCGCCTCGGTGACCTGCCGGGTACCTCCCTGGCCTGGGGGCCGTGGGCGGCGGACACCAGTGGGATGACCGGCCAGGTCGAGGACACCCATCGGCGGCGGATGGCCGGGGACGGGTTCCTGGCGATCTCCGCGGCCGAGGGCACCGCGATGTTCGACGCGGCCGTCGGCGCCGACGAGGCCGTGATCGCACCGATCCGGCTGGACGCGCGGGCCCTCGCGGCCTCCGGGGCGGTACCGGCGATCCTGCGCGGAGTGGTGCGGGCTCCCGTACGTCGCACCGCGGCCGAGGCCACCTCCGCCGGATCGCTGGGCGACCGTCTGCTCGGCCTCCCCGTCGAGGAACGCGATGAGCTGCTGCTCGACCTGGTGACCACCCAGGTGGCGGCCGTACTGGGCTACGAGAATTCGGGTGCGGTCCGGATCGACCAGGTCTTCAAGGACCTCGGATTCGACTCGCTGACCGCGGTCGAGCTGCGCAACCGGCTCAACTCGGCGACCGGCCTCCGGCTGCCCGCCACCTTGGTGTTCGACTACCCGACCCCGGCCGCGCTGTTGGACCACCTGCGCGACGAGCTGGTCGGGGACCGGGACCAGCCGGCTGTCACCAGCGTCGCCACCGGCACGACGGTGGACGAACCCATCGCCATCATCGGTATGGCCTGCCACCTCCCCGGCAACGTCCACAGCCCCGAGGATCTCTGGGCCATGCTGGAATCCGGGCGAGACGGCATCTCCGCCTTCCCCGGCGACCGCGGCTGGAACCTCGACGCCCTGTACCACCCGGACCCCGACCACCAGGGCACCTCGTACACACGCGAGGGAGGTTTCCTGGACGGCGCCGCGGACTTCGACCCCACGTTCTTCGGGATCAGCCCGAACGAGGCGCTGGCCATGGACCCGCAGCAGCGGCTCCTGCTGGAAACGTCCTGGGAAGCGCTGGAGAGCGCCGGAATCGACCCCACGACCCTGCGCGGCACCCCGACCGGCGTATACGCCGGGCTCATGTACCACGACTACGTCCACCAGTTGCAGTCCGTGGGCGAGGGCGTCGAGGGCTTCATGGGCACCGGCAACTCCGGCAGTGTGACCTCCGGCCGGCTGGCCTACTCCTTCGGGTTCGAAGGCCCCGCGGTCACCGTGGACACCGCGTGCTCGTCCTCTCTGGTGGCCCTGCACTTCGCGGTGCAGGCACTGCGGTCCGGTGAATGCTCGCTGGCCCTGGCCGGCGGAGTGACCGTGATGGCCACCCCCGATACGTTCATCGACTTCTCCCGGCAGCGCGGCCTGTCCGCGGACGGCCGCTGCAAGCCGTTCGCCGCGGCCGCGGACGGTACGGGCTGGGGCGAGGGCGTCGGCATGCTGCTCGTGGAGCGCCTCTCGGACGCCCGGCGCAACGGTCACCGGGTGCTGGCGGTGGTGCGTGGTTCGGCGGTGAACCAGGACGGTGCGTCCAACGGTCTGACCGCCCCGAACGGCCCCTCGCAGCAGCGGGTGATCCGGCAGGCCCTGGCCGGCGCACGGCTGTCCCCGTCCGAGGTGGACGCGGTGGAGGCGCACGGCACGGGCACACGGCTGGGTGACCCGATCGAGGCGCAGGCGCTGCTGGCCACGTACGGTCAGGAGCGCCCGGAAGACCAGCCGCTGTGGCTGGGATCCATCAAGTCGAACATCGGGCACACCCAGGCCGCGGCCGGAGTCGCCGGCGTGATGAAGATGATCCTCGCCATGCGGCGGGGCATCCTGCCCAAGTCACTGCACGTGGACGAGCCCTCCCCGCACGTGGACTGGGCCGCCGGCGCGGTCGAACTGCTCGCCGAGGCGCGCGAATGGCCGGACACCGGTCGTCCGCGTCGGGCGGGTGTGTCGTCGTTCGGCATCAGCGGGACCAATGCGCATGTGGTGCTGGAGCAGGCTCCTGAAGAGGAGCGGGTGGAGTCGGTTGCTCCGGCGGTGGCCGGGCCGGAGCCGGGGCCGGTGCCGTGGGTGCTGTCGGCGCGTTCGGAACAGGCGTTGTCGGCTCAGGCGGGCCGGTTGGCGTCCTTCGTGGAGGAGCGGCCGGAGGTGGGCCTGGCTGATGTCGGGTTCTCCCTGCTGAGCACCCGGGCGAAGTTGGAGCACCGGGCCGTGGTGGTTGGCGCTGAGCGGGATCAGCTGCTCGGCGGCTTGCGCGGCCTTGCCGGTGGCCTGGACGGTCCGGGTGTGGTGCAGGGCAGCGTGGCGGCTACGGCAGCCTCTGGTGCGGTGCTGGTGTTCCCTGGTCAGGGCTCGCAGTGGCTGGGGATGGCGGATGAACTGCTCGCTACGTCGCCGGTGTTCGCGGGGCGGATGGCTGAGTGTGGTGCGGCGCTGTCGGAGTTCGTGTCCTGGGATCTGATGGCGGTGCTGTCGGACGAGGACGCGTTGGCGCGGGTTGATGTGGTGCAGCCGGTGCTGTGGGCGGTGATGGTGTCGTTGGCTGCGGTCTGGGAGGACTGTGGCGTGGTGCCCGCTGCCGTGGTCGGCCACTCTCAGGGTGAGATCGCTGCGGCCTGCGTCGCCGGGATCTTGTCGCTGCGTGATGGTGCCCGGGTGGCGGCGTTGCGCAGTCAGGCCATCGGTCGGGTGTTGGCCGGGCGGGGTGGCATGGTCTCGGTCGCCGGCTCCCGCGAGGCCGTTCAGGAGCGCATCGCCAAGTGGGGCGAGCGGGTATCCGTCGCCGCCATCAACGGGCCGACCTCGACCGTGGTTTCCGGTGAGCCGGATGCGTTGCAGGAACTGCTGGCGGAGTGTGCTGAGGAGGAGGTGCGGGCGCGGCGGATCCCGGTGGATTACGCCTCGCACGGCGCGCAGGTCGAGGAGCTGCGTGAGGAACTCGCGACGGTTCTGGCCGAGGTTGCGCCTGCGGAAGGCCGTATTCCGTTCTACTCGGCGGTGAACGCTTCGTCCGTGTCGGGCGAGGAGCTGGATGCTGCGTACTGGTTCGAGAACCTGCGCAACACGGTGCGGTTCGAGGAGGCCGTCCAGGCGCTGCTGGCCGACGGACACGGCGTCTTCGTGGAGTGCAGTGCGCACCCTGTACTGACCCCGGGGATCGAGGACACCGCGCAAAGGGCGGGCAACCCCGTCGTGGTGACCGGGACCCTGCGTCGTGAAGAGGGTGGCTGGTCCCGGTTCGCGCAATCGCTCGGTCAGCTCTGGGCGCATGGCGTCCCGGTGGACTGGAGCACCCTGCTCCCGGCCGGCCGGCGGGTCGACCTGCCCACCTACGCCTTCCAGCACAAGCGCTACTGGCCCGCCGCTGTGGTCGCGGCCGGTGACGCCACCGGCCTCGGCCAGGCGGACTCGCAGCATCCCCTGCTGGGCGCGGCCGTGGCACTGCCCGAGTCCGACGGCTACCTGTTCACCGCGCGGCTGTCCCTGGCCACGCACCCCTGGCTGGCCGACCACTCGGTACTCGGTGCCGTGGTGCTGCCGAGCTCTGCCCTCGTGGAGCTGGCCATCCGGGCTGGTGACCACGTTGGCTGCGATCTGCTGGAAGAACTCACCGTGCTGGCCCCGGCTCTCCTTCCGGACGGTGCCGGGCTCCAACTCCGGGTCACCGTCGGCGAGTCCGATGCGGACGGGTGCCGGGAGCTGGCCGTGTTCTCCCGCAATGAGGACGCCGAAGCAGATCTGCCCTGGACCCGGCACGCCACCGGTGTACTGGCCGCGGGTGCCGCACCCGTCGGATTCGGCGAGACGGTCTGGCCACCGGCCGGCGCCGACACCTTGACGGTGGACGGGCTCTACGACGAACTCGCCGCCGCCGGGATCACCCATGGCCCGGTCTTCGAGAACGTCCGAGCGGCCTGGCGCCGCGGTACGGACCTGTTCGCCGAGGTCGCCCTGACGGAGGAGATCGCGGGCGAGGCGGGCCGATTTGGTCTGCACCCTGCGCTGCTCGACGCCGCGCTGCACCCGGTGACGCGCCAGGAATCCGCGGACGGGACGCAACTCGCCACTCATTGGACCGGTGTGACGCTGTTCGCCGAAGGCGCGACCGCGCTGCGGGTCAAGCTCTCAAGCGCGGGGGACGGTTACGCCCTCGTAGTCGCCGATCACGACGGCGAAGTGGTCGCCGCGGCCGAATCCATTGCCTGGACGGCGATTTCCGAAGCGGAAGTGTCTGTCGTCGGCCCGGGGCAACGGGATTCGCTGTTCGGGGTGGAGTGGTCGGAGTTGCCGCTTCGGGCTGAGCCGGTGGAGGTGCCGGAGCATGTCGTGCTGGCGGTGCCTGGCGCAGATGGTGCGTTGGAGGTGCCGGCGGCGGTCCGGGCCACGGTGGGCCGGGTGCTGGAGAGTGTGCAGTCCTGGCTGGCTGATGAGCGTTGCACGCGTTCGAAGCTGGTGGTGGCGACCCGGGGTGCCGTCTCCGTGGCCGGAGAACCGCTGGATGCCGTGGGTGGCGCGGTGTGGGGTCTGTTGCGTTCCGCGCAGAGTGAGAACCCGGATCAGTTTGTGCTGCTTGACCTTGATGAGCAGCAGTCCTCGGTGGACGCCATCGCCGCGGCGGTTGCTTCAGGTGAGCCGCAGGTGGCGATCCGGGACGGTGTGGTTTCCGTGCCGCGGCTGGTGCGGAGTGCGCCGTCGGACGACGCACAGGTATGGAACTCCGAGGGCACGGTACTGATCACGGGTGGCACGGGCACATTGGGTGCACTGTTCGCCCGGCATCTCGTGTCCGAACACGGTGTCCGCAGATTGGTGTTGACCAGCCGTCGTGGCCTGGAGGCGGGCGGCGCCCGGGAGTTGCAGTCCGAACTGACTGAGCTGGGCGCTCGGGTTGAGGTCGTGGCGTGTGACGCCGCTGACCGGGACGCGCTGGCGGCGGTGCTGGCAGGTATTCCTGCTGACGCCCCGCTGACGGGCGTAGTGCACACCGCCGGTGTCCTGGACGACGGCATCATCGGTTCGCTGACCCCAGAACGCCTCGACACCGTGCTTCGGCCCAAGGTGGACGCGGCCTGGAACCTCCACGAACTGACCCAGGACCTGAACCTCTCTGCATTCGTACTGTTCTCCTCGGCCGCCGGAGTGCTCGGCAGCGCCGGACAAGGCAGTTACGCGGCAGCGAATACGTTCCTGGACGCTCTCGCCGAGCACCGTCGTCTCCGTGGCCTGCCGGGTACCTCCCTGGCCTGGGGCCTGTGGGCCGACGCCAGTGGGATGACCGGGCAGCTCAGCGAAACCGACCTGCGGCGGATGGCCCGGGGCGGGATGATCCCGCTCGGTCAGGCTGAAGGAGCCGCGCTGTTCGACGCTGCCCTGGGCACGGGCCGGCCGGTTGCGCTGTCCGCCCACCTCGACCTGAACGCCATCGCCGCCACCGGAGAGGTTCCGTCGCTGCTGCGCAGCCTGGTGCGGGTCCGGCGGCGTGCCGTGACCACCGGAAGCGCAACGGCCGACACCCTCGCCGAGCGACTGCGCCCGATGACCGAGGCGGAGCGCGAGCGGACCCTTGTGGAACTGGTCCGTCGACAGGCGTCCGCCGTGCTCGGCTACGACGGCGGCGACGCCGTGGGGACCACCCGGGCCTTCAAGGAACTCGGCTTCGATTCGCTCACCGCCGTCGAACTGCGGAACCGGCTGAACGCGGCCACCGGGCTGACCCTGCCGGCCACGCTGATCTTCGACTACCCGAACCCGGAGGCCCTCGCCCGCTACGTACGCGAGGAACTGCTGGGCACGGTGGCCGCACCGGTCGCCACGGTCCCGGTGACCCGGCCCGTCGACGACGACCCCATCGTGATCGTCGGCATGGCCTGCCGCTACCCCGGAGGGGTGGCTTCCCCGGACGACCTCTGGCAGCTCGTGACCAGCGGTGGGGACGCCATCTCCGGCTTCCCCGTCAACCGCGGCTGGGACCTGGACAACCTGTTCGGCAGCGACTCCGCCGAAACCGGGAAGAGCATCACCCAGCAGGGCGGATTCCTTTATGACGCGGGCGAGTTCGATGCCGGCTTCTTCGGGATCAGCCCCCGGGAGGCCCTGGCGGCCGATCCGCAGCAGCGCATTCTGCTGGAGGCCGCCTGGGAGACTTTCGAGAACGCGGGTATCGACCCGCTGGCCCTGAGCGGCAGCCAGACCGGGGTGTTCACCGGAATCAACTACCACGACTATGCGCCCGCCGACGGAAACGTCCCCGAGGACATCGAGGGCTACCTCACCACCGGTGGCGCGGGCAGCGTGCTCTCCGGCCGTATCTCCTACTCGCTCGGCCTCGAAGGGCCGGCGGTGACCGTGGACACGGCCTGCTCCTCGTCGCTGGTGGCACTGCACTTGGCGATCCAGGCGCTGCGCTCCGGGGAGTGCACGATGGCCCTGGCCGGTGGTGTCTGCGTCATGGCCACCCCGGGCAACTTCGTGGAGTTCTCCCGGCAGCGCGGTCTCGCGGCGGACGGCCGCTGCAAGCCGTTCGCCGGCGCCGCGGACGGCACCGGCTGGGCCGAAGGCGCCGGCATGGTGCTCGTCGAGCGGCTGTCGGATGCCCGGCGCAATGGCCATCCGGTGCTTGCGGTGGTGCGGGGTTCGGCGGTGAACCAGGACGGTGCGTCCAACGGTCTGACCGCCCCCAACGGCCCCTCGCAGCAGCGCGTGATCCGTCAGGCGCTCGCTAACGCCGGACTCGAACCGTCCGACGTGGACGCGGTGGAGGCGCACGGCACCGGTACGACGCTCGGCGACCCGATCGAGGCCCAGGCGCTGCTCGCCACGTACGGGCAGAACCGGCCCGCCGACCAGCCGTTGTGGCTCGGTGCGGTCAAGTCCAACATCGGGCACACCCAGGCCGCCGCCGGTGCGGCCGGAGTCATCAAGATGGTCTTCGCGCTCCAGCAGGGGCTGCTGCCCAAGACCCTGCACGTGGACGAGCCCACCCCGCATGTCGACTGGACCGCGGGTGCGGTGGAGCTGCTCACCGAGACACGGAAGTGGCCGGAGACCGGCCGCCCGCGCCGGACCGGTATCTCCGCCTTCGGCATCAGCGGCACCAACGCCCACGTCATCCTTGAGCAGGCGCCCCTGGAGGAACTCGCCACGACGGCACGCGCCACGACGGAACCCATCACGGCGGAACTCGCGAAGTCGGAAACCGCCGAGGCCGCGTCCGGCGCGAGCGGGCCTGCTGGTCCGCTGTCCTGGACGCTCTCGGCTCGGACGCAGGAAGCCCTGTACGCGCAGGCGGAACGACTGGTGGCCTTCACCGCCGAACACCCGGAACTGGCCCCGGCCGACATCGGGTTCTCGCTGGCCACCACCCGCGCGGCGTTGGAGCACCGCGCGGTCGTCACCGGAATGGACCGGGACGCCCTGCTGGCCGCAACCGGACGACTGGCCGCGGGTGAACACCCCACAGCGGTCGTCGGCGATGGCCGGGTCGGTGTGCTGTTCACCGGTCAGGGCGCGCAGCGGCTGGGGATGGGCCGTGAGCTGTACGACGCCTTCCCGGTGTTTGCGCGGGCCTGGGATGAAGTGTGCGCGGAGCTGGACGGTCTGCTGCCTCGGCCCTTGGGCGAAGTGGTCTGGGGCGAGGCAGACTTGCTCGATCAGACGCAGTACGCGCAGGCGGCGCTGTTCGCCCTCGAAGTCGCGCTCTACCGGCTCGTCGAGTCCCTTGGCGTGACACCGGCTGTGCTGCTGGGTCACTCCATCGGTGAGGTGACGGCTGCCTATCTGGCGGGTGTCTGGTCGCTGTCGGATGCGGCAAAGCTGGTCGCGGCCCGTGGGCGGATGATGCAGGCGCTACCGGCCGGCGGTGTGATGGCGTCGGTGCGGGCTTCGGAGGACGAGGTCAGGCCGCTGCTGGACGGCCGCGGACAGGTCGGTATCGCCGCCGTCAACGGCCCCGAGTCCGTAGTGATCTCTGGCGCCGAGACCGAGGTCGAGCAGATCGCCGCCGCCTTGGAGGCCGAGGGCCGCAAGGTCAAGCGGCTGCGCGTAAGCCACGCCTTCCACTCGCCGCTGATGGACCCGATGCTGGCGGAATTCCGCGCGGTCCTGGACCAACTCACCTACTCCGACCTCCAGTTGCCGGTCGTCTCGAATGTGACCGGCCGCCTCGCCGACCCCGCCGAGCTCCGCAACCCCGAGTACTGGGTCCGCCACGTCCGCGAAGCCGTCCGTTTCCACGACGGCATCCAGGCCGCCCACGCCGAAGGAATCACCACCTTCCTCGAACTCGGCCCGGACGGCGTCCTGTCCGCCATGGGCCAGGACTCGCTACCCCAGACTGTCGCAACCACCACCGCAACCACCGCCCCCACCACCCTCCAGCCGAGCCTCCGCAAGGACCGTCCCGAGCCCGGAGCGCTGATTGACGCACTGGGCGGGCTGTGGGCCCGTGGCGTGGCGGTGGACTGGACCCCGCTGTTCCCGGGGGCGCGCCGGGTGGCGCTGCCCACCTACGCGTTCCAGCGGCAGAACTACTGGCTACAGGCCGGTACGGGGAGCCGCGACGTGTCCTCGATCGGGCTGGGTGCCGCGGACCATCCGCTGCTCGGTGCCGCGGTCACCCTGCCGGATGCCGTGGTCCTCACCGGGCGGCTGTCCCTGGCCACGCATCCGTGGCTGGCCGACCACACCATCATGGACACCGTTCTGCTGCCGGGAACCGCCCTGGTCGAACTCGCCATCCAGGCCGGGGACCAGGTCGGCTGCGATCTCCTGGACGAACTCACCCTGCACGCCCCGCTGATCCTCCCGCCGCACGGCGGAATGCAGCTGCGCGTCACGGTGGGGGAGGAGTCGGCCGGGGACGGGCGCCGTGAACTCGCGGTGTTTTCCCGTAACGAGAACGAGCCCGACGAGGAGTGGACCCGGAATGCCACCGGTTCACTGACCGTCGCGACGGATACACCCGTTACACCCGTGCGCTTCAGCGAAACCGTCTGGCCGCCGGCCGATGCCGAGCGCATCCCGGTGGATGGGTTCTACGAGGAGTTGGTGCCGGTCGGTTTCGCGTACGGGCCAGTGTTCCAGGGGCTGCGCGCGGCCTGGCGGCGGGGTGCGGAGGTGTTCGCCGAAGTGGTCCTGCCCGAGGAGCCGGGCGCCGATGCGGCGAAGTTCGCCCTGCACCCGGCGCTGCTCGATGCCGCGCTCCAGACCGTGGGACTGCTCGGGGACGCCGTATCGGGGCTGCCGTTCGCCTGGACCGGGGTCCGGCTGCACGCTGTCGGTGCGACCGCACTGCGCGTCCGGCTCTCCCCGTCGGGTGACGGCGGGGTGCAGGTCCTGGTGGCAGACGAGACCGGTGCGCCGGTGGCCACCATCGATTCCCTGGTGACCCGACCGGTGCCCGCCGAACAGCTCGGCTCCAGCACGCGGCGCGGAGCGCTGTACGAACTCGCCTGGTCCATTCTCGAAGAGGAAGCGGCCGAGCCGGTGTCCGGTAGCTGGACCGTGGTCGGCCCGGACGCGGAGAAGATCGCCGAACCTCTGCGGCGGGCGGGTGTGGACGTCAGCACCTGCCCGGAGCCGGCGAAGGCGACGGACCAGGACACGGCACCGGACTTCGTGGTGCTGCCGGTAGCGGTGCCGGCGTCCGGTGCCGGGACGGAGGCTGTGCCGGCCGCGGCCCGTGCCGCGGTGCACAGTGTCCTGGGCACGGTCCAGTCCTGGCTGGCTGACGAGCGCCTCGAAGGCACCCGGCTGGTCGTCCTCACCCGGGGGGCGGTCTCACCCGACCGGGCACCGGCCGACCTGGTGACCACGCCCGTCTGGGGCCTGCTGCGTTCCGCGCAGTCGGAGCACCCGGACCGGATCGTGCTGGCCGACCTCGACGACGAGGACACCTCGCCGGAGAAGCTGCCCGCGCTGATCGCCGCCGGGGAACCGCAGGCCGCGATCCGCCGGGGCGTCCTCTCGGTGCCGCGCCTCGCCGTGCTCGAAGCGTCCGGGCAGGACAGCGCCCCGGTGTGGAACACCGGAGGCACCGTGCTGATCACCGGCGGTACCGGCGTGCTGGGCGCCGAGGTCGCGCGCCACTTGGTGACCGGGCACGGCGTACGGAACCTGGTGCTGACCAGCCGCAGCGGGCCGACGGCCGAAGGTGCCGGGGAACTGCGGGCCCAACTCACCGCGGCCGGCGCCCGGGTGGAGATCCTCGCCTGCGATGTGGCCGACCGGGACGCGCTCGCCGCGGTGCTGGCCGGGATTCCGGCGGACGCTCCGCTGACCGGGGTGGTGCACACCGCCGGAGTCACCGACGACGGGGTGATCACCTCGCTGACCCCCGACCGGGTGGACCGGGTGCTGCGCCCCAAGGTCGACGCCGCCTGGAATCTGCACGAGCTGACCCAGGACCTGGACCTGTCGGCGTTCGTACTGTTCTCGTCGGTCGCCGGGATCCTCGGCGCACCGGGCCAGGGCAACTACGCCGCCGCCAACACCTTCCTGGACGCGCTCGCCGCGCACCGGAGGGCGGCGGGGCTGCCCGCGGTCTCGTTGCCCTGGGGTCTGTGGGCGCAGAGCAGCGGGATGACCGGAAAGC
The DNA here is from genome assembly GCF_057708345.1 of Streptomyces sp. bgisy130. Lineage (NCBI taxonomy): Bacteria > Bacillati > Actinomycetota > Actinomycetes > Kitasatosporales > Streptomycetaceae > Streptomyces > Streptomyces sp. bgisy130. Next base: position 95,951 of record NZ_JBYISA010000016.1, read on the forward strand.
TCGGCGAGGCCGACCTGCGGCGCATCGGAAGCGGCGGGCTGGTCCCGCTGTCCTCCGAGGCGGGGGTGGCACTGCTCGACGCGGCCACCGTGGCCGGTCCGGCCGTGGTGCTCCCGATGGACCTGGACCCGCGGAAGCTGGCGGCGTCGGGGGCCATCCCCGCGGTGCTGCGCGGGGTGGTGCGGGCACCCGCACGGCGGGCGGCGGCAGCCGGTCCGGTCGTGGCGGAGGTATCGCTGGGCGACCGGCTGGGGGCGGTACCGGCGGCCGAACGGTCCGGCATGGTGCTCGATCTGGTGCGCACCCATGTCGCCGCGGTCCTCGGACATGCGGAGAGCGCGAAGATGAAGGCGGATCAGCAGTTCACGGATCTGGGCTTCGACTCGCTGACCGCGGTGGAACTGCGCAACCGTTTGCACACGGCCACCGGTCTGCGGCTGCCGGCCACCTTGATCTTCGACTATCCGACCTCCGCCGCGCTCGCGGATCACATCCTCGGCGAGGTGGCGGCGAACGAGCCCGATCCCGTCGCGACGGTGCTGGCCACCATCGAAAAGCTGGAAGCCGGTCTCTCGATGCTGCGGACGGAGAGCGGTGACCGAAGGGATATCACCAAGCGGCTGGAGCGTGCGCTGAGCCAGTACCGCGATGGCGATGCGGCGGAATACGGCGACGACACGGACAGCGATATCCGGGACGCCTCCACCGATGAACTACTGGACGTCTTTGACCGGGAGTTCGGTAACTCATGATCTTCCAGAACATTTTTCGTGCCGGTCGAAGGGGCGGAACCAGGTGACCAACGACAAGAAACTTGTCGAGTATCTCAAGCAGGCCACAATCGATCTGCGGCAGAGCCGCCGCCGGATCTGGGAACTCGAATCGGAACCGATCGCGATCGTCGGCATGGCCTGCCGCTATCCCGGCGGGGTCGCCTCTCCGGAAGACCTGTGGACGCTGTTGTCCGAGGGCCGCGACGGCATGTCCGCCTTCCCGGCGGACCGGGGCTGGGACGTGGAGGGGCTCTACCACCCCGACCCCGCCAACCCCGGCACCTCCTATGTCCGGGAGGGCGGATTCCTCCGGAATGCCGCGGAGTTCGACCCGGGATTCTTCGGAATTTCACCGCACGAGGCGCTCGCGATGGACCCGCAGCAGCGGCTGCTCCTGGAAACGTCGTGGGAGGTCTTCGAACGCGCCGGAATTGACCCGGGCACCCTGCGGGGCAGCAAGACCGGCGTTTATGCCGGGCTGATGTACCACAACTATGCCGCGCGGGTCATCGATGTCCCCGACGACATCGCCAGCTTTATGAGCACCGGCGCGGTGAGCAGTGTGGTCTCCGGCCGGATCTCCTATCTGTTCGGCTTCGAGGGCCCCGCGATCACCGTGGACACCGCCTGTTCCTCCTCGCTGGTGGCGCTGCACCAGGCGGTGCTGGCGCTCCGGGCGGGGGACTGTGACCTCGCGCTGGCCGGCGGCGTGACCGTGATGGCCACCGCGGACACCTTCGTCGACTTCTCCTACCAGCGCGGTCTCGCGGCGGACGGCCGCTGCAAGCCGTTCGCCGCCGCCGCGGACGGCACCGGCTGGGGCGAGGGCGTCGGCCTGCTGCTGGTCGAGCGCCTTTCGGATGCCCAGCGCAACGGCCACCCGGTGCTCGCGGTGGTGCGGGGTTCGGCGGTGAACCAGGACGGTGCGTCCAACGGTCTGACCGCCCCCAACGGCCCCTCGCAGCAGCGGGTGATCCGCCAGGCACTCGCCAACGCGCATCTCTCGCCGTCGGACGTGGACGCGGTGGAGGCGCACGGCACCGGTACGACACTCGGCGACCCGATCGAGGCCCAGGCACTGCTGGCGACCTACGGGCAGGACCGCCCGGCGGACCGCCCGCTGTGGCTGGGCGGCATCAAGTCCAACCTCGGGCACACCCAGGCCGCCGCCGGAGTCGCCGGCATCATCAAGATGGTGCTCGCCATGCAGCACGGCGTGCTGCCCAAGACCCTGCATCTGGACGCCCCTTCACCGCATGTGGACTGGTCCGCCGGCGCGGTGGAACTCCTCGCCGAAGCCAGGGACTGGCCGGCGGCCGAACGGCCGCGCCGGGCCGGGGTGTCCTCCTTCGGCATCAGCGGCACCAACGCCCATGTCGTCCTCGAACAGGCCCCGGCCGACGAACCCGCAGCGCCCGGCCCCGCCCCCGTGGCATCCGACCCGTCCGGTCTGCTGCCCTGGACGCTGTCCGCCCGTTCCCGGCAGGCACTCACCGCACAGGCAGCCGGACTCGCCGCCTTCGTGGACGGGCAGCCGGAACTGAACCCCGTGGACACCGGCTTCTCGCTGGTCACCACGCGTGCCGCCCTCGACCACCGCGCGGTCGCCCTGGCCACCGACCGGACCGGACTGCGCACCGCGCTGTCCGCCCTGGCCACCGGTGACGCTGCGCCCGGCGTGCTCACCGGGCTGGTCAGCGACGGCAAACTCGGTGCGCTGTTCACCGGTCAGGGGGCGCAGCGGCTGGGGATGGGCCGTGAGCTGTATGAGACGTATCCAGTGTTTGCGCGGGCCTGGGATGAGGTCTGCGGGGAACTGGATGGTCTGCTGCCGCGGCCGCTGACGGAGGTGGTCCGGGGTGAGGGCGACCTCCTCGATCAGACGCAGTATGCGCAGGCGGCGCTGTTTGCGCTGGAGGTGGCGCTGTATCGGTTGGTGGAGTCGCGTGGGGTGGCTCCGGCTGTGTTGCTGGGTCACTCCATCGGTGAGGTGACGGCTGCTTATCTGGCGGGTGTGTGGTCGCAGGCGGATGCGGCGAAGCTGGTGGCGGCCCGTGGGCGGCTGATGCAGGCCCTGCCGACCGGCGGTGTGATGGTGTCGGTGCGGGCCTCGGAGGACGAGGTGGCCCCGCTGCTGGAGGGCCGGGACCTGGTCGGGATCGCCGCCGTCAACGGTCCCGAGTCCGTCGTACTCTCCGGTGCCGAGACCGAGATGAACCAGGTCATCACCGCCCTGGAGGCGGAGGGTCGTAAGGTCAAGCGGCTGCGGGTGAGCCATGCCTTCCACTCGCCGCTGATGGACCCGATGCTGGCCGAGTTCCGCGCCGTCCTGGGCCAACTCACTTACTCCGATGCTCAGTTGCCGGTCGTCTCGAATGTGACCGGCCGCCTCGCCGACTCCGTCGAGCTCCGCGACCCCGAGTACTGGGTGCGGCACGTCCGGGAAGCCGTCCGTTTTCACGACGGTATCCAGGCCGCGCACGCCGAGGGCGTCACCACCTTCCTCGAACTCGGCCCGGACGGCGTCCTGTCCGCCATGGGACAGGACTGCCTGGCGGAGGACGTGGTCTTCGTACCCACGCTGCGCAAGGACCGTCCCGAACCCGAGGTGGCCACGGAGGCTCTCGCCGGGCTGTGGGTCCGTGGGGTCCCCGTCGACTGGCAGCCGATGCTTGCCGACGGCCGCCGGGTGGAGCTGCCGACGTACGCCTTCCAGCGGCAGCACTTCTGGCTGGAAGGGGACGCCGGGGCCGGCGATATGACCGCCGCGGGTCTGGGCGCCGCCGATCACCCGCTGCTCGGTGCCACCGTGACCCTGCCGGACGCCGTGGTCCTGGCCGGCCGGCTGTCCCTGGCCACCCACCCCTGGCTCGCCGACCATGCCGTACTCGGCGCCGCCGTGCTGCCCGGCTCGGCCCTGGTCGAACTCGCCATCCGGGCCGGGGACCAGGTCGGCTGCGACCTGATCGAAGAACTCACCGTACGGATGCCGCTGGTGCTGCCGGAGCGGGGCGGAGTGCAGCTGCGCGTCGTCGTCGCCGAGCCCGACGCGGCCGGCCGCCGGGAACTGGCGGTGTACTCGCGGCTTGAGGAGTCCCCGGAACAGTCCTGGACCGTGCATGCCCTGGGTGTGCTGGCGGAGGGTGCCGCGACGCCGGCGTTCGGCGAACCGGTCTGGCCGCCGGCCGGTGCCGAGGTCCTCTCCGTGGACGCCTGCTACGACGCCCTCGGAGCCGCCGGATTCCACCACGGCCCCGTGTTCCAGGGCGTCCAGGCCGCCTGGCGGCGCGGCGACGAGATCTACGCCGAGGTCACCCTGCCGGACGAAGTCGCCGCCGACGCAGCGAAGTTCGGACTGCATCCGGCCCTGCTCGATGCCGCGCTGCAACCAGCGCTCGGCGGGCTGCGGCTCCCCGCATCCTGGGCCGGGGTGCGCCTGCACGCGGTGGGCGCCACCGCGCTGCGGGTGAAGCTGAGCAGGGCAGGCGACGGGTATGCGCTCCTCGTCGCCGATGAGGCAGGCGGCCTGGTCGCCTCCGCGGATGCGGTGCGCTGGGAGCCGGTGGTTCCCGAGCAGCTGACCACGACCGTCCCGGGCGACCACCACGACGCGCTGTTCGCGGTGGAGTGGGTGTCCCTGCCGGAACTGCCGGAACTGCCAGAACTGCCGGAGGTTTCCGAAGCCGGCGACGACGACGGCCTGGTGCTCCTGCATCCGTCCGGGGCCGGGGACGGGGACGGGACGACCGTTCCCGATGGCGTGCGTGCGGTGACCCACCAACTGCTGGAACAGCTTCAGAGCTGGGTCGCCGATGACCGGAACGCCACCGCGCGGCTCGTGGTGGTGACCCGGGGCGCCGTCTCGGTCGCCGGTGAGCCGGTGGATCTGGCCATGGCGCCGCTCTGGGGGCTGGTGCGCTCGGCGCAGTCGGAGCACCCGGGCCGCTTCGTGCTGGTCGATATCGACGACCACGAGAAGTCCTCCGCCGCGGTTCATGCCGCCGTGGCCACCGGTGAGACCGAACTGGCCGTCCGGGAAGGCGCGTTGTCGGTACCTCGGCTCGCCGGGCTGCAACCGTCCGGACCAGCCGGAACAGCCGCACCGTCCGGCACGGACCCGGTCTGGAACCCCGAGGGCACCGTACTGATAACCGGCGGCACCGGCACCCTGGGCACCCTGATCGCCCGGCATTTGGTGACCGCACACGGCGTATGCAGCCTGCTGCTCACGAGCCGGCGCGGCCCGGACGCCGAGGGTGCAGCCGCACTCCGCGAGGAACTCACCGCGCTCGGCGCCCAGGTGGAGATCGCCGCCTGCGACGCGGCGGATCGCGACGCCCTCGCCGAGCTGCTGGCGCGGATCCCGGCGGACGCTCCGCTGACCGGCGTCGTGCACACCGCGGGGGTCACCTCCGACGGAACCCTCGGCTCGCTCACCGCGGAAAGCCTGAACACCGTGCTGCGGCCCAAGGTGGACGCCGCCTGGAACCTGCACGAACTCACCCAGGACGCCGACCTCTCCGCGTTCGTGCTGTTCTCCTCGGCGGCAGCGGTACTCGGCGCGGCCGGACAGGGCAACTACGCCACCGCCAACACCTTCCTGGACACGCTCGCCCGCCATCGCCGGAACAGCGGTCTGCCGGGCACCTCCCTGGCGTGGGGGCTCTGGGCCGAGACCAGCGAGATCACCCGGCAGCTCAGCGACACCGATCTGCGACGGATGGCCCGCGGCGGACTCGTCCCGCTCACCGCCGAGGAAGGCGTGGCCCTGTTCGACGCCGCGCTCACCACGGACACCGCGCTGTCCGTCCCGATACGGCTGGACCTGCGGGCCCTCGCCGCCTCCGGGGAGGTGGCGCCCGTCCTGCGCGGACTGGTGCCGGTGCGCCGGCGGGCCGCCGCGGCCGGAGTCGGTGCGGGGAACGCGCTGCGGGACCGTCTCGTCGGCCTGCCGCAGGCCGACCAGGACCGGGCGCTGCGCGAACTGGTCACGGCCCAGGTCGCCCTGGTGCTCGGGTACGCGGGCAGCGGCGCGGTGGAGGCATCCCGTGCGTTCAAGGACCTCGGGTTCGATTCGCTGACCGCCGTGGAACTGCGCAACCGCATGGACACCGCGACCGGACTCAGCCTCCCGGCGACCCTGATCTTCGACTATCCGACCCCGGCCGCTCTCGTGCGGTTCCTGCGGGAAGAGCTGCTCGGCGGGCAGACCGCCACCACCGTGGTGCGGTCCCGCGGGGCCGTGGACGACGATCCGATCGCCATCGTCGGAATGGCCTGCCGCTTTCCCGGCGGCGTCGCCTCTCCGGCGGAGCTCTGGGAACTGTTGGCCCGCGGCGAGGACGCGGTCAGCGCCTTCCCCGGCGACCGCGGCTGGGACGTCGAGCGGCTCTACCACCCGGACCCCGACCACCACGGCACCTCCTACGTCCGCGAAGGCGGTTTCCTGCGGGACGTGGCCGACTTCGACCCCGGGTTCTTCGGCATCTCTCCGCGTGAGGCGACCGCCATGGACCCGCAGCAGCGGCTGCTGCTGGAAACGTCCTGGGAGGCCCTGGAGGACGCGGGGATCGACCCGACGACGCTGCGCGGCGCCGACACCGGCGTCTTCGTCGGTACCAACGGCCAGGACTACGGCTCCTTCCTGGCCCACAGTTCCGCCGAGGTGGACGGTCACCTCGCCACCGGCACCGCGGGCAGCGTGGTCTCCGGCCGCATCTCCTACACCTTCGGCTTCGAGGGCCCCGCGGTCACCGTCGACACCGCCTGCTCGTCCTCGCTGGTGGCCCTGCACTGGGCGATCCAGGCACTGCGGTCCGGCGAGTGCTCGCTGGCCCTGGCCGGCGGGGTGACCGTGATGTCCACCCCGATGGAGTTCATCGAGTTCTCGCGCCAGCGCGCCCTCGCGCCGAACGGCCGCAGCAAAGCCTTCGCGGAGAGCGCGGACGGCGCGGGCTGGGGCGAGGGCGTCGGCCTGCTGCTGGTCGAGCGGCTGTCGGATGCCCGGCGTAATGGCCATCCGGTGCTTGCGGTGGTGCGGGGTTCGGCGGTGAACCAGGACGGTGCGTCCAACGGTCTGACCGCCCCCAACGGCCCCTCGCAGCAGCGGGTGATCCGTCAGGCGCTCGCCAATGCCGGGCTCGACGCGTCGGATGTGGACGCGGTGGAGGCGCACGGCACGGGAACGACGCTGGGCGACCCGATCGAGGCCCAGGCGCTGCTGGCGACCTACGGCCAGGACCGCGAAGAGCCGCTGTGGCTGGGTTCGGTGAAGTCGAACATCGGGCACGCCCAGGCCGCGGCCGGGGTGGCCGGGGTGATGAAGATGGTGCTGGCCATGCGGCACGGTGTGCTGCCGAAGACGCTGCACGTCGATGAGCCGTCGTCGCATGTGGACTGGTCCGCGGGCGCGGTGGAGCTGCTGACCGAGGCTCGGGATTGGCCGGAGAGTGGTCAGCTGCGTCGGGCGGGTGTGTCGTCGTTCGGTATCAGCGGGACGAATGCGCATGTGGTGCTGGAGCAGGCCCCTGACGAGGTGCCGGCGGAGCCGGCTGAGGAGGCGCGGCCCGGGGTTCTGCCGTGGGTGCTCTCCGCACGCTCCGAGCGAGCGTTGCTCGCGCAGGCGGGCCGGTTGGCGTCCTTCGTGGAGAGCCGTCCGGGGCTGGATCCCGTTGATGTGGGGTTCTCGCTGCTGAGTACGCGGGCGGGGTTGGAGTATCGGGCGGTGGTGCTCGCCGCTGATGGTGCGGAGGCGCTTTCCGGTCTTCGTGGGCTGGCTGCGGGGGTGGACCCTGCGGGCGTGGTGCGGGGTTCGACCGGTACCGGGGCCGGTAGCCGTGTAGCGCTCGTCTTCCCTGGTCAGGGGTCGCAGTGGCTCGGTATGGCGGATGAACTGCTGGCGGCCTCCCCGGTGTTCGCGGGGCGGATGGCTGAGTGTGGTGCGGCGCTGTCGGAGTTTGTGTCCTGGAAGTTGGATGAGGTTCTGTCCGACGAGGACGCGTTGGCGCGGGTTGATGTGGTGCAGCCGGTGCTGTGGGCGGTGATGGTGTCGTTGGCTGCGGTCTGGGAGGACTGCGGTGTGGTGCCGTCGGCTGTGGTGGGTCACTCTCAGGGTGAGATTGCTGCGGCCTGCGTTGCGGGGATCTTGTCGCTGCGTGATGGTGCCCGCGTGGTGGCGTTGCGCAGTCAGGCCATCGGCCGTGTCCTGGCCGGTCGCGGCGGCATGGTCTCCGTCGCCGGCTCGCGCGAGGCCGTTCAGGAGCGCATCGCCAGGTGGGGCGAGCGGGTGTCCGTCGCCGCTATCAACGGGCCGACCTCGACGGTGGTCTCCGGCGAACCCGAAGCCTTGCAGGAGCTGTTGGCGGAGTGTGCCGAGCAAGACGTACGGGCCCGCCAGATCCCGGTGGACTACGCCTCGCACGGCCCCCAGGTGGAGGAACTGCGCGAGGAACTGGCAACGGTTCTTGCCGAAGTTCGCCCTGGTCAGGGCCGTATCCCGTTCTACTCGGCGGTGAACGCGTCAGTAGTCTCCGGCGAGGAGTTGGACGCCTCCTACTGGTTCGAGAACCTCCGCAACACCGTACGGTTCGAGGAAGCGGTCCAGGCCCTGCTGGCCGACGGCCACGGCGTCTTCGTCGAGTCCAGCGCGCACCCCGTCCTCACTCCCGGAATCGAGGACACGGCACAGCAGTCCGGCACCCCCGTCGTCGTAACGGGCACCCTCCGCCGCGACGAAGGCGGCTGGTCCCGCTTCGCGGAATCGCTCGCTCAACTCTGGGTGCATGGTGTCCCGGTGGACTGGAGCACCCTGCTCCCCACCGGCCGGCGGGTCGGCCTCCCCACCTACGCCTTCCAGCGACAGCGGTACTGGCTGTCGGTCTCGGCGGGCACCCAGGATGCCGCCGGTCTCGGACTGCAACCGGTGGAGCATCCGCTCGTCCCGGCCGCCGTTTCGATGGCCGGTACGGACACGGTCGTCCTTACCGGGCGGATCAGTACGGCCACCCACCCCTGGATCGCCGATCACACCGTCCGGGGCGTCACCATCCTCCCCGGCACCGGGTTTGTGGACCTTGCCATCAGGGCGGGGGACCAGGTCGGCTGCCCCAGGGTCGAGGAGCTTGTGCTGGAGGCCCCGCTGATCCTCCCGGATCAGGGCGGGGTGCAGCTCCAGGTCAGCGTGGGCGCTCCGGACGATCAGGGACGCCGACCGGTCACCGTGCACTCGCGGGCCGATGATGCGCTCGACGGTGAGCCGTGGACCGGGCATGCCACCGGGCTGCTCGGACCGGACACCGTCGACGGCAGCGGCACCGGCCTTGAGGTGTGGCCCCCTAAGGGAGCCACCCCGGTGGACCTGGACGGTATTTACGACCAGCTGGCCGCGGCCGGAGTGGACTACGGTCCCGTGTTCCAGGGGCTGCGGGAGGTCTGGCGTCAGGGTGCTGACCTCTATGCGGAGGTGACCCTGCCGCAGGACCAGCGGGACGAGGCCGAGCGGTTCGGGCTGCACCCGGCCCTGCTCGACTCCGTACTGCACGCGCTGTCGTGGTCCCCGCTCGCGGAGCAGGACGGTGGCCCCTGGATGCCGTTCACCTGGAACGGTGTCTCGCTCTTCGCGACCGGGGCGAGCACCCTGCGGGCCTGCCTGCGCACCGCGCCCACGGGGGCGGTGACGCTGGATATCGCCGACGGCCTCGGCGAGCCCATCGCCTCCGTCGACGCGCTGCGGCTCCGGGCCGTCACCGCCACCGCGCTGACCGGTGCCGCACCGCGTGACACCCTCTTCCGGCCCGAGTGGGCGGCCCTCCACGGGCCGAAGTTCACGGGATCCTGGGCCGTGCTCGGTGCGGACCGCGCGGGCCTGTCGGCGGCGTTCACGGGGAATGGCGCTACCTATGCCGATCTCGGCGCGCTCACCGCGGCGGTCAAGGCGGGCGCGCCCGTACCCGAGGCCGTGCTGATCGCCGCCCCGCGCAGCGAGCAGGACGAATTCCTCCCGGGGGTGGTACACGGCACCGTGCGCGACGCCCTGGAACTCATCCAGCGCTGGCTGGCCGAGGACCGGTTCGCCGCCTCCCGTCTGGTGCTGGTGACCAGCGGGGCCATGGCGGCCGAGGCCACCGACCCGGTGACCGATCTGCCGCACGCATCGAGCTGGGGGCTGTTCCGGTCCGCCCAGTCCGAGCATCCCGGACGGTTCGTCCTCGTCGATCTGGACGAGCAGGACGCCTCGGCCGCCGCCCTGCCGGAGGTGATCGGCTCCGGCGAGCCGCAGGCCGTGGTCCGGGCCGGCACACCCCGCGCCGTACGGCTTGCCCGGGTCCACCTGACCGGCGAGGCCCCGGCCTTCGAGGCACAGGGCACCGTGCTGATCACCGGCGGCACGGGAATGATCGGCACCCTGGTGGCCCGTCACCTCGTGACCCAGCACGGGATACGTCATCTCGTGCTCACCAGCCGCCGTGGCGCGGCGAGCCCGGGGGCCACCGAACTGCGGGACGAGCTGGCCGGACTGGGGGCGGAAGTCACCCTCGCCGCCTGCGATGCCGCAGACCGGACCGCGTTGGCGGAGCTGCTGGCGGCCGTTCCGCAGGACCGTCCGCTGACCGCGGTCGTGCACGCGGCCGGGGTGGTCGAGGACAGTGTGGTCACCTCGCTCACGCCGGGGCATCTGGACGCCGTGCTGCGGCCCAAGGTCGACGCGGCCTGGAACCTGCATGAGCTCACCAAGGACCTCGGCCTGTCCGCGTTCATCCTGTTCTCCTCGGCGGCCGCGCACTTCGGCAATGCCGGGCAGGGCAACTACGCCGCCGCCAACGCCTTCTTGGACGCCCTGGCACACCACCGGCGCGCCCAGGGCCTGCCGGCCGTCTCGATGGCGTGGAGCGTCTGGGCCGAGCGGGTCCAGGCCGCGGACCAGAGCGAGGAGATGCGGGCGGAGCGGATCTCGGCGGGAGCGATGACCGCGGAACTCGGCATGGTCCTCTTCGACCATGCCCGCCGGGCCGGCGAACCGGTGCTGGTGCCGATTCCGCTGGACATCCCGGCGATCCGGGCCCTGCCGAAGGACCGGAGACCGATCCTGCTGCACGGTCTGATGCCGGGCGACACCCGGCGGTCGGCCGGCACGGAGGGACCGGGCGAGAAGGGCTGGGCGGACCGGCTGATCGCCATGCCGGCGGACAAGCAGCGGGAGACCGTGCTGGCCCTGGTGCGTACTCATGTCGCGTCGGTACTCGCCTACGAGTCCGCCGATCAGGTCGAGGACCACCGGCCCTTCAAGGACCTGGGGTTCGACTCGCTGACCGCCGTGAAACTGCGCAATCAGCTCGCCGCGGCCGGTGGCCTGACCCTGCCCGCCACCCTCGTCTTCGACCATCCGACCCCGGTCGCGCTCGCCGAGTTCCTGCGGGCGGAACTGGTACCGGCCGAGGCGGACCCCTCGGCCCGGCTGCTCGCCGAACTCGACCGGATCGCCGCCGGACTGCCGGAGATCGACCCCGACGCCGCCGGCCGGGACAAGATCACCGCTCGGCTGCGCGGCATCTTGTGGCAGTGGGACGAGAGCAGGAACGGCGCGAGCCCGGAGAACTCCGAAGAGGACTTCGACTCAGCCACCGACGACGAACTCTTCGATGCTCTCGACAACGAACTCGGAATGTCCTAACGCGTGCGGATCAAGCGCCTGACAGTGTTTTGGGGGAAGGTACCGGATGGAGAATGAAGCCAAACTCCGGGATTATCTCAAGCGAGCAACGGCTGATCTCCGCCGCACGCGCCAGAGGTTGCGCGAGGTCGAGGAGAAGCAGCACGAGCCGATCGCCATTATCGGCATGGCCTGCCGGTACCCGGGAGGAGTGAGTTCACCCGAGGAACTCTGGCAGCTGGTGGCCGACGGCCGGGACGCCGTCACCACCTTCCCGGACGACCGGGGATGGGACCTGGAATCCCTGCACGACCCGGATTCCGGGCGCCCCTACACCTCTTATGTCCGCGAGGGCGGATTCCTGCACGACGCCCTCGAATTCGACCCCGATATGTTCGGCATTTCCCCGCATGAGGCCTCCGCCATGGACCCCCAGCAGCGGCTGCTGCTGGAGGCGTCCTGGGAGGCGTTCGAGCATGCGGGAATCGACCCGATGGCTCTGCGCGGCAGTTCCACCGGGGTGTTCGCCGGGCTGATGTATCACGAGTACGCGTCACGGCTGAACCAGGTCGCCCCCGAAGCCGCGGGATTCCTCGGCACCGGGAGCATCGGCAGCGTGCTGTCCGGCCGGATCTCGTACTCCTTCGGCCTGGAGGGCCCGGCGGTGACCGTGGACACCGCCTGCTCCTCTTCTCTTGTGACGCTGCATCTGGCGGTACAGGCGCTGCGTACCGGGGAGTGCTCGCTGGCCCTGGCCGGCGGGGTGACCGTGATGTCCACCCCCGACACGTTCATCGACTTCTCCCGCCAGCAGAACCTGGCCCGCAACGGGCGCTGCAAGGCCTTCGCCTCGGGCGCGGACGGCACCACCCTCGCCGAGGGCGCCGGAATGCTCCTGGTGGAGCGGCTGTCGGACGCCGAGCGCAACGGCCACCCGATCCTTGCGGTGGTGCGGGGTACGGCGGTGAACCAGGACGGTGCTTCCAACGGTCTGACCGCCCCCAACGGCCCCTCACAGCAGCGCGTCGTGGAGCAGGCCCTGGCGAACGCCCGGCTCTCCGCCGACCAGGTCGACGCGGTGGAGGCCCACGGCACCGGCACCGCCCTCGGCGACCCGATCGAGGCGCAGGCACTGCTGGCGACGTATGGGCAGGGGCGTCCGGAGGACCGGCCGCTGTGGCTGGGTTCGGTGAAGTCCAACCTCGGACATACCCAGGCCGCGGCCGGGGTGGCCGGGGTGATGAAGATGGTGCTGGCCATGCGGCACGGTGTGCTGCCGAAGACCCTGCACGTCGATGAGCCGTCGTCGCACGTGGACTGGTCCGCGGGTGCGGTGGAGTTGCTGACGGAGGCCCGGGAGTGGCCGGAGAGTGGGCAGCTGCGGCGGGCGGGTGTGTCGTCCTTCGGCATCAGTGGGACGAACGCGCATGTGGTGCTGGAGCAGGCACCTGTGGTTGAGCCGGAGGCTGAGGAATCGGCTGAGGGCGAGCCTGTTGGGGGTGTGCCTTCTGGGGTGGTTCCGTGGGTGTTGTCGGCGCGTTCGGAGCAGGCGTTGTCGGCTCAGGCGGGGCGGTTGGCGTCGTTTGTGGCGGACCGTCCGGAGCTGGATCCGGCTGATGTGGGGTTCTCGCTGCTGAGTACGCGGGCGGGGTTGGAGTACCGGGCGGTGGTGCTCGCCGCTGATGGTGAGGAGGCGCTCTCGGGCCTTCGTGGGTTGGCTGCGGGGGTGGATCCTGCGGGTGTGGTGCGGGGTTCGACCGGTAGCGGAGCCGGTAGTCGTGTGGCGCTCGTCTTCCCTGGTCAGGGGTCGCAGTGGCACGGTATGGCGGATGAACTGCTGGCCGTCTCCCCGGTGTTCGCGGGGCGAATGGCTGAGTGTGGTGCCGCGCTGTCGGAGTTTGTGTCCTGGAAGTTGGATGAGGTTCTTTCCGACGAGGACATGTTGGCGCGGGTTGATGTGGTGCAGCCGGTGCTGTGGGCGGTGATGGTGTCGTTGGCTGCGGTCTGGGAGGACTGTGGCGTGGTGCCGTCGGCTGTGGTGGGTCACTCTCAGGGTGAGATTGCGGCGGCCTGTGTCGCGGGCATTCTGTCGTTGCGTGATGGTGCCCGGGTGGTGGCGTTGCGCAGTCAGGCCATCGGGTGTGTGCTGGCCGGGCGTGGCGGCATGGTCTCCATCGCCGGCTCCCGCGAGTCCGTGCAGGAGCGCATCGGCAAGTGGGGCGAGCGGGTATCCGTGGCCGCCATCAACGGGCCGACCTCGACCGTAGTCTCCGGCGAACCCGAAGCCTTGCAGGCACTGCTGACGGAGTGTGCCGAGCAAGACGTACGGGCCCGGCAGATCCCGGTGGACTACGCCTCGCACGGCCCCCAGGTGGAGGAGCTGCGCGAGGAACTCGCCACGGTCCTGGCTGAGGTGGCACCCGAGGAAGGCCGTATCCCCTTCTACTCCGCGGTGAAGGCCTCGCTGATATCGGGCGAGGAGCTGGACGCCTCCTACTGGTTCGAGAACCTCCGCAATCCGGTGCGGTTCGAGGAAGCCGTCCAGGCCCTGCTGGCCGACGGCCACGGCGTCTTCGTCGAGTCCAGCGCGCACCCCGTCCTCACTCCCGGAATCGAGGACACGGCACAGGAGTCCGGCAGCCCCGTCGTAGTGACTGGCACCCTCCGCCGCGACGAGGGCGGCTGGCCGCGCTTCGCGCACTCCCTCGCCCAACTCTGGGCGCACGGCGTCCCGATGGACTGGAGCACCCTGCTCCCCACCGGCCGGCGGACCGACCTGCCCACCTACGCCTTCCAGCGTCAGCGCTACTGGCTGGACGACACCGGCACCGTCGGCGATGTCACCGCCGCCGGACTGGCCGGTGCCGATCACCCCCTGCTCGGTGCGGCCGTCTCGATGCCCGGTACCCAGGTGCTCACCGGGCGGCTGTCGCTGGCCACTCACCCCTGGCTGGCCGAGCGGATCGTTCTCAACACCGCAGTGGTGCCCGAGACGGCGTTCGTTGACCTTGCCATCCGGGCCGGGGACCAGGTCGGCTGCGACCTCGTCCGTGAACTCACGGTGCACACGCCGCTGGTGCTCCCGGACCGTGCTGCCGTGCTGCTGCGGGTGCTGGTCGCGGAGCCCGACGCGGACGGCGGCCGGGAGGTCAGTGTCTACTCGCGGTCCGAGGACGTCCCGGACGAGCAGGCGTGGATCCGGCACGCGAGCGGTGTCCTCACCCGAAGCGCCGAGCCGGCCGGCTTTGACGCACGGACCTGGCCTCCCACGGACGCCGAGCCCGTCGATCCGGCGGACTTCTACCGCGAACGGGCCGAACTGGGGCTGGGTTACGGCCCGTTGTTCCAAGGGCTGCGGGCGGTCTGGCGGCGCGGTGCCGAGCTGTTCGCCGAGGTGGCCCTGCCCGAGGGGGACGCGGGCGATCCGAGCGGCTTCGGGTTGCATCCGGCACTGCTCGATGCGGCGCTGCACTGTGCCGGACCGGACGGGGCGCAACTGCCGCTCTCCTGGACGGGGGTGAGCCTGCATGCTGTAGGGGCGACCGCACTGCGGGTGGCGCTGACCCCGGCCGGGGACGGGTACGCCGTACGGATCGCGGATGTCGAGGGCGCTCCCGTCGCCTCCATTGCGTCGGTGACCTGGGATGACATGCCGGTGGAGCGGATCGCCGAGGTGGCCGGCCGCCGCGAGTCGCTGTACGGGCTGGACTGGGTGGCCCCGACCGCGGCGCCGGTGGACCCCGAGGGGAGTTCCCTGGTGGTGCTCGGGGGCGACGGCCTAGGGGTTGGTGCCGCGTCGGGTGGCACCGTCATGGACCTGGAAGCCTTGAAGGTGCTCGATCCGACCCCTGAAGTAGTGGTTCTCCCGGTACCGGACTCAGGGGTTGTCGGGGTTTCCGGTGGGGTTCGGGAGGTCGCATATGGGGTGTTGGAGACGCTGCGGGCCTGGTTGGCTGAAGAACGGTTCGCCGGGTCGCGGTTGGTGATTCTGACCCGGAGCGCGGTGTCTGTGACGGGGGAGGAAGTAGATCTGGTGACGGCACCGGTATGGGGGTTGGTGCGTTCGGCGCAGTCGGAGAACCCGGATCATTTCGTGCTGGTCGACAGCGATGACCGGCTGGCGTCGCGTGGTGCGCTGGCGGCGGCCGTGGCCCTGGGTGAGCCGCAAGTGGCCATTCGTGAGGGCGAGTTGGCTGTGCCGCGGCTCACCACGCTGGAGCCGTCCGAGACGAAGGACGGCGGCCCGGTGTGGAAGCCGGAGGGCACCGTGCTGATCACCGGTGGTACCGGAACCCTGGGCACGCTGGTCGCCCGGCATCTGGTCACCGAGCACCAGGTGCGGAATCTGCTGCTGACCAGCCGCCGCGGCCCGGATGCCGAGGGCGCTGCCGCACTGCGGGAGGAGCTCACTGCTCTGGGCGCCCGGGTGACCATCGCCGGCTGTGACACCGCCGACCGGGACGCGCTGGCCGGACTGCTCGCCGGTATCCCGGCGGAGGCCCCGCTGAGCGGTGTCGTGCACACCGCGGGCGTGCTGGACGACGGCGTCCTCGGGTCCCTGACCCGGGAGCGGATCGACGCGGTACTGCGGCCGAAGGTGGACGCCGCCTGGAATCTGCACGAGCTCACCAAGGACCTCGACCTCTCCGCCTTCGTCTTGTTCTCCTCGGCCGCCGGTGTGTTCGGCGCACCGGGCCAGGGCAACTACGCCACCGCCAATGCGTTCCTGGACGCGCTCGCCGCATACCGTCGCGCCCAGGCGCTGCCTGCCGAGTCCCTGGCGTGGGGGCTGTGGGAGGAGAGCAGCGGGCTGACCGGCACGCTCAGCGAGGCCGACCGGCAGCGTAAGGCCCGGGACGGTCTGCGCCCGATGTCCTCGGCGGAGGCGCTGGCGCTGTTCGACGCCTCGGTCGCGGGGGGACGGGCGCTCACCGTGCCGGTCCGGCTCGATCTCACGGCGCTCGGCGCGGGCCTGCGTACCGACGAGGTCCCGCCGCTGCTGCGCAACCTGGTCCGCGGGACCCGGCGCAGTGCCGCGGCCGGCCAGGGCGGCGCGGACGGACTGCCGGAGCGGCTGCGGACCGCCTCCCCTGCGCAGCGGTCGCGTCTGCTGCTGAACCTGGTGCGTGGCCATGTGGTCGCCGTGCTGGGCTACGCCGACGCCGACGCGGTGGAAGCGGGCAAGGCGTTCAAGGACCTCGGGTTCGATTCGCTGACCGCTGTGGAGCTGCGGAACCGGCTCAACCGGGACACCGGGCTGAAACTCCCGGCCACCACGATCTTCGACTACCCCAACTCGCGGGTGCTCGCCGAATACCTCGGCACGCACTTCGCGCCCTACGGGGACGCCGGCTCCGGTGCCGCCGACGACGAGGAGACCATCCGCCGGATGCTGACCTCGATTCCGCTGAACCGTCTTGCCGAGGCCGGGCTGATGAGCTCCCTGCTGGAACTGGCCGGGATCACCGAGGAAGCGTCCGAGACCACCGAAGACGACGACCGCGAATCGCTCGACACGATGGACATGGAAGCCATGATCCAGCTCGCGCTCGACGGTTCCGGCGCCGAAGACGACATGACGCGAGGACTGTGAGTTCACGATGGCCGTGCAGAAAGACCGCGTCGCTGAGGCTCTGCGAGCATCGCTCAAGGAGACCGAACGGCTGCGTGAACAGAACCGCAAGCTCGCGGGCGCGATGCGGGAGCCGATCGCGATCGTCGCGATGGCGTGCCGGTTCCCCGGCGCGAACTCTCCCGAAGAGCTGTGGCGGATCCTGGCCTCCGGTACCGACGCCATGACCGAATTCCCGGCCGACCGCGGCTGGGATGTGGCGAGTCTCTACCACCCGGACCCCGACCACCGTGGGACCTCCTACGTCCGGGAAGGCGGCTTCCTGGACGGCGTCGGCGAGTTCGATGCCGGGTTCTTCGGGATCTCGCCGCGTGAGGCGACCGCGATGGACCCGCAGCAGCGGCTGCTGCTCGAAGCCTCCTGGGAGACCTTCGAGCGGGCCGGCATCGACGGGCTCTCGCTGCGCGGCAGCCGGACCGGTGTCTTCGTCGGGGTGAACTACCAGGATTACGCCTCGCAGCTGCGGGTGGCGCCCGAGGTGGCCGAGGGCTACGGCGTCACCGGTGCCTCGGCGAGTGTGCTGTCCGGCCGTATCGCCTACACCTTCGGCCTCGAAGGTCCCGCGATCACCGTGGACACCGCCTGTTCCTCCTCGCTGGTGGCGCTGCACTGGGCGATGCAGGCGCTGCGTGCGGGGGAGTGCTCGCTGGCCGTGGCCGGCGGCGTCTCGGTGATGTCCACCCCCGATCTGTTCGTGGAGTTCTCCCGGCAGCGTGGTCTCGCCGTGGACGGCCGGTGCAAGGCGTTCGCGGGCGCCGCGGACGGTACGGGCTGGGGTGAGGGCGCCGGGCTGCTGCTGGTCGAGCGGCTGTCGGACGCCCAGCGCAACGGCCACCCGATCCTCGCGGTGGTGCGGGGTTCGGCGGTGAACCAGGACGGCGCGTCCAACGGTCTGACCGCCCCCAACGGCCCCTCGCAGCAGCGGGTGATCCGGCAGGCCCTGGCCAGCAGCCGGCTGTCGGCCGATCAGGTCGACGCGGTGGAGGCACACGGCACCGGTACGACCCTCGGCGACCCCATCGAGGCCCAGGCGCTGCTGGCGACCTACGGGCAGGACCGCCCCGCCGACCGGCCGCTCTGGCTCGGCTCGGTGAAGTCCAACATCGGACACACCCAGGCCGCCGCCGGAGCTGCCGGGGTCATCAAGATGGTGATGGCCCTGCGGCACGGTGTGCTGCCCAAGACCCTGTACGTCGACGAGCCCACCCCGCACGTCGACTGGTCGGCCGGCGCGGTGCGGCTGCTCACCGAGGCCCGCGACTGGCCGGAGACCGGCCGGCCCCGCAGGTCCGGGGTGTCGTCCTTCGGGATCAGCGGCACCAACGCCCATGTCATCCTCGAACAGGCCCCGGAACGCGAACCGGCCCCGGAAGAAGCCCCGGCGGCGCCCGCCGCTCCGGCGGCTCCCGCGGTGCTGCCGTGGGTGCTGTCCGCCCGTTCCCGGCAGGCCCTCGCCGCCCAGGCCCGTGAACTGATGTCCTTCGTGGCCGACCGGCCGGATCTGGACCCGGCCGACATCGGCTTCTCCCTGGCGACGAGCCGCGCCGCGCTGGAGCACCGCGCGGTCGTCTTCGGGACCGGGCGTGCCGAACTCCTCGCCCGTGTCGAGGAGTTGGCCGAGCGCGGGGTCGATGCCGCCGGTGCGCTGTGCGGGGTCGCGGGCGACGGCCGGGTCGGTGTGCTGTTCACCGGCCAGGGAGCGCAGCGGCTCGGTATGGGCCGTGAGCTGTACGAGACCTATCCCGTCTTCGCGCAGGCGTGGGACGAGGTGTGCGCGGAGCTCGACCCACGGCTGCCCCGGCCGCTGCGGGAGGTCGTCTGGGGCGAGGACCAGCAACTTCTCCACCAGACCCAGTACGCCCAGGCCGCGCTGTTCACCGTCGAGGTCGCGCTCCACCGGCTCATGCGGTCCTGGGGCCTGACCCCGGACGTGCTGCTGGGCCACTCCATCGGTGAGGTCACCGCCGCCTACCTGGCGGGCGTGTGGTCGACGGCGGACGCGGCGCAGCTGGTCGCGGCCCGTGGGCGGCTGATGCAGGCGCTGCCGGCCGGCGGGGTGATGGTGTCGGTGCGGGCCTCGGAGGACGAGGTCCTGCCGCTGCTGGAGGGCCGCGAGCAGGTCGGGATCGCCGCCGTCAACGGCCCCGAGTCCGTCGTGCTCTCGGGTGCCGAGGACGCGGTGGAGCAGGTCGTCGCCGCCCTGGAGGCCGAGGGCCGTAAGGTCAAGCGGCTACGGGTGAGCCATGCCTTCCACTCGCCGCTCATGGAGCCGATGCTCGCCGAGTTCCGCGCCGTCACGGAGCAACTCACCTACCAGGAACCGCAGCTCGCGGTGGTGTCCAACGTGACCGGACGCCTGGCCGAGCCCGAGGAACTGCGCGATCCGGCGTACTGGGTCCGCCACGTCCGGGAGGCCGTGCGTTTCCACGACGGCATCCGGGCCGCGCACCGCGAAGGCGTGGACCTCTTCGTCGAACTCGGCCCCGGCGGGGTGCTCTCCGCCATGGGCCAGGACTGTCTGCCGGAGACCGTCGCGTTCCGGCCGAGCCTGCGCGCGGACCGCCCCGAACCCGAGGCGCTGCGCGACACCCTCGCCGGTGCCCACGTACGCGGCGCCACCGTCGACTGGACCCCCCACCTCCGGGGCGGCCGGCGCACCGCCCTGCCCACCTACGCCTTCCAGCGCCGGCGGTACTGGCTCGAAGGCTCCGCCGGCGCCGGGGATGTCACGGCCGCCGGCCTCGGCCCGGCCGGACACCCGCTCCTCGGCGCGGCCGTGGCGCTGCCCGACTCCGACGGCTTCCTCTTCACCGGCCGGCTGTCGCTGGCCACCCACCCCTGGCTCGCCGACCACGCGGTCTCCGGCACCGTGCTGGTACCGGGCACCGCACTGGTCGAACTCGCCATCCGCGCCGGGGACCAGGTCGGCTGCGACCTCCTGGAGGAACTCACCCTCCAGACGCCCCTCACCCTCCCCGGCCAGGGTGCGGTGCAGACCCGCGTCACCGTCGGCGAGCCCGCCGCGGACGGCCGCCGGGAGATCTCGGTGTTCTCCCGCCCCGAAGACGCCGACGCCGATGAGCCCTGGACCCAGCACGCCACCGGCTTCCTCGCCGCGGCGGCCGGCACCGGCACGCCCGACGGACTCGCGGGGGCATGGCCGCCCGCCGAGGCCGAGCCCGTCGCCGTAGACGGCTTCTACGAGGAGCTGACCGCCGCCGGATTCGCGTACGGACCGGTGTTCCAGGGCGTGCGGGCCGCGTGGCGGCGCGGCGACGAGGTGTTCGCCGAGGTCGCGCTACCCGCGGAAGCGGCGGAACAGGCGGGCCGGTTCGGACTGCATCCGGCCCTGCTCGACGCGGCCGTACAGACCGTGAGCCTCGGCGCGTCCCTCACCAACGGCGGGCCCGGCCTGCCGTTCTCCTGGACCGGCGTCCGGCTGCACGCCGTCGGCGCGGCCACCCTGCGGGCCAGACTCTCCCCGTCCCCGGACGGCGGGGTCGCGGTCCTCGTCACCGACGACACCGGCACGCCCGTGGCCACCATCGACTCCCTGGCGATCCGGCCCGTCTCCGGCACCCTCAAGTCCGCCGCCCGCGACCACTGGTCCTCGCTCTTCCACCTCGACTGGATCACGCTGCCCGAAGCCGGCGAGCCCGCCCCGGTCACCTGGGCCGCCGTCGGCAGCGGCGCCGACACCGTGGCCCGAACACTGCGCGCCGCCGGCACCGAAGTGGTGACGGCCGAGGACTTCGCGGCCCTCGCCACGCGGGACGCCGTGCCGGACGCCGTGCTCTGGGCCCTGCCGGAGGCCGCCCCCGGCGAACTGCCGGACCGGGTACGGGAGACCACCACCCGGACGCTGGCCGCCCTGCGCGGCTGGCTGGCCGAGGAGCGGTTCGCCACGTCCCGGCTGGTCATCCTCACCCGGGGCGCGGTCTCCGTCACCGACGAGCGCAGCCCGGACCTCGCACCCGCCCCGGTATGGGGACTGGTCCGCTCCGCGCAGACCGAGCACCCGGACCGCTTTCTCCTCATCGACCTCGACGACCAGGACGCGTCCTGCCACGCGCTGCCCGCCGCCCTCGCCTCCGGCGAACCACAGCTC
This sequence comes from Streptomyces sp. bgisy130, assembly GCF_057708345.1. Taxonomy (NCBI): domain Bacteria; kingdom Bacillati; phylum Actinomycetota; class Actinomycetes; order Kitasatosporales; family Streptomycetaceae; genus Streptomyces; species Streptomyces sp. bgisy130. Next base: position 117,112 of record NZ_JBYISA010000016.1, read on the forward strand.
GCGCTGCGCGGCGGCACCCTGCACGCCACCCGTCTGATGAAGGCCGCCTCCGCCGCCCCGCTGACCCCGCCGGACGGCCGGGCCTGGCAGCTCACCAGCACCGCCAAGGGCAACCTGGACGCCCTCGCGCTGGTGGACAGCGACCGCGCCTGCGGGCCACTGGCCGGGCACCACGTCCGGATCGAGGTACGCGCCGCCGGCCTCAACTTCCGGGACGTGCTCAGCGCCCTGGACATGTACCCCGGCGACGCCGGAGCGATGGGCCTGGAAGGCGCCGGCGTGATCGTCGAGGTCGGCTCCGGCGTGACCGGCCTCGCCCCCGGCGACCGGGTGATGGGTACGTTCACCGAAGCCTTCGGCCCCCTCGCCGTCGCCGACCACCGGGCCATCGTCCGCATCCCCGAGGGCTGGTCCTTCGCCGAGGCCGCGGCCACCCCGATCGTCTTCCTCACCGCCTACTACGCCCTGGTCGATCTGGCCGGAGTGCAGCCGGGCGACACCGTGCTGGTGAACTCCGCCGCCGGCGGCGTGGGCATGGCCGCGGTACAGCTGGCCACCCACCTCGGCGCCGAGGTCTACGGCACCGCCGGCCCCGCGAAGTGGGACGCCCTGCGGGACCTCGGCCTGGACGACGACCACATCGCCTCCTCCCGGACCCTGGACTTCGAGAACCAGTTCCTGGCCGCCACCGGCGGCCGCGGCATGGACGTCGTACTCGACTCCCTGGCCGGCGAGTTCGTGGACGCCTCCCTGCGGCTGCTGCCCTCGGGCGGCCGGTTCATCGAGATGGGCAAGGCCGATATCCGCGACGCGGACGCGACCGCCACCGCCTACCCCGGCGTCCGCTACCGCGCCTTCGACCTCCCCGAGGCCGGGCCGGAACGCACCCGCGAGATGTTCACCGACATCCTCGCCCTGTTCGACCGCGGCGTACTGCGCCCGCTGCCGCTCACCACCTGGGACGTGCGCCGCGCCGCGGACGCCTTCCGGTACATCAGCCAGGCCCGCCAGGTCGGCAAGGTGGTCCTCACCATCCCGCCGGCGCCGCACCCGGACGGCACGGTACTGATCACCGGAGCCAGCGGCACCCTCGCCGCCGTCATCGCCCGGCACCTGGTGGCCGAACACCAGGTGCGCCACCTCCTGCTGGTCAGCCGGCGCGGCGCCGACGCCCCCGGCGCGGCCGACCTGCGCGCCGAACTCACCGCACTCGGCGCCGAGATCACCCTGGCCTCCTGCGACATCGCCGACCGGGCCGCGGTGGCCGCGCTGCTCGCCGGCATCCCCGCGGAGACCCCGCTGACCGGTGTGGTGCACACCGCCGGGGTGCTCTCCGACGGCGTGATCGACTCGCTCACCCCCGAACGGCTCGACCACGTACTGCGGCCGAAGGCGGACGGCGCCTGGCACCTCCACGAACTCACCAAGGACCTCGACCTCTCCGCCTTCGTACTGTTCTCCTCGGTGTCCGGCGTGTTCGGCGGCCCGGGCCAGGGCAACTACGCCGCCGCGAACACCTTCCTGGACGCCCTGGCCGCACACCGCCGCGCGCTCGGCCTGCCCGCGCTCTCCCTGCCGTGGGGCCTGTGGGCCGAGGCCAGCGCCATGACCGGGAAGCTGGCCGAGCACGATGTGCGGCGCGCCGCCTCCGGTGGCGTCCTGCCGATGACCTCGGAGGAGGGCGTCGCGCTGTACGACGCGGCCGCCACCGTCGCCCGAGCGGTGGTCACGCCCGCCAAGCTGGAACTGAAGGGCGCCGCCGCGGCCGAACTGCCGCCCGTGCTCAGCGGTCTGGTACGCGCCCCGTCCCGGCGCGCCGCCGCGCTCACCGCGCCGGACGCCGGCAACACCCTCGTCCAGCGGCTCGCCGCGCTGTCCACCGCCGAACAGGACCGGGCCCTGCTGGACCTGGTACGTACACAGGTGGCCGCGGTGCTCGGCTACCCGGGCCCCGAGGCGGTGGAGGCCGAGCGCGCCTTCTCCGAGCTCGGCTTCGACTCGCTGACCGCGGTGGAGCTGCGAAACCGGATCAACGGCGGCACCGCACTGCGACTGCCCGCCACCCTCGTCTTCGACTACCCGAACTCGCTCGCCCTGGTGAACCACCTCCGCGGCGAACTCCTTGGCCGGCAGACCGACACCCCCGCGCCCGTGCGGTCCTCCGCCGCCGCCGACGACGACGAGCCGATCGCCATCGTCGGCATGGCCTGCCGCTACCCCGGTGGAGTGGAGTCACCCGAGGACCTCTGGCGGCTGCTCGCCGACGGCACCGACGCGCTGTCCGGCTTCCCCACGGACCGCGGCTGGAACCTCGACGAGCTGTACCACCCCGACCCCGACCACCGCGGCACCTCCTACGCCCGCGCGGGCGGCTTCCTCGCCGACGCCACCGGCTTCGACCCCGCCTTCTTCGGGATCTCCCCGCGCGAGGCCCTGGCCATGGACCCCCAGCAGCGCCTGCTGCTGGAAACCTCCTGGGAGGCCTTCGAGGGCGCCGGAATCGACCCCCACTCGGTCCGCGGCACCAAAACCGGAGTATTCGCCGGCGCGACCTCCGACGACTACTCCACCCAGCTGGCCCCGGTGTTCGACCAGACCGAGGGATACGCCAGCACCGGCACCGCGGGCAGCGTGGTCTCCGGCCGCATCTCGTACTCCTTCGGCCTCGAAGGCCCGGCACTGACCGTGGACACCGCCTGCTCGTCCTCCCTGGTGGCCCTGCACCTGGCGATCCAGGCACTGCGCTCCGGCGAATGCTCACTCGCACTGGCCGGCGGGGTCACCGTGCTGGCCACCCCGGACGTATTCATCGAGTTCTCCCGCCAGCGCGGCCTCGCCGCGGACGGCCGCTGCAAGCCCTTCGCCGACGCGGCAGACGGCACGGGCTGGGGCGAAGGCGCCGGCATGGTGCTCGTCGAGCGGCTGTCGGACGCCCGGCGTAACGGTCATCCGGTGCTTGCGGTGGTGCGGGGTTCGGCGGTGAACCAGGACGGTGCGTCCAACGGTCTGACCGCCCCCAACGGCCCCTCGCAGCAGCGGGTGATCCGTCAGGCGCTCGCCAATGCCGGGCTCGACGCGTCGGATGTGGACGCGGTGGAGGCGCACGGCACCGGTACGACGCTGGGTGACCCGATCGAGGCGCAGGCGCTGCTGGCGACGTATGGGCAGGGGCGTCCGGAGGACCGGCCGCTGTGGCTGGGTTCGGTGAAGTCGAACATCGGACACACCCAGTCGGCGGCCGGCGCGGCCGGTGTCATCAAGATGGTGATGGCGCTGCGGCACGGTGTGCTGCCCAAGACGCTGCACGTCGATGAGCCGTCGTCGCATGTGGATTGGTCCGCGGGTGCGGTGGAGTTGCTGACGGAGGCCCGGGATTGGCCGGAGAGTGGTCAGCTGCGTCGGGCGGGTGTGTCGTCGTTCGGTATCAGCGGGACGAATGCGCATGTGGTGCTGGAGCAGGCACCCGACGAGGTGCCTTCGGCCGTGGAACCGGCTGAGGGCGTGCCTGCTGGGGTGGTGCCGTGGGTGTTGTCGGCGCGTTCGGAGCAGGCGTTGTTGGCTCAGGCAGGGCGGTTGGCGTCGTTTGTGGCGGACCGTCCGGGGCTGGATCCCGTTGATGTGGGGTTCTCGCTGCTGAGTACGCGGGCGGGGTTGGAGTACCGGGCGGTGGTGCTCGCCGCTGATGGTGCGGAGGCGCTTTCCGGCCTTCGTGGGTTGGCTGCGGGGGTGGATCCTGCGGGTGTGGTGCGGGGGGCGACCGGTACCGGAGCCGGTAGTCGTGTGGCGCTCGTCTTCCCTGGTCAGGGGTCGCAGTGGCTGGGGATGGCGGATGAACTGATGGCCGCTTCCCCGGTGTTCGCGGGGCGGATGGCTGAGTGTGGTGCGGCGCTGTCGGAGTTTGTGTCCTGGAAGTTGGATGAGGTTCTTTCCGACGAGGACCTGTTGGCGCGGGTTGATGTGGTGCAGCCGGTGCTGTGGGCGGTGATGGTGTCGCTTGCTGCGGTCTGGGAGGACTGTGGCGTGGTGCCGTCGGCTGTGGTGGGTCACTCTCAGGGTGAGATTGCGGCGGCCTGTGTCGCGGGCATTCTGTCGTTGCGTGATGGTGCCCGGGTGGTGGCGTTGCGCAGTCAGGCCATCGGGCGTGTGCTGGCCGGGCGTGGCGGCATGGTCTCGGTCGCCGGCTCCCGCGAGTCCGTGCAGGAGCGCATCGCCAAGTGGGGCGAGCGGGTGTCCGTCGCGGCCATCAACGGGCCGACGTCGACCGTGGTTTCCGGTGAGCCTGAAGCCTTGCAGGAGCTGTTGGCGGAGTGCGCCGAGCAGGACGTACGGGCCCGGCAGATCCCGGTGGACTACGCCTCGCACGGCCCCCAGGTCGAGGAGCTGCGCGAGGAGCTCGCGACGGTTCTGGCCGAGGTGGCACCCGAGGAAGGCCGCATCCCGTTCTACTCCGCGGTGAACGCGTCAGTCGTCTCGGGCGAGGAACTGGACGCCGCCTACTGGTTCGAGAACCTGCGCAATCCGGTGCGGTTCGAGGAGGCCGTCCAGGCTCTGCTGGCCGACGGGCACGGCGTTTTCGTCGAGTCCAGCGCGCACCCCGTACTGACTCCGGGCATCGAGGACACGGCGCAGGAAGCGGGCAGCCCCGTCGTAGTGACCGGGACCCTGCGCCGCGACGAAGGTGGCTGGCCGCGCTTCGCGCAATCGCTCGGACAGCTCTGGGCGCACGGCGTGCCGGTGGACTGGAGCACCCTGCTCCCGGCCGGCCGGCGGCGGGTCGACCTGCCCACTTACGCCTTCCAGCACAAGCGCTACTGGCCCTCCGGTGTGTTCTTCGGCGGGGACGCCTCGGGACTCGGACTCGATGCGGCCGATCATCCGCTGCTCGGCGCCGCCCTGGCGCTGCCGGACTGCGATGGCTTCCTCTTCAGCGGCCGCCTGTCGCTGGCCACCCACCCCTGGCTGGCCGATCACTCCGTCATGGACACCGTGCTGCTCCCCGGGACCGGACTGGTGGAACTCGCCATCCGGGCCGGTGACCAGGTCGGCTGCGATCTGCTGGAGGAACTCACCCTTGAGGCCCCGCTGATCATTCCGGCGACCGGAGGTCTGCAACTCCGTGTCACCGTCGCCGAGTCCGATGCGGACGGGCGCCGTGAACTCGCCGTGTACTCCCGTGCCGAGGAGGCTCCGGCAGACCAGCAGTGGACCCGGCACGCCACCGGCCTGCTCGCGCTGGGTGGTGCCGAGCCGGTGGACTTCGGCGAGGAGAGCTGGCCTCCCCTCGGCGCTGAGCCGGTCTCCGTGACCGGCGTGTACGACGAGTTCGCCGCGGTGGGCATGACGTACGGCCCGGTGTTCCAGGGCCTGGGCGCAGCCTGGCGGCGTGGTGAGGAGATCTTCGCCGAGGTCGCCCTGCCGGAGGACATGGCTGCCGACGCGGCCAAGTTCGGGCTGCATCCGGCCCTGCTCGACTCCGCGCTGCATGCGATCGGTCTGCACCCGGCCACCGAGGCCGGGGGCCACGCCCAGCTGCCCTTCGCCTGGAACACGGTCCGCCTGAACGCCGTAGGAGCAGCCGCACTGCGGGTAAAACTGAGCCCGGCCGGCGGTGGATTCTCGGTCCTGGTCGCCGATGGCACAGGAACCGTGGTCGCCTCCGTCGACTCCCTGGTGACCAGGCCGGTGACCGCCAGTCAGCTCAACGAAGGCAACAGCACCGATGCCCTGTTCACCGTGGAGTGGTCGGAGTTGCCTCTTCGGTCTGAGCCGGTGGAGGTGCCGGAGCATGTCGTGCTGGCGGTGCCTGGCGCAGATGGTGCGTTGGAGGTGCCGGCGGCGGTCCGGGCCACGGTGGGCCGGGTGCTGGAGAGTGTGCAGTCGTGGCTGGCTGATGAGCGTTGCACGCGTTCGAAGCTGGTGGTGGCGACCCGTGGTGCCGTATCGGTGGCGGGAGAACCGCTGGATGCCGTAGGTGGCGCGGTGTGGGGTCTGTTGCGTTCCGCGCAGAGTGAGAACCCGGATCAGTTTGTGCTGCTGGACCTTGATGAGCAGCAGTCCTCGGTGGATGCCATCGCTGCGGCGGTTGCTTCAGGTGAGCCGCAGGTGGCGATCCGGGACGGTGTGGCTTCCGTGCCGCGGCTGGCGAGGTCCGTACCGTCCGATGCGGATAGTGCGCCGGTGTGGGACACCGAGGGCACGGTGCTGATCACGGGTGGCACGGGCACACTGGGTGCACTGTTCGCCCGGCACCTGGTGTCTGAACACGGCGCCCGAAGCTTGGTGTTGACGAGCCGTCGTGGCCTGGACGCTGACGGCGCCCGGGAGTTGCAGTCGGAGCTGACTGAGCTGGGTGCCCGGGTTGAGGTCGTGGCGTGTGACGCGGCTGACCGGGACGCGCTGGCCGCCGTGCTGGCAGGTATCCCTGCGGACGCCCCGCTGAAGGGCGTAGTGCACACCGCCGGTGTCCTGGACGACGGCATCATCGGCTCGCTGACCCCAGAGCGTCTCGACACTGTGCTTCGGCCCAAGGTGGACGCGGCCTGGAACCTCCACGAACTGACCCAGGACCTGAACCTGTCCGCGTTCGTGCTGTTCTCCTCGGCCGCCGGTGTGCTCGGCAGCGCCGGACAGGGCAACTACGCCGCGGCGAATACGTTCCTTGACGCCCTCGCTCAGCACCGTCGTCTCAGTGGCCTGCCGGGTACCTCCCTGGCCTGGGGGTTCTGGGCGGAGCGCAGTGCCATGACTCGCGAGGTCGGCTCCGCCGATGTCCGGCGGATGGCTCGCGGTGGTGCGCTCGCGCTCGACCAGGCCGAGGGTGTGGCCCTGTTCGACCTCGCCTGTGCCGCGCCCGGCTCCGGGCTGCTCGTGCCGATCCGGCTCGACCTGCGGGGTCTGGCCGCTTCCGGCGCGGTGCCGGCGGTGCTGCGGAACGTCGTACGGGTGCCGGTGCGGCGCGCCACCGCAGCGGCCGGTGAGGCCGCGTCGCTGCGGGAGCGGCTGGCCGGGCTGCCGGCCGAGGACGGTGCGGCGCTGCTGCTCGACCTGGTGACCGCTCAGGTCGCGGCCGTACTGGGCTACGAGGACTCCGGCGCGGTGCGTACGGACCAGGTGTTCAAGGATCTCGGTTTTGATTCGCTGACCGCCGTGGAGCTGCGGAACCGGCTGACCGGGGCCACCGGGCTGCGGCTGCCCGCAACCCTGGTGTTCGACTACCCGACACCCCTCGCACTCACCGACTGTCTGCGTCGCGAACTGCTGGAGGAGGAAGCGGCGGTCGTGCCCACCACACGGGCCGCCGCCCCGGACGAGGAGGCCATCGCGATCGTCGGTATGGCCTGCCGTTACCCCGGTGGTGTCACCTCGCCCGAGGAGCTCTGGCAGCTGCTGGCGGCCGGTACCGACGCCATCGGTGAGTTCCCCGCCGACCGTGGCTGGGACCTCGACCGGCTCCATGACCCCGAGCCCGGCCTGCCCGGCAAGACGTACACCCGCGAGGGCGGATTCCTCTACGACGCGGGCGAGTTCGATCCGGCGTTCTTCGGGATCTCCCCGCGCGAGGCACTGGCCATGGACCCGCAGCAGCGGCTCCTGCTGGAGATGTCCTGGGAGGCCGTCGAGCGGGCCGGGATCGCCCCGGCCTCCCTGCACGGCAGCCGGACCAGTGTCTTCGCCGGCATCATGTACCACGACTACGGCTTGCAGACCGACTCCATACCGGAGGAGGTCGAAGGACACCTCGGTACGGGGACGTCCGGCAGTGTCGCCTCCGGCCGGGTGGCATACACCTTCGGCTTTGAAGGGGCCGCGGTCACGGTGGACACGGCCTGCTCCTCTTCGCTGGTGGCGCTGCATCAGGCGATGCAGGCGCTGCGGGCGGGGGAGTGCGAGCTCGCGCTGGCGGGTGGCGCCTCGGTGATGTCGACCCCGGGCACCTTTGTCGACTTCTCGCGGCAGCGGAACCTCGCGATCGACGGCCGGGTCAAGGCCTTCGCCTCGGGCGCGGACGGCACCACCCTCGCCGAGGGCGGCGGAATGCTCCTGGTGGAGCGGCTGTCCGACGCGGTGCGTAACGGTCATCCGGTGCTTGCGGTGGTGCGGGGTTCGGCGGTGAACCAGGACGGTGCGTCCAATGGTCTGACGGCGCCGAACGGCCCGTCGCAGCAGCGGGTGATCCGTCAGGCGCTCGCCAATGCCGGACTCGACGCGTCGGATGTGGACGCGGTGGAGGCGCACGGCACCGGTACGACGCTGGGCGACCCGATCGAGGCCCAGGCGCTGCTGGCGACCTACGGCCAGGACCGCGAACAGCCGCTGTGGCTGGGTACGGTCAAGTCGAACATCGGGCACACCCAGGCCGCCGCGGGCGTCGCCGGTGTGATGAAGATGGTCCTGGCCATGCGACGCGGTGTCCTTCCGCGGACCCTGCATGTCGATGAACCCTCCTCGCACGTCGACTGGACGGCCGGAGCGGTCGAACTGCTCACCGAGGCGCGCGACTGGCCGGCCACCGGGCGGCCGCGCCGGGCAGGCGTGTCCTCCTTCGGGATCAGCGGCACCAATGCGCATGTCGTGCTGGAAGAGGCGCCCGGAACGGCAGCCGAGGAGCCCACCGCGAACGGCTCCGGCTCGGACACCGGCTCCGACGCTGGCTTGGACACCGGCTCCGACACCGGCGTCGTGCCCTGGGTGCTCTCGGCCCGCTCCGCGGAGTCCCTCGCCGCACAGGCCGGACGGCTGGCGTCCTTCGTGGCAGCACAGCCGGAGCTGAGCCCGGCCGACATCGGGTTCTCGCTGGTCACCACCCGTACCCCACTGGACCACCGCGCGGTGGTCCTGGGCACCGACCGCACGGAACTCCTTACCGCCCTCCGGAACGTCACCCCGGACGCCGATGTCATCGGCGACCCACGACTCGGTGTGCTGTTCACCGGTCAGGGCGCGCAGCGACTGGGAATGGGCCGTGAGCTGTACGACACCTTCCCGGTGTTTGCGCGGGCCTGGGACGAGGTGTGCGGGGAGCTGGACGGTCTGCTGCCGCGGCCCCTGCGTGAAGTGGTCTGGGGCGAAGAAGACCTGCTCGATCAGACGCAGTACGCGCAGGCGGCGCTGTTCGCCCTCGAAGTCGCGCTCTTCCGTCTTGTCGAATCCCTTGGCGTGACACCGGCTGTGCTGCTGGGGCATTCCATTGGAGAGGTCACTGCCGCCCATCTGGCGGGTGTCTGGTCGCTGGCGGACGCAGCGAAGCTGGTCGCGGCCCGTGGGCGCCTGATGCAGGCCCTGCCCACCGGCGGCGTCATGGTCTCGGTGCGGGCCTCGGAGGATGAGGTCGCGCCGCTGCTGGAAGGTCGTGCGCAGGTCGGTATCGCCGCGGTCAACGGCCCCGAGTCCGTCGTGCTCTCCGGCGCCGTGACCGAGATGAACCAGGTCATCACCGCCCTGGAGGCCGAGGGCCGCAAGGTCAAGCGGCTGCGCGTGAGCCACGCCTTCCACTCGCCGCTGATGGACCCGATGCTGGCGGAATTCTGCACGGTTCTAAACCAACTCACCTACTCAGACGCACAGTTGCCGATCGTCTCGAACGTGACCGGCCGCCTCGCCGACCCCGCCGAACTCCGCAACCCCGAGTACTGGGTCCGCCACGTCCGCGAAGCCGTCCGTTTCCACGACGGCATCCAGGCCGCCCACGCCCAAGGCATCACCACCTACCTCGAACTCGGCCCGGACGGCGTCCTCTCCGCCATGGGGCAGGACTGCCTACCCCAGACCGCCGCAACCACCGCCCCCACCACCCTCCAGCCGAGCCTCCGCAAGGACCGCCCCGAACCCGTCGCCCTGCTGCATGCTCTCGGCGTGGCCTACGCCCGGGGCGTTCCGGTGGAATGGACGTCGCTGTTCCCGGGCGCCCGCACCGTGGAGCTGCCGACCTACGCCTTCCAGCGTCGGCGCTACTGGCTGGAGGGGACCACCGGAGCCGGCGATATGACGGCCGCCGGGCTGGGCAATGCCGAGCACCCGCTGCTCGGCGCCACCGTGACGCTGCCGGATGCCGTCGTCCTGAGCGGGCGGCTGTCCCTGGCCACGCATCCGTGGCTGGCCGACCACGCCGTCATGGACACCGTGCTGCTGCCGGGAACCGCTCTGGTCGAACTGGCCCTCCAGGCCGGCGACCGGCTCGGTTGCGACCTCATCGAGGAACTGACCCTTCAGGAGCCGCTGGTTCTGCCGGAGCGGGGCGGCGTGCAGCTGCGCGTCGTCGTCGCCGAGCCCGATGAGGACGGCCGCCGGCCACTGACCGTGTACTCCCGGTTGGAGGAGGACACGGAGGAGAGCTGGACCCGGCACGCCGTCGGTGTGCTGGCCGCCGGGAGCACCGTGCCGGTCGGCGAGGGTGCGGAGGTCTGGCCGCCGGCCGGGGCCGAGTCCGTCTCCGTGGACGGTTTCTATGACGAGCTGGCTGCCGCCGGCTTCGGCTACGGCCCCATGTTCCAAGGTGTCCAGGCCGCCTGGCGGCGCGGGGACGAGGTGCACGCCGAGGTCACACTGCCCGAGGAAACGACCGCCGATGCGGCGAAGTTCGCCCTGCATCCGGCCCTGCTCGATGCCGCGCTCCAGACCGTCGGACTGCTCGACGGCGCCGCAGCGGGGCTGCCGTTCGCCTGGCGCGGGATCCGGCTGCATGCGGTGGGCGCCGGCTCGCTGCGTACCACGCTGACCCGGGACGGCGACGGTGTGCGGGTGAAGGTCTTCGACGAGACCGGTGCGCTCGTGGCCGGCATCGACACGCTGACCGTCCGGCCGGTGCGTACCGAGCAACTGGCCGGCGGGCGCGGGGAGTCGATGCTCCAGCTGCGCTGGACTGCGCTGACCCTCCCGGACGCCACGACGGTGTCCGCCGGGAACTGGGCCGTGCTGGACGAGAACGGGATCGGTCTGAAGGCCGTTCTCGACGCGCCCGCGCTCGACTGGCCCGCGCTCGCTGAGCTGGACGAGGTCCCGGACGTGGTGCTGTGGTCCGTGCCGGACACCGCGGGGGAGGGCCTGGCCGATGGTGCCCATGTCCTCGCGCGCCTGGTGCTGGAGCGGCTTCAGAGCTGGCTCGCCGAGGAGCGGTATCAGGACGCGCGGTTGGCGATTCTGACCCGTGGTGCGGTGCTGCTGGACGGTGAGACGGTCTCCCCGGCGGCAGCGGCCATCTGGGGGCTCGTCCGGTCCGCGCAGTCGGAGCACCCGGACCGGATCGTGCTGATCGATGCCGATGCCCTCGGTGATTCCGATTCCGATGTCGATGCCGATGCCCTCGGTAATGAGGACGCCGGGCTTGCCCTGCGCGCCGCCGTGGCCGGCGGTGAACCGCAGCTGGCCCTGCGCGGCGGGAGTGTTCTCGTGCCCAGGCTGGCCCGGTGCGCCGCGCCCGGACAGGGGAGTGCGCCGAGGTGGAATACCGAGGGCACCGTGCTGATCACCGGGGGCACCGGAGCCCTGGGTGCCCTGGTGGCGCGGCATCTGGTCACCGAACACGGGGTGCGGCACCTGCTGTTGATGAGCCGTCAGGGACCGGCGGCCGAGGGCGCCGCGGAGCTGTGTGCGGAACTCGCCGGGCTCGGTGCGAGCGCGGAGATCGTCGCCTGTGATGCGGCGGACCGGGACGCCCTGGCCCGGGTCCTGGACGGGCTGCCCGCCGATGCCCCGCTCACCGGAGTGGTGCACACGGCAGGCGTCCTGGACGACGGGGTGTTCGGTTCGCTCACTCCGGAGCGGCTCGATGCGGTGCTGGCGCCGAAGGTGGACGCCGCGGTGAATCTGCATGAACTCACCAAGGGCCGTGAGCTCTCCGCGTTCGTGCTGTTCTCCTCGGCGGCCGGGGTGCTCGGTTCCCCGGGGCAGGCCAACTATGCGGCGGCCAACAGCTTCCTGGACGCCCTCGCCGGCTATCGCCGTTCGCTGGGCCTCCCGGCGGTCTCGCTCGCATGGGGACGCTGGGCCGACACCAGTGAGATGACCGGCGGGCTCGACCAGGCCGACCTGCGGCGGATGAGCAGTGGCGGCATCGACGCGCTGACCTCCGCGGAGGGGCTGGCCCTGTTCGACGCCGGGACCGTCTCGGCGGAGAGCCTGCTGATTCCGGTACGGCTGAACACCGCCGCGCTGCACGCCCGTGCGGCCGACGGGATGCTGCCACCGGTCATGCGGGACCTGGTCCGGGCGCGCGTGCGCCGCTCCGCCGCCGGCGGGAAGGCCATGGCCGAGGACCTGCGCGGGCGCCTCGCCGGGCTCAGCGATCCGGAGCGGCAGCAGCTGCTGCTCACCGTGGTGCGTACGCAGGTGGCCGCGGTCCTGGGCTACTCCGGGCCGGAAGAGGTTCCCGGCGGGCGGCCGTTCAGTGAGCTCGGTTTTGACTCGCTGACCGCTGTGGAGCTGCGCAACACCCTGACCGCGGTCACCGGACTGCGGCTGCCGGCCACCCTGGTCTTCGACTATCCGACCTCGGAAGTCCTCGCCGAGAAGCTCCGTGCGGAGCTGCTCGGCGAACGGGACGAACAGTCCGCCCTCCTCTCCGTCTTCGCCGGGCTCGACCGGCTGGAACTCTCGCTGCCCGAGATCGCCACGGACGAGGTCGCCCGGGACCGGCTCGCCGTCCGGCTCCAGAGCCTGCTGTCGGAGCTGGGCGGGGCGCAGGAGGACGACGGGGCGGGGACGGTCGCCGCGACGCTGGACGCGGCGAGCGACGACGAGGTCTTCGACTTCATTGAGCGAGAGTTCGGGAGTTCCTGATATGGCACGTGCACACGTCGCGGGCGTCACCTGGAGGGCCGCAGCAGATGGCGAATGAGGAGAAGCTCCGCGAGTACCTCAAGCGGATGACGGCCGATCTCTACGAGACGCGTCAACGCCTTCAGGACGCCCAGGAGAAGAGCCATGAACCGCTCGCCATCGTCGGGATGAGCTGCCGCTACCCGGGCGGGGTGACCTCGCCCGAGGAGCTGTGGCGGCTGCTCGACTCCGGTGGCGAGGGAATCAGCGAGTTCCCCGTGGACCGCGGCTGGGACACGGAGGGTCTGTACGACCCGACGGGCCGGGCCGAGGGCACGTCGTATGCGAAGGAGGGCGGCTTCCTGCACGAGGCGGCCGACTTCGACCCCGCCTTCTTCGGGATCAGCCCCAAGGACGCGCCCGCGGTGGACCCGCAGCAGCGGCTGCTGCTGGAGACGTCCTGGGAGGCCCTGGAGCGGGCCGGGATCGATCCGGCGAGCCTGCGCGGCAGCCGGACCGGGGTGTTCGCCGGGCTCATGTACCACGACTACTTCGGCAGCACGAGTTCCGGGTCCGCGCTCTCCGGCCGGGTCGCCTACAACTTCGGCTTCGAGGGTCCCGCGATCACCGTGGACACCGCGTGCTCGTCGTCGCTGGTGGCGCTGCATCTGGCCGGGCACGCCCTCCGTAAGGGCGACTGTTCGCTGGCCCTGGTCGGCGGGGTGACCGTGATGGCCACCCCGTGGACCTTCATCGAGTTCTCCCGGCAGCGCGGGCTGGCCGCGGACGGCCGGTGCAAGTCCTTCGCGGACGCGGCCGACGGCACCGGCTGGGCCGAGGGCGCCGGTGTGCTGCTGGTGGAGAAGCTCTCCGACGCCCGGCGGAACGGACACCCGGTGCTGGCCGTGGTGCGCGGTACCGCGGTGAACTCCGACGGCGCCTCGAACGGGCTGAGCGCCCCGAACGGCCCCGCCCAGCAACGGGTCATCGAACAGGCCCTGGTCAACGCGGGACTGGCCCCCGGCCAGATCGACGCGGTCGAGGCACATGGCACCGGTACCACCCTCGGTGACCCGATCGAGGCGCAGGCGCTGCTGGCGTCGTACGGACAGGACCGGGAGCGGCCGCTGTGGCTCGGCTCGGTCAAGTCGAACCTCGGGCACACCCAGGCCGCCGCCGGGGTCGCCGGCATCATGAAGATGGTGCTGGCCATGCGGCACGGCGTGCTGCCCAAGACGCTGCACGTGGACCGGCCCTCCACTCATGTGGACTGGACCGCGGGCGCGGTGGAGCTGCTCACCGAGGCGCGGGAGTGGCCGCGGACCGGGCAGCCCCGGCGGGCCGCGGTGTCCTCCTTCGGGTTCAGCGGCACCAATGCGCATGTGGTGCTGGAGCAGGCCGAAGCGGTGGCAGTCGACGGGACCGACGCCGAGGCCGGGTCCGCTGCGGAGCCGGTGCCGACCGCCGGGCCGGTGCCCTGGGTGTTGTCCGCCCGTTCCGAAGAGGCGCTCGCCGCCCAGGCCGGCCAAGTCGCGTCGTTCGCCGGGGACCGGCCGGAGACCACGCCGGGGGACATCGGCTGGTCGCTGGTCAACACCCGCTCCGCGCTGGAACACCGCGCGGTGGTCCTCGGTGCCGACCGGGACGGACTGCTGTCCGCCGCCCGGGGGCTGGCCGCCGGACGCCGCCCGGCCGGAGTGGTCGCCGATGTCGTCACCGACGGCAAGCTCGGCGTGCTGTTCACCGGGCAGGGCTCCCAACGGCCCGGAATGGGCCGGGAACTGCATGCGACGTACCCGGTGTTCGCCCGCGCCTTCGACGAGGTCTGTGCCGCATTCGACGGCCGGCTGCCGAAGCCGCTGCGCGAGGTCGTGCACGGCACCGACGATCTCCTCGACCAGACGCAGTACACCCAGGCCGCCCTGTTCGCCCTCGAGGTCGCGCTGTACCGGCTCACCGAATCCTGGGGCCTGGCGCCGGACCTCCTGATGGGCCACTCCATCGGTGAGGTCACCGCCGCCCATGTGGCCGGAGTCTGGTCGCTGAAGGACGCCGCCACCCTGGTGGCGGCCCGTGGCCGGCTGATGCAGGAACTCCCGTCCGGCGGCGCCATGGTGTCCGTACGGGCCACCGAGGACGAGGTCCGCCCCCTGCTGGCGGGCGAGGACCAGGTCGGTCTCGCCGCCGTCAACGGGCCCGGGTCCGTGGTGCTGTCCGGCGCCGAGGACGCGGTCGGCCGGATCGCCGCGGAACTGTCGGCGCGCGGCCGCAAGGTGAAGCGGCTGCGGGTCAGCCATGCCTTCCACTCGCCGCTGATGGAACCCATGCTCGACGCCTTCCGCGCGGTCGCGAAGGGCCTCACCTACGCCGAGCCCCGGATGCCCGTGGTGTCCAACGTGACCGGACGGCTCGCCACCGCCCAGGAGCTGTGCGACCCCGAGTACTGGGTGCGGCACGTCCGCGAGGCGGTGCGCTTCCATGACGGCCTGCTCGCCGGGCACGCCGAAGGGGTGACCACCTTCCTCGAACTCGGGCCCGGCGGGGTGCTCTCCGCCATGGGCCAGGACTGTCTGCCCGGTCACGACACCGTCCGGTTCCTGCCCGCCCTGCGCGAGAACCGCACCGAACCCGTCGCGCTGCTGGAGGCGGTGGGCGGGGCGTACGCCCGTGGCGCCACCGTGGACTGGAACCCGCTGCTCACCGGAGCCCGGCGGGTCGAGCTGCCCACCTACCCGTTCCAGCGGCGGCGGTACTGGCTGGACGAAGCGGCCGTCACCGGCGAGCCGGACCGTCCGGCCGCCGCGGACGACGCCCGGTTCTGGGACCTGGTCGCCCGCGAGAACCTCCCCGAACTGCTGCACACCCTGGAGCTGGACGAGGACCAGCCGCTCGGCGCGATCCTGCCGGCGCTGTCCGCCTGGCGCCGGCGTCAGGAGCACGAGTCCACGGTGGACAAGTGGGCCTACCGGATCTCCTGGAAGCCGGTTCCGGCCGGCGCCGCCGCGCTCACCGGCACCTGGCTCCTCGCCGGACCGGACGAGGACGACCGTCTCGCGGAGGCACTCACCGCGCACGGCGCCCATGTGGTCCCGTTCGCCCTCGGCGGCAGCCGTGAGGAACTCGCCGCCGCCTTGGCGGAACTCGACGGTGAGATCGCCGGAGTGCTGGCCCGGCTGACCGTCACCGAGGCGCCGGCCCTGGTACAGGCCCTGGGCGACGCGGGTATCGGCGCGCCCCTGTGGTGTGTCACCAGCGGGGCGGTGTCGACCGGCGCGGCGGACCCGCTGCGGGAGCCGGCACTCGCCCAGGTATGGGGGCTCGGCCGGACCGTCGCCCTGGAACAGTCCGACCGCTGGGGCGGACTCATCGACCTGCCCGCGGAACTGGACCGGACCGCGGCGGCCCGGCTCTGTGCCGTCCTCAGCGGCGGCGGAGACGAGGACCAGCTCGCGATCCGGCCGGCCGGGGTGTTCGCCCGCCGGCTGGTCCGCGCCCGCCTCGACCGGGACGCCGCGCCCTGGAAGCCCCGTGGCACCGTACTGATCACCGGCGGCACCGGCGCGCTCGGCGCCGCGTGCGCCCGCTGGCTCGCCGCCAACGGGGCCGGGCACCTGGTGCTCACCAGCCGCCGCGGCCCGGACGCCCCCGGCAGCACCGAACTCGCCGCGGAACTCACCGCGCTGGGCGCCGAGGTCACCCTCGCCGCCTGCGACGTGGCCGACCGCGAAAGCCTCGCCCGGCTGCTCGACGGCCTGCCCGAACCCCCCTCCGCGGTGCTGCACATCGCCGGCATCGGCGGGCCGGTCGTCCCGGTCACCGAGCTCGGCGAGGCGGACCTCGACGGGGTCCTCGCCTCCAAGGTCGCCGGTGCGGCCCACCTGGACGCCCTCCTCGGCGACCGGCAGCTGGACGCGTTTGTGCTGTTCTCCTCCGTCGCCGGGGTCTGGGGCAGCGGCGGCCAGGCCGGTTACGGCGCGGCCAACGCCTACCTCGATGCCCTCGCCGAACAGCGCCGGGCCCGCGGACTCACCGCCACCTCGGTGGCCTGGGCACCCTGGGGCGGGGGCGGCCTCGCGGAGGACGCCGCCGTACAGGACCAGCTCCGGCAGCGCGGACTGCCCGCGATGGCGCCGGAGCTGGCCATCAGCGCGCTGGCCGCGGCGCTCGGCCAGGACGAGACCTGTCTGACCGTCGCCGATGTCGACTGGGACCGGTTCATCCCCGGTTTCACCTTCGTCCGGCCGAGCCCGCTGTTCGCCGGAGTGCCCGAGGCACGCGGTCTGCTG
The DNA here is from genome assembly GCF_057708345.1 of Streptomyces sp. bgisy130. Lineage (NCBI taxonomy): Bacteria > Bacillati > Actinomycetota > Actinomycetes > Kitasatosporales > Streptomycetaceae > Streptomyces > Streptomyces sp. bgisy130. The sequence goes on from NZ_JBYISA010000016.1 coordinate 134,151, forward strand.
AGCGGGGGTGACGGCCCGGCGGTCGCCGATTCGGCGCTGCGCAGGGAACTCGCCGGGCTGACCGACGCCGACCGGGACAAGGCGCTGCTGGACTTCGTCCGCACCCAGATAGCGGACGTCCTCGGCTACGACAGTCCCGAACTCGTCGATCCGGCACGGGCGTTCAAGGATCTGGGCTTCGACTCGCTGAGCGCGGTGGAGTTCCGCAACCGGCTCACCACCGCGTCGGGGCTGACCCTGCCCGCCACGATGATCTTCGACTATCCGACCCCGGCGGTCCTCGTCCGCCATCTGCGGGACGAGATCACGGACTCCGCCGGCACCCCGTCGGCCACTCCGGCCGTCGCGGCGTCCGACGAACCGATCGCCATCGTCGGCATGGGCTGCCGGCTGCCCGGCGGGGTCCGCACCCCGGAGCAGCTGTGGCAGCTCCTGGCCGAGGGGCGGGACGGGATCACCCCGTTCCCCGCCGACCGGGGCTGGGACACCGAGGGGATGTACGACAGCGACCCCGACCAGGCCGGCGCCAGCTATGTGCGGCACGGCGGCTTCATCGACGGCCTGGCCGAATTCGATGCCGGCTTCTTCGAGATCAGCCCGCGGGAGGCGATCTCGATGGACCCGCAGCAGCGGCTGCTGCTCGAAGTCGCCTGGGAGGCCATCGAGACCGCCGGGATCGACCCGGCGACCGTGCACGGCACCGACACCGGCGTGTTCGTCGGCGCCAACGGCAACGACTACATGAGCGTCCTGGCCGGCGCCGGACAGGGACCCGACGGATTCCTGGGCACCGGCACCAGCTACAGCGTGATGTCCGGCCGGGTCGCCTACGCCCTCGGCCTCGAAGGCCCCACGATGACCATCGACAGCGCCTGCTCCTCCTCACTGGTGGCGCTGCATCTCGCGGCCGCCGCACTGCGGTCGGGGGAGTGCTCGCTGGCCCTGGCCGGCGGGGTGACGCTGATGACCACCCCCGGTTCCTTCATCGAGTTCAGCCGACTGCGCGGCCTCGCCCCCGACGGCAAGTGCAAGGCCTTCGCCGAGGGCGCCGACGGCACCAACTGGGGTGAGGGCGTCGGTGTCCTGCTCGTCGAGCGGCTCTCCGACGCGGTGCGCAACGGCCATCCGGTGCTCGCCGTGGTCCGGGGCTCCGCGATCAACCAGGACGGTGCCTCCAACGGCCTGACCGCGCCCAACGGGCCCTCCCAGGCCCGGGTGATCCGGCAGGCCCTCGCCGCCGCCGGTCTCCAGGCGTCCGAGGTGGACGCCGTGGAGGCGCACGGCACCGGCACTCGCCTCGGCGACCCCATCGAGGCGCAGGCGCTGCTCAGCACGTACGGGGCGGAGCGTGACGGGGACCGGCCGCTGTGGCTCGGTTCGGTGAAGTCGAACATCGGGCACACGCAGGCCGCCGCCGGGGTCGCCGGCGTGATCAAGATGGTGCTCGCCATGCGGCACGGGCTGCTGCCGCAGACCCTGCATGTGGACGCGCCCTCGACCCATGTGGACTGGTCCAGCGGCGCGGTGGAACTGGTGACCGCGGCCCGGGCCTGGCCCGAACTGGACCGGCCCCGGCGCGCCGGGGTGTCCTCCTTCGGCTTCAGCGGCACCAACGCCCATCTGATCCTGGAGCAGGCCCCGGACCTTCCGGTGCCCCCCGTGGACGACGCGGTGGCGGACGGACCGCTGCCGTGGGTGCTCTCCGGCAAGACGCCGCAGGCACTGGCCGATCAGGCCGCACGGCTCGCGGAGCACCTCACGGACGCCCCGGACACCGCGCCCGGCGACCTCGCCTGGTCGCTGCTCACCTCCCGGACGGCCTTCGAGCACCGGGCCGCGGTGATCGGCACGGACCTTGACGACCTCCGGCGCGGCCTGGCGGCGCTCGCCTCCGGTGCCGCCGGGGCCGAGGTGGTGACCGGCACGGCCACCACCGGTGCGCTCGCGGTGATGTTCACCGGCCAGGGCGCCCAGCGGGCCGGCATGGGCGCCGGACTGCACCGTCGCTACCCGGTCTTCGCGCGGGCCTTCGACGAGGCCGCCGCCGAACTGGACCGGTGGCTGCCCCGTCCGCTCCGCGAGATCGTCTGGGCCGAACCCGGTTCCCCGGACGCCGCGTTACTGGACCGGACCCAGTACACCCAGGCCGCCCTGTTCGCGGTCGAGGTCGCCCTGTACCGGCTGCTGGAGTCCTGGGGCGTCCGCCCCGACCGGCTGGTCGGCCACTCCATCGGTGAAGTGGTCGCGGCCCATGTGGCCGGGGTGTGGTCGCTGCCGGACGCCTGCGCCCTGGTCGCCGCGCGCGGCCGGCTGATGCAGGAACTGCCCGCCGAGGGCGCGATGGTGTCGGTCCGCACCACCGAGGACGAGGTCACCGCGCTGCTCGCCGGGCGTGAGCACGAGGTCGGTATCGCGGCCGTGAACGGCCCCGCCTCCGTGGTCATCTCCGGAGCGGAGAAGGCCGTACTGGAGGTCGCGGAAACCCTCGCCGCCGCGGGGGTCACCACCAAGCGGCTGGCGGTCAGCCATGCCTTCCACTCCCCGCTGATGGAACCGATGCTGGACGCCTTCCGGCAGACCGTGGCCGGGCTGACCTTCCGGGCACCACGCATGGAGATCGTGTCCAACGTGACCGGCCGGCCGCTCACCGCGGAGGAGGCGTGCTCGCCGGACTACTGGGTCGGCCATGTCCGCGGTGCGGTGCGGTTCTGCGACGGGGTGCGCGCCCTGGAGGCCGCCGGGGTGCGGACCTTCCTCGAAGTCGGCCCGGACGGCGTGCTGTCCGGGATGGGCCAGGAGTGTGTGACCGGCGAGGACACCGTGCTGGTGCCGACGCTGCGCCGGGACCGCGCCGAGGACGGGGCCGCGGTGACCGCGCTGGCCCGGCTGCGGCTGCGGGGCGTCCCGGCCGACTGGACGGCCTTCTTCTCCGGACGCGGTGCGCGGCGGGTGGACCTGCCCACCTACGCCTTCCAGGGCGAGCGCTACTGGCCGCGGCCGTCCGGCACGGCCGGTGACGTCACCGCCGCCGGACTGGGCGCCGCCGGTCATCCGCTGCTCGGCGCCGCCGTCGCGGTGGCCGGCTCCGACGAGGTCCTGTTCACCGGGCGGATCGGCACCCACAGCCACCCCTGGCTCGCCGACCACGCCATCGGCGACCTGGTCCTGCTGCCCGGCACCGCGTTCGTCGAAATGGCGATACGGGCCGGTGACGAGGTCGGCTGCGGTCTGCTGGAGGAGCTGACGCTGGCGGCGCCGCTGGCGCTGCCCGAGCGGGGCGCGGTCCGGCTCCAGGTCGTGGTCGGCGCCGCGGACGAGGACGGCCGCCGCTCGCTGAGCGTGCACTCCCAGCCGGATTCGGCCGCCGCCGAGCAGGACTGGACCCGGCACGCCACCGGTGTCCTGGCCCCCGCCGGCGCCCCCGGCGGCTACGCCGAAACCGCCTGGCCCCCGGCCGGCGCCGAGCCCGTCGACACCGCGGACTACTACCCGCACCTGGCCGAGGCAGGCATGAACTACGGCCCGGTCTTCCAGGGCCTGCGGGCCGCCTGGCGGCGCGGCGAGGAGGTCTTCGCCGAGGTCGCCCTGCCCGAGGAGGCGGCCGAGGACGCCGGCTCCTTCGGGCTGCATCCCGCCCTGCTGGACGCCGCGCTGCACGCGGCCGGGCTGGGCTCCTTCTTCGACGGTGAAGGGGGCGCACGGCTCCCGTTCGCCTGGAGCGGTCTGACGCTGCACGCGGCCGGCGCCGCCACCTTGCGGGTGCGGATCGCACCGGCCGGGACGGACGCCGTCTCGGTGGCCGCCGCGGACGGGACGAACACCCCGGTCGCCACCGTGGAGTCCCTGGTCCTGCGCAGTCAGGACCCGGCCGCCACGGTCACGGCACCGTCCCTGCCCGACTCGCTGTACCGGATCGACTGGCCCGCGGTCGCCGCCGAACCCGCCGACACCACGGCCTGGGCGACCCTCGGAGCACTCGACGGGGCACCGGAGACGGCCGTTCGGTACGCCGGCCTGGCCGCGCTGACCGCCGCGCTCGACACCGGCACCCCGGCGCCGGTGGTGGTACTCGTCCCGTGCGCCGGCGACACCGATGCCGACGAACTGCCCCGTGAGATACGGGCGTTGACCGGCCGGATGCTGGAGCTGGTGCGGGAGTGGCTGGCCGACGAGCGTCTGGAGAACACCACACTGGCCGTGGTCACCCGCGGCGCGGTCGCGACACACGCCGATGAGGGCATCGCGGATCTCGCCGCGGCCCCGGTCTGGGGCCTGCTGCGGTCCGCGCAGTCGGAGAACCCGGAGCGGATCGTCCTGATCGACTCGGACGGCTTGGGCGGCCCGGAGCTGCTCGCCGCGGCGCTCGGCTCCGGTGAAACCCAACTGGCCATGCGTGAAGGCGAGTTGCTGACCCCGCGGCTGGCGTCGCTGGCCTCCGGCGGCACGCTGGTGCCACCGGTCCGGGGCCCGGCCTGGAAGCTGGACATCACCAGCGCCGGAACATTCGACAACCTCGCGCTGGTGCCCTCGGACGCGGACCGCGCTCTGGTTCCCGGCGAGGTCCGGATCGGGGTGCGGGCGGCCGGGCTGAACTTCCGCGACGTCATGATCGCGCTCGGGATGTACCCGGAGAAGGCGGCCATGGGCATCGAGGCCGCCGGTGTGGTCCTCGAAGTCGGCCCCGAGGTCACCGACTTCGCCCCCGGCGACCGCGTGATCGGCATGTTCGCCGGGGCGTTCGGGCCGGTGGCCATCACCGATGGCCGCATGCTGGCGCGGATCCCCGACGACTGGTCCTACGTCCGGGCCGCCTCGGTGCCGATCGTCTTTTCCACCGCCTACTACGGTCTGGTGGAACTCGGCGGACTCCAGGCCGGGGAGTCGGTGCTGGTGCACAACGCGGCCGGCGGCGTCGGCATGGCCGCCGTACAGCTCGCCCGGCACCTCGGCGCGGAGGTCTTCGGCACGGCCAGCGCCGGAAAGTGGGACACCCTGCGCGCGAGCGGTCTGGACGAGGAGCACCTCGCCTCCTCCCGCGACCTGGACTTCGAGGAGAAGTTCCGCCGCACCACCGGCGGCCGCGGGATGGACGTCGTCCTGGACGCGCTGGCCCGCGAGTTCGTGGACGCCTCGCTGCGTCTGCTGCCCCGCGGCGGCCGCTTCCTGGAAATGGGCAAGACCGATGTGCGCACCCCCGAGGAGGTCGCGGCCGCCTACCCCGGTGTGGAGTACCAGGCCTTCGACCTGATGATCGGCGCCGGTCCGCAGCGGGTCGGCGAGGTGCTGCGGGAGGTGGTGCGCCTGCTCGACTCCGGTGCGCTGCGGCCGATCCCGGTCACCACCTGGGACGTCCGGCGGGCCCCGGACGCCTTCCGGTACCTCGCCAAGGCCCGGCACACCGGCAAGATCGTGCTGACCATGCCGGAGACCCTCGACGAAGGGGGCACGGTCCTCGTCACCGGCGGCACCGGCACCCTCGGCGGACTGGCCGCCCGGCGCCTGGTGCGCGAACACGGCGTCCGGCACCTGCTGTTGACCAGCCGCACCGGCCGGTCGGCGGACGGCGCAGCGGAGCTGGAGAGCGAACTGCGCGCACTCGGCGCCGAGGTGGAGATCGCCGCCTGCGACGCGGCCGACCGCCCGGCGCTGCGGGAACTGCTCGCCGGCATCCCCGCCGACCGTCCGCTGACCGCGGTGGTGCACACCGCCGGAGTCCTGGACGACGGGGTGATCGGCTCGCTGACCCCGGAACGGCTCGACACGGTGCTGCGGCCCAAGGTGGACGCCGCGGTGAATCTGCACGAGCTCACCGCCGGCCAGGATCTCGCCGCCTTCGTCCTGTACTCCGCCGCGGCCGGCACCTTCGGCGGCGCCGGGCAGGGCAACTACGCGGCGGCGAATGTGTTCCTGGACGCGCTGGCCGCCCACCGGCGGGCCAACGGCCTGCCCGGCACCGCGCTGGCCTGGGGCCTGTGGACGGAGACCAGCGGTATCACCCGGCACCTCGGCGAGGCCGATGTCCGGCGTATGAGCCGGGCCGGAATGCCCCCGCTGTCCACCGAAGAGGGCATGACGCTCTTCGACGCGGCACTGCGGGCCGACGAACCGGCGATGCTGCCGGCCCGGCTGGACGTCTCGGTGTTCCGCGGCGCCCCCGCCGAGGCCGTACCCCCACTGCTGCGCGGGCTGGTGCGGGCCCCGGCCCGGCGGACGGTGGCGGCCGCCACCCGCTCGGCGGACGACTTCGCCCAGCGGCTGACCGGTCTGACCGCCGAGGAGATCGACGGCGTGCTGCTGGACTTCGTCCGGGAACAGGCCGCGGCCGTCCTCGGCCACGGCTCGCCGGCCGCGGTGGAACCGGGCCGGGCGTTCAACGAGATGGGCTTCGACTCGCTGACCGCGGTCGAGTTCCGCAACCGGCTGAACGGGGCCGCCGGCCTCCGGCTGCCCGCCACGCTGGTCTTCGACTACCCCAACGCGGAAGTGCTGGCGGCGCACCTCAAGGAGACGCTGGCCCCCGAGGCCGCCGATCCGGCCGCCGTGGTGCTCGGCGAACTCGAACGGCTGGAGAGCGCCCTTGCCGGGCTGTCCCCGGACGAGGGCGCCGGAGCCTCCATCGCCGGCCGGCTGAAGGCCCTCACCAAAGCGTGGGAGGACCGGCGGTCCACGGCCGGCCCGACCGATGTCAAGGACAGGCTCCAAGCGGCGAGCACCGACGAGGTCTTCGCGTTCATCAACGACGAACTCGGACTCTCCTGATGCGCAAGCCGGAGACCGACAAGGAAGGCGCGCCTGATGGCGGATGAAGAGAAGCTGGTCGACTATCTCAAGCGGGTCGCGGCTGATCTGCACGACACCCGGCAGCGCCTGCGCGAGGCCGAGGAGAAGGGCCGGCAGCCGCTCGCGATCATCGGCATGAACTGCCGCTACCCGGGGGCCGCTACCCCGGAGCAGCTCTGGGATCTGGTCGCCGCCGGTGCGGACCCGATCTCCGACTTCCCCGCCGACCGCGGCTGGGACACCGACGAGCTGTACGACGCCGACCCGGAGAAATCCGGCAAGAGCTATGTCAAGCAGGGCGGCTTCGTCTACGACGCGATCGACTTCGACGCCGCGTTCTTCGGCATCAGCCCGCGCGAGGCGCTCGCGATGGACCCCCAGCAGCGGGTGGTCCTGGAAGCCGCCTGGGCGGCCTTCGAAGACGCGCGGATCGACCCGACCAGCGCGCGGGGCAGCGATACCGGGGTCTTCTTCGGTGCCAGCGGCGCCGAGTACGTCCCGGTGATCCAGCAGCTCCCGGACGCGTCCGAGGGCTACACGATGACCGGTGTGGCCAGCAGCGTGCTGTCCGGCCGGGTCTCGTACTCCTTCGGCTTCGAGGGCCCCGCGGTGACCGTGGACACCGCCTGCTCGTCCTCGCTGGTCGCCCTGCACATGGCGGCCCAGGCGCTGCGGCAGGGGGAGTGCTCCCTGGCCCTGGCCGGCGGGGTCACGGTGATGGGCACCCCGGGGGTGTTCACCAGCTTCTCCCGGCAGCGCGGACTGTCCCCGGACGGCCGCTGCAAGGCGTTCGCGGCCGGGGCCGACGGCACCGGCTGGGCGGAGGGCGTCGGGGTGGTGCTCGTCGAGCGGCTCTCCGACGCCCTGCGCAACGGGCATCCGGTGCTCGCGGTGCTGCGCGGTTCCGCGGTGAACCAGGACGGCGCCTCGAACGGTCTGACCGCGCCCAACGGCCCCTCCCAGATACGGGTGATCCGCCGGGCCCTGGAGAACGCGGGCATCACCGCGGCCCAGGTCGACGCGGTCGAGGCGCACGGCACCGGCACCACCCTCGGTGACCCCATCGAGGCACAGGCGCTGCTCGCCACGTACGGCAAGGCACGGACCGGGGAACGGCCGCTGTGGCTCGGCTCGGTCAAGTCCAACATCGGGCACGCCCAGCAGGCCGCCGGTATCGCCGGTGTGATCAAGATGGTGATGGCCCTGCGCCACCGGGTGCTGCCGAAGACCCTGCACGTGGACGCGCCCACCCCGCATGTGGACTGGGAGTCCGGCGCGGTGGAACTGCTCACCGAGGCCAAGCCGTGGGAGAGCGCCGACCATCCGCGGCGCGCCGGGGTGTCCTCGTTCGGCATCAGCGGCACCAATGTGCACCTGATTCTGGAGGAGGCCCCCGACGCGGAGGCCGGCCCCCCGGCCGCCGAGGAGGCCCCGGCCCGGACCCCGGGCCTGGCCGCCACCGGCACCGTGCCCTGGATCCTGTCCGGTGCGACCGCCGGGGCGCTGCGGGCACAGGCCGCACAGCTGCGGGCCTTCGTGGCGGACCGGCCGGAGCTGGACCCGGCCACCGTCGGATACTCCCTGGCCACCACCCGGGCCGCCCTGGAACACCGGGCGGTCGTGGTCGGCGCGGACCGCGCGGAGCTGCTCGGCGGGCTGACCGCGCTGGAACACGGTGAACCCGCCGGAAACCTGGTGGAAGGCATCACCGGCAGCCGGGGCAAGGCCGCCTTCCTCTTCCCCGGCCAGGGATCGCAGTGGGCCGGCATGGCCGTGGAACTGCTCGACTCCGCCCCGGTGTTCGCCGACCGGATACGGGAGTGCGAGACCGCGCTGTCGGCGTTCACCGACTGGTCGCTGACCGACGTACTGCGGGGCGCGGAGGGCGCCCCGGGCTTCGACCGGGTGGACGTGGTGCAGCCCGCGCTCTGGGCGGTGATGGTCTCCCTGGCCGCGCTGTGGCAGTCCTGCGGCATCACCCCGTCCGCCGTGGTCGGGCACAGCCAGGGCGAGATCGCGGCCGCCTGTGTGGCCGGGGCGCTGTCCCTGGAGGACGCGGCCCGGGTGGTCGCCCTGCGCAGCAAGACCCTGATCGAACTGGCCGGGCACGGCGGCATGGTGTCCGTTCCGCTGTCGCTGGACCAGGCCGGGGAGCGGCTGCGGGCCTGGGGCGAGCGGCTGTCCGTCGCCGCGGTCAACGGGCCGGGCTCGGTGGTCGTCTCCGGTGAACCGCAGGCCCTGCAAGAGCTGCTGGACGGCTGCGCGGCCGACGGGGTGCGCGCCCGCCGGATCGAGGTGGACTACGCCTCGCACTCGGCACAGGTGGAGCAGATCCGGGAACGGCTGCTGGAGGTGCTCGCCCCGGTCCGTCCGCGGGCCGCCGATATCCCGGTGTACTCCACGCTCACCGGGGACTGGCTGGACACCACGACCATGGACGCGGACTACTGGTACCGCAGTCTGCGGCAGACCGTCCTGTTCGAGCCGGCCGTCCGCGGTCTGCTCGACGCCGGCTACGGCACCCTGATCGAGGTCAGCGCGCACCCCGTCCTCGCGCTCGGCGTGCAGGACACCATCGAGGCCACCGGCAAGTCCGCGCTGGTCACCGGTTCGCTGCGGCGCGACGAGGGCGGCGTGGCCCGGTTCCTCACCTCGCTCGGGCAGGTGCATGCCCACGGGCAGAGCCCGGACTGGGCCGCCGTGTTCGGCGGGGCCGCGGACGGCACGGTCACCTTGCCGACCTACGCCTTCGAGCGGCAGCGGTACTGGCCGAAGGGCACGATGACCGCGACCGGTGACGCCGCCGGCTTCGGGCTGAGCGCCGCCGGCCACCCGCTGCTCGGCGCCGTGGTGACCCTGGCCGACGACGAAGGAGTGCTGTTCACCGGGCGGCTGTCGCTGTCCACCCACGCCTGGCTGGCCGACCATGTGGTCGCCGGACGGGCGGTCCTGCCCGGCACCGCGTTCGTGGAACTGGCCGTGCGCGCCGGTGACGAGGTCGGCTGCGAGGTCCTGGAGGAACTCACCCTCGCGGCCCCGCTGGTACTGCCGGACCGGGGCGGCATCCGGCTCCAGCTCGCCGTCGGCGGGCCCGACGACGCCGGCCGCCGTGAGCTGAGCGTGCGCTCCCGGCCGGAGGACGCACCCGACGAGGAGCCCTGGACCACACACGCCACCGGCACGCTCGCCCCCGGCGCGGGCTCCGCCGGTCCGCGCGCGGAGTCCTGGCCGCCCGAGGGGGCCGAACCCGTCGACTGCGACGGGCTCTACGAACGGTTCGAGGGCACCGGCCTGTCCTACGGCCCGGTGTTCCGGGGCCTGCGCGCGGTGTGGCGACGCGGCAGCGAGCTGTTCGCCGAGGTCGCGCTGCCCGAGGCGGCCGAGGACGAGGGCGCCGCGTTCGGACTGCATCCCGCGCTGCTGGACGCGGCCCTGCACCCGCTCGCCCTCGGCGGGTTCGTCGAGGACGGGAACGGGGACCGGCCGTGGCTGCCGTTCGCCTGGTCCGGGGTGCGGCTGCACGCCGCGGGCGCCGGCACGGTGCGGGTGCGCCTGTCCCCGACGGGCGCGAACGCGCTCTCGGTGACCGTCGCGGACGCCACCGGCGCCCCGGTCGCCTCGGTGGCCTCCCTGATGCTGCGTCAGCTCACCTCCGGCACGCTCGACGGGACCGGCCCCACCTTCCACGAAGCCCTCTTCCGGGTCGACTGGACCCCGGCGCCGGTCCCGGCGGACCTCCCGGCCGCCACCGTCGCCCTGCTGGGCGCGGCCGCGCCGGACCACCGTGCGGCACTCGAAGCGGCCGGCTCCCGGGTCGACGAGTACCCGGAACTGGCCGCGCTGCGCCGCGCCATGGACGCCGGTGCGCCGGTGCCCGACGTCGTGCTCCTCTCCTGCGCCTCGCCGGAGGCACCCGAGGTCACCGCGGCGGTACGGGAGGCGACCGGCCGGCTGCTCGGACTCGCCCAGGAATGGCTGGCCGAGGAGCGGTTCGCCGACGCCCGGCTGGTGATTGTCACCCAGGGCGCGGTGGCCGCCGGGCCCGGGGCGGACCTCACGGATCTGGTGCACGCCCCGGTCTGGGGCCTGCTGCGCACCGCCCAGTCCGAACACCCCGGCCGGTTCGTCCTCCTGGACTCCGACGGGCTGGAGACCTCTGCCCGTGCCCTGCCCGCCGCGCTGGCCCTCGGCGCGGACCAGCTCGCCCTGCGGGCCGGTGAGATCCGGCTGCCGCGGCTGGCCAGGATGGCCGTATCCGCCGACCCCGCACCCGAGTTCACCCCCGGCGGCACCGTACTGATCACCGGCGGCACCGGAACCCTGGGCGCGCTGTTCGCCCGTCATCTGGTGACCGAGCACGGCGTCCGGCACCTCCTGCTGACCAGCCGCAGCGGCAGCGCGGCCAAGGGCGCGGCCGAACTGACGGCCGCACTGCGGGAACTCGGCGCCGAAGTGGAGATCGCCGCCTGCGACGCGGCCGACCGTACGGCGCTGCGCGAACTGCTCGCCGCCATCCCCGAGGACCGTCCGCTGACCGGCGTGATCAGCGCCGCCGGCACCCTGGACGACGGGGTGCTGGAGTCGCTGGACCAGGAGCGTCTGGACGCGGTGATGCGGCCCAAGGTGGACGCCGCCTGGCATCTGCACGAGCTGACCCGGGACCTCGACCTGGCGGCCTTCGTGGTGTTCTCCTCCGCCGCCGGTGTCCTCGGCGGCTCCGGGCAGGCGAACTACGCCGCCGCCAACGCCTTCGTCGACGCCCTCGCCGCACACCGGCGCGCCACCGGGCTGCCCGCGCTCTCCCTGGCATGGGGCCGCTGGACGGAGACGAGCGGTCTGACCGAGACGCTGGACGAGGCCGCGCTCGCCCGGATGTCCCGCTCCGGCATGACCGGACTGTCCACGGCGCAGGGCGTCGCCCTGTTCGACGCGGCACGCGCCGCGGGGGACGCGCTGCTGGTCCCCGCGCGGCTCGACCTCGCCGCACTGCGGCAGCAGGCCGGTTCCGGGATGGTGCCCGAGCTGCTGCGCGGCCTGGTCCGGATGCCCGGCCGGCGGCAGGTGGACAGCGGTGCCGCCGCCACCTCCGAACTGCGCGAGCGGCTGACCGGGATGTCCGCCGCGGAACGGGACCGCACCCTGCTCGATCTGGTCCGCGCCCAGGTCGCGGCCGTGCTCGGCTACGCCGGTCCGCACGCCGTGGAATCCTCCCGGCCGTTCAAGGAGATCGGCTTCGACTCGCTGACCGCGGTCGAACTCCGCAACCGGCTCGGCGCGGCGGTCGGCCTCCGGCTGCCCGCGACCCTGGTGTTCGACTATCCGACCCCGCTGGAGCTCGCCGGGTTCGTCCGGGACGAACTGCTCGGCGCGGCCGCCGGCACCACGGCCGGTGCACCCGCCGCCGTCCGCGCCGATGAGCCGGTCGCCATCATCGGGATGAGCTGCCGCTACCCCGGTGGCGTCGACTCACCGGAGAAGCTGTGGCAGCTGCTGACCAGCGGCACGGACGCGGTCTCCGCCTTCCCCGCGGACCGGGGCTGGGACATGGAGCGCCTCTTCGACCCGGACCCGGACCACCCGGGCACCAGCTACTGCACCGAGGGCGGATTCCTCTACGACGCGGCGCGGTTCGACGCCGGCTTCTTCGGGATCAGCCCGAAGGAGGCCCTGGCGATGGACCCGCAGCAGCGGCTGCTGCTGGAGACCTCCTGGGAGACCTTCGAGCGCGCCGGGATCGACCCGGCGGCGCTCAAGGGCAGTGGCACCGGTGTGTTCGCCGGGGTGATGTACAACGACTACGGCATGCTGACCGCCGCGTCCGAACAGCTCGACGGCTATGTGGGCGTCGGCGTCGCCGGCGGCGCCGTCTCCGGCCGGATCTCCTACACCTTCGGCCTGGAGGGCCCCGCGGTCACCGTGGACACGGCCTGTTCGTCCTCGCTGGTCGCCCTGCATCTCGCGGTACAGGCCCTGCGGCAGGGAGAGTGCTCCCTCGCCCTGGCCGGCGGGGTGTCGGTGATGGCGACGCCGGGCACCTTCATCGACTTCTCCCGGCAGCGCGGGCTCGCCCCGGACGGCCGGTGCAAGTCCTTCGCGGACGCCGCCGACGGCGCCGGCTGGGCCGAGGGCGCGGGCGTCCTGCTCGTCGAGCGGCTGTCCGACGCGGTGCGCAACGGGCACCCGGTGCTCGCCGTGGTGCGGGGTTCGGCGGTGAACCAGGACGGCGCCTCCAACGGGATGACCGCGCCGAACGGCCCGTCCCAGCAGCGGCTGATCCGCCAGGCCCTGGCCAACGCCCGTCTGAACGCCGACCAGATCGACGCGGTGGAGGCACACGGCACGGGCACCACCCTCGGTGACCCCATCGAGGCACAGGCCCTGCTGGCCACCTACGGGCAGGACCGGCCCGAGGACCACCCGATGTGGCTCGGCTCGATCAAGTCCAACATCGGGCACACCCAGGCCGCCGCCGGTGTGGCCGGGGTGATGAAGATGGTCCTCGCCATGCAGCACGGCGTACTGCCGCGGACGCTGCATGTGGACCGGCCCTCCACCCACGTGGACTGGGAGTCCGGCGCGGTCGAGCTGCTCACCGAGGCACGCGAGTGGCCGGAGACCGGACAGCCCAGGCGGGCCGCGGTCTCCTCGTTCGGGATCAGCGGCACCAACGCGCATCTGATCCTGGAACAGCCCTCGGCGGCCCGTACCCCGGCCGCCGCCGCCACCGGGCCGGCCCCCGCGGTGCTGCCGTGGGTGCTCTCCGCGCACTCGGCCCAGGCCCTGCGGGCCCAGGCCGGCCGGCTGGCCGCCCTCGCCGAGGGCGACCCGGACCCGGTGGACGTGGGCTTCTCCCTGGTGTCGACCCGGTCCGCGCTACGGCACCGCGCCGTCCTGGTCGGGGACCGCGAGACACTGCTCACCGGCGCCCGGGCACTGGCCGCGGGGACGACCCCGGCGGGTGTGGCCTCCGGCGTCGCGGGGGAGGGCCGGATCGGTGTGCTCTTCACCGGCCAGGGTGCCCAGCGCCTCGGGATGGGCCGCGAACTCCACGCGCATTACCCGGTGTTCGCCCGCGCCTGGGACGAGGTGTGCGCGGCATTCGACGCACTGCTGCCCCGGCCGCTGCGCGAGGTGGTGTGGGCCGAACCGGGCAGCCCCGAGGCGGCCCTGCTGGACCAGACCCAGTACGCCCAGGCCGCGCTGTTCGCCGTCGAGGTCGCGCTGTTCCGGCTGGTGGAATCCCTCGGTGTGGTCCCGGACGCCCTGCTGGGCCACTCCATCGGTGAGGTCACCGCGGCCCATCTCGCGGGTGTCTGGCCGCTCGCGGACGCGGCGAAGCTGGTCGCGGCCCGCGGCCGGCTCATGCAGAGCCTGCCCGCCGGCGGTGTGATGGTCGCCGTACGGGCCCCCGAGGACGTGGTGCTGCCGCTGCTCTCCGGACAGGTGAGCATCGCCGCGGTGAACGGGCCGGAGGCCGTGGTGCTCTCCGGCGACGGGGCCGCGGTGACCGAACTCGCCGCGACCCTGGCGGACAAGGGGTACCGCACCAAGCAGCTCCGGGTCAGCCATGCGTTCCACTCGCCCCTGATGGACCCCGTCCTGGACGAGTTCCGCACCGTCGCCGAGAGCCTGACCTACGCCGAACCGCGGATCCCCGTGGTCTCCAACCTGACCGGCCGGCCCGCCGAGCCGGACCAGCTGCGCGACCCCGGCTACTGGGTCCGGCACGTCCGGGAGGCCGTGCGCTTCCACGACGGCATGCAGGCGCTGCACACCGAGGGGCTGGATACCTTCCTCGAACTCGGCCCCGGCGGCGTGCTCAGCGCCATGGGCCAGGAGAGCCTGCCCGGCGGGGAGTTCCTGCCCGCGCTGCGCAAGGACCGGGCGGAGGGCGAGGCGCTGCTCCAGGCCCTCGCCGGTGCCCATGTCCGCGGCGCCACGGTGGACTGGCTCCCGCTGTGCGGCGGTGGCCGCCGGGTCGCCCTGCCCACCTACGCCTTCCAGCGGCAGCGGTACTGGCCCGAGGCCGACGGCCCGGCCGGTGACAGCCGCCCGGACGCAGCGGACCCGGTCGAGTCCCGCTTCTGGGAGCTGGTGGAACAGGAGGACCTCGGCGCGCTGCTGCGCACCCTGGACCTCGACGAGAACCAGCCGATCGGCGCGCTGCTGCCGGCCCTGTCCGCCCTCCGCCGCGGCGAGTCCGCGGCGGACGGCACGCGCTACCGGGCCGACTGGCACGCGGTCAGCGAACTGCCCACGGCGGAACTGTCCGGCACCTGGGCGCTGCTCGTCCCCGAGCAGCACCGGGAAGGGGGCTGCGCACGGTCGGTCGCCGAGGCGCTGCGGGCACACGGCGCCGAGGTGCGGCAGCTCACCGTGACCGGCGCGGACGCCGACCGGGAACGGCTGACCGGACTGCTCGCCGGACTCCCCGCAGGCATCGCCGGGGTGGTCTCCCTGTGGGCACTGGACGAGCAGCCGCACCCCGAGCACCCCTCGGTCCCGTCCGGCGTGGCCGGAACCCTGGCGCTGACCCAGGCGCTCGACGAGGCGGCGCCGGCAACACCGCTGTGGTGCCTGACCCGGGGCGCGGTCTCGCTGACCCGTACGGGCCGCACGGCCGGAACGGCACCAGCACTGGTGTGGGGCCTCGGCCGGGCGGTCGCCGCGGCCCGGTCCGGACACCGGGGCGGCCTGATCGATCTCCCGGAGACCCTGGACGCCCGCCAAGGCGCCTGGCTGGCCCAGCTGCTGGCCGATGCCGACGGCGAGGACGAGCTGGCCCTGCGCCCCTCCGGGGTGTTCGCCCGCCGCCTGGGCCACGCGGGCCGGGGCACCGCCCACCGGCCCTGGCGGCCCACGGGCACCGTGCTGCTCGCCGGTGAACTGGGCGCCGCCGGAGCACCGGTCGCCCGCTGGCTGGCCCGCAACGGCGCCGCGCATCTGATGGTGCCCCGCGCACTCGCGGGGGAGTCCCTCGGCGTCCCGGTGACCATCATCGACGAGGCCCTCACCGACCACGAGGCGGTGGCCCGGCTGCTGGACCGCATCCCCGCGGCACATCCGCTGAGCACCGTGGTGCACGGCATCGGCGGCGCCGAGGACCAGCCGGTCGGCTCCGCCACCGTCGACCGGTTCGGCCAGGTGCTGGAGCGGGCCGTGCGCGAGTCCGAGAATCTGCACGAACTCGCCCGCGACGCCTCGGCGTTCGTCCTGCTCGCCCCGGCGGCGAGCACCTGGGGCGATCCGTCGCAGGCCGCGGTCACCGCGGCGGGCGCGTACCGCGAGGAGCTGGTGCGCCGGCGCCGGGCCGAAGGGCTCAGCGGGACGGTGCTCTGCTGGGACGGTGCGCCCGCCCCGGAGAGCGTGTTCGCCCGGGCGGTCGGGTGCGGCGAGCAGTCCGTCACGGTCGCCGAGGCGGACTGGGCGGAACTCGCCATCACCCGGACCGGTTCGCTGCTGCGCGCCCTGCCCGAGGTGCGCCGGCCCGCCCAGGAGCCCGCGGCGGACACCGGTGACGACGTGGACCCGGAAGCATTGCGGGCCTATCTGAAGGAGTTGGACGCGGCGGACCGGCAGGAGACCCTGCTGGACATCGCCCGCGGTGTCGCGGCCCGGGCATTGGGACACGAAAGCGCCTCGGCGGTCGAACCCGACCTCGATTTCCTCGATGCCGGCTTCAATTCGCTGTCCGCGGTCGAATTCCGTAATGCACTGAACCGCATCACCGGACTGTCGCTGCCCGCCGCGCTTGTCTACGATTATCCGACCCCCAACGCGGTCGTCGAGTTCCTGGAATCCGAACTCGCCTGACACCGCCCGGGTGTTGTTCAGGTCCTCGCCGGACGGGCCCGTCCCGTCCGGCGAACCGGCCTTCCCCCTGGGCCGGTTCGGGGTGTTAAGGGGTTCCCTAGGGGTGTTCCGGCTCCGGGACGGCCCATACGCTGCGTGCACCGACACGCTCAGCTCGGAGAGTGAATCCACATGGCAGTTCCTGGCTCGTGGAAATCGTTGACTTCGGACGGAAAGGATCTGGTACTCGCGGTCGATTTCGCGGTGACCGGAAGGCCGCAGGCAGGTTTTCCGGATTTCGTCGCGCTCGCCCATCCGCAATTCTCGCTCTGGGAGACACTCCCGCCCGCCCCGGAGGAGGACGCCGGAATGACCGGCGCCGACTACGTCGAACGCTGGGCGGCGGATGTGCTCCGGGAGGGCCGGCCGGTCCGGGCCGTCATGGGCTACTGCGTCGGAGCGGTGTACGCGGCGGCGCTGGCCGAGCGCATCGGGCGCAGCCAGGGCGAGACGCCCGCCCTCATCGGCTTCGACCCCGAGCTGCCGCGGCGTGATGTGGTCTGTCACCACTTCCTGACCACCATGGAGGGGATGTCCGGGCTGCTCAAGCCCGAGGAGATCGCGCACGCCCAGCAGGCCGCGGGGCAGGCACTGACCGACGAGGGCGACATCAAGAAGTTCGGTGAGCGGCTGCTGGAGATCTTCCGGGAGGTCGGCGGCGCGGCCTTCGCGCGGGTGGGCCTGGACGCCAAGCGCAGCGAGGAATTCGTCGCCACCTTCGGCCTGTTCCTGCACTTCTTCGTACGGGGCAGCGACCTCGATCCGACGGCCGGCTGGAAGGCGCTGACCGCGATGACCTCCGCGACCGTCACCAGTGGCCTCAACCCCCTCTCCGAAGCCGACCGGGCCGCCCGGGTGGCCAAGGAGATCCGCTTCCCCGTCGAGCACGCCGATCTGCTGCGCACGCCCGACGTCGCCACCACGGTCACCGGCCTGCTGAGCTGACCGACCGCACCCCAGCACGTCGAAAGGAACTCGCGCATGCAGCCCATGAGCACGCCCCTCTCCCGGGCCAGTCAGAAAGAGGAGGCGTTGTGGCTGCTCGACAAGCTGGTCCCGGACAGCGGGGTGAACAACATCCCGGCCGCCATCCAGGTGGCCGGCCGGCTGCGGACCACGGCCCTGCGCGAGGCCGCCGCCCGGCTCCTGCGCAAGCACGAGGTGCTGCGCACCGTCTTCCATGACGAGGGCGCCGGGCTGCGCAAGGCGATCCTGGCCCCGGCGGACGCCACGGTCGACATCGAGGTGAGCCGGTCGACGGCGGACGGGCTGGCGGACGATCTCACCGCGCTCGCCGCCCGCCCGTTCAAGTTCAACGGCCGGCCCATGCTGCGGATCTGCCAGGTCGAGGCGCCCGAGGGCGATGTGCTCTGCGTCGTGGCCCACCACCTGGTGTTCGATGTGGCGTCCGCGCAGATCGTGATGGGTGAGCTGACCCGGCTCTACGACGCGGTCCTCGCCGGAAAGGATCTCTCCGGCGAGGCGATCGTGCCGGTCGCGGCGGTCGCCGCCGACGAACCCCGCCCGGAGAGCTTCCAGTTCTGGCGCGACCATCTGAGCGGCTTCGACGCCGGTGCGCTGGACCTGTGGATGGACCGGCAGGGGAGCGCGGAGACCACCCTGAAGGGGGCCACCGTCGCGCACGACCTCTCCGACGGGGCCCGGGACGTCGTCCGCCGGCTGCGCAGGGAACTGCGGGCCTCCGAACCCGTCATCCTGCTCGCCGCCTACTATCTGCTGCTCGCCCAGCACGGCGCCGGGCCGGACATCGTGATCGGCTCGCCCGCGGACATCCGCGGGCAGCAGGCCGCCGGCGCCATCGGCTACTACGTGAACATCCTGGCGCTGCGCGTCCGGACCGACCCGGCACAGAGCTTCCGCGCACTGGTGCGGCAGGCCCGGGACGTGTTCCTGGAGGCGGTCTCCCATGTCGATGTGCATGTGGACCTGCTGCTGCCGGAGATCCCGCGGGTCAACTCCGCGTGGAGCACCACGCTGTTCCGGCACATGTTCAACTACCTGCCGGGCGGGCTTTCCGACGCGACGACCATCGGCGGCCTCCCGGCCCGTGCGCTGATGGTCCGCAACGGCTACAGCCGGATGAACCTCGAATTCGACATCCTGTCGGAGCCGGACCGCATCACCATCGAGGCGCTGTACGGGGTCGAGTCCCACCGCCGGGCCGATGTCGCACTCCTGCTCCAGCGCTATGACGCGCTGCTGGTCGCGGTCGGCGCCGAACCGGACCGGCCCGTCGGCGAACTGTCCTCGTGGTCGGAGCGGGACCGTACGGTCATCGCCGCGGCCAACCGCACCGCCACCGACGCACCGACCCCGTCCGTGCTGCGCACCGTCGCCGAACGGGCGGCCGCCGCCCCGGACGCGGTCGCCGTCGCGCACGGCGACCGCAACGTGACCTACGCCGAGCTGTGGCAGGCGGCCGTGGACACCCGGGTGCTGCTGAGCGCCTCCGGGGTGACCGAGGGCGATGTGGTCGCCGTGGCCGCCCGCCGCGGGCCCGAACTCGCCGCAGCGGCCCTGGGCGTATGGCTGGCCGGCGGCGCCTACCTGCCGGTCGACCCCGACCATCCCGCCGACCGGATCGCCTACCAGCTCTCGGATTCCGGCGCCCGTGCCGTACTGGCCGGTGAGACGGTCACGCTGCCCGACGGCACCCCGCGCCTGGACATGGCCGGTCTCCGCGCCGCGGAAGGCGGGACCACCGCCCTCCCCGCGGACCCCGACCCCGCCTCCTGCGCGTATCTCATCTACACCTCCGGTTCCACCGGCCGCCCCAAGGGCACCAAGGTCTCGCACGGCAACCTGGCCAATCTCGTCCGGCACTTCCTCGACGCGCTCGCGCCAGGCCCCGAGGACACCACGCTCTGGATGACCACCTTCGCCTTCGACATCTCCGCGCTGGAGCTGTTCCTCCCGCTGACCTCCGGCGGACGGCTGGCCGTCGCCCCCGACGAGGCCCGGGTGAACGGCAGCGTGCTCAGGGACCTGTTGATCCGGCACGAGGTGGGCATCGTGCAGGCCACCCCCACCACCTGGCGGACGGTGCTCGGTCAGGTGGGCGACCAGCTGGCCGGCCGGCGGGTGCTGTGCGGCGGCGAGGCGCTCCCCGCCGACCTGGCGGCGCGACTGCTGGAGACCGTCGCTGAGGTCCGCAATGTCTACGGCCCCACCGAGACCACCATCTGGTCCACCGCGGGCAGGCTCGACGCCGGTGACGGGGCGGTGCACGCCGGCACCCCGCTGCGGAACACCACCGCCTTCGTCCTGGATCCGGCCGGCCGGGAACTCCCGCTCGGCGTGCACGGCGAACTGTGCCTGGCGGGCGCCGGAGTCGCGATCGGCTACCACGACCGCCCGGAACTCACCGCCGAACGGTTCGGCGAGCACCCCGAGTACGGGCGCTTCTACCGCACCGGGGACCTGGCCCGCTGGCGGGACAACGGAACACTGGAGGTGCTCGGCCGGGTGGACCGACAGATCAAACTCCGCGGCAACCGCCTGGAACTCGCCGAAATCGAGGCGGTGTTGCGGGAGCATCCCGAGGTGACGGATGCCGCCGTGGTGACCGTCGGCGATCTCAGCGCGGACGCCGTGCTGGTGGCCTTCGTGGTGGCCCACCCCACCGAGGGCCTCGCCGAGCGGCTGTGGGAACACGCCAGGGCGAAGCTGCCCTCGTCCGCGGTGCCGCACGACTTCGTGCTCACCGATGAACTCCCCACCAACGCCAACGAGAAGGTGGACTACCCCCACCTCACCCGGCTGGCCACCGCCCGCCGCGCCGCGGCCGGCCAGGGCGCGGCGGCGGAACACCATGAGGATGCCCTGGTCGACGCGCTGCTCACGCTGTTCCGCGAGCTGCTCGGCCGGGAGGACGTCACCGCCGACGCGAACTTCTTCGTCCTGGGCGGGCATTCGCTGCTCGCCGCCCTGCTGGTGCAGCGGATCCAGGAGTCCTTCGGAGCGGAGGTCCGGCTCGCCGAGTTCTTCGCACTGCCCACCCCCCTGGGGCTCGCCGCGTTCCTGCGGTCCCACGGGGTGGATCCCGGTACCGACTGACCCCCGGGTACCCGCGCCAGCACGCACAAGAACGGCTGACCGAGGAGAGTTGAGACATGCCGGCGATGATCATGAACGGCCATTGCAAATCCTTCAACGGCGACGGGAAGCGGGATCTGCTCGTTCGCCATGACACCAACGGTGAACTGCTGGTCTTCCCGCACAGCGGAAAGTTCGACGGCACCCGCACCTTTCTCGACCCGGTGACGATCGGTACGGACTTCAGCTGGGAGAAGCACCTCATCATCCGGACCATCGACATCCGCGGCAACGGCCTGGCCAGTGTGCTCGCCGGCAGCGAGGAATCGGTCAACACCGAGCATCCGCACGGGGTCTACCTCTACGAGAACAAGGGCGGCCTCAACGGCCTGAACACCCTCAGCGAGCCGGTCCGGATGTCCGGCCGCCGCGACGACGGCCGCATCTGGGAGAGCATCGGCGTCGCCGACGTCAGCGGGGACGGCAAGGACGACACCTTCGGCCGGGAGAGCGAACTCGGCCATGTGGACTGGTTCCGCAACACCGGCGAGGTGGTGGAGAACGACACCTTCGACAAGACGCCCCAGCGGCTGACCGTCACCGAACCCACCGACTTCCCCTTCGGCATGGCCGATGTGACCGGCACCGGCCGGCTCGATCTGCTGATCCTGCGCGACAACGGCGATCTGTGCGTCTACGAATTCCCGCCCGGACCGGACGGCTTCCTCGGCGACGGAGCCGGTCAGGGCACCTGGTACACCGTCGGCAACCTCGGCGCGGACTGGAACCCGCTGGAGGACGCGCTCGCGGTGACCGATATCGACCTGGACGGCAAGCCCGATCTGCTCGTCCGGCAGCGCGACGGCGTCCTGGTGGCGTACGCGCACTCCGGCACGTTCGACCGGAAGAAGCCGATGAACACCTTCCACCCCCCGGTCGCCGTCCTCCAGGACTGCGCGGAGTACCACACGCTCACCTGATCCCCAGGCCCTTCGGTCGGAGTCCGCGTATGAATGCCCTCGACGAAAACCCCTCACTGATCCAGAAGTTGCACGGGTCGTCCCGGTCCGAGCAGGACCGGGCGCTGCTGGACCTGGTGTGCCACCACGCCCTCGGGGCGCTGCGCCGCGTCCGGCCCGACGACGCACCGCGGACCCTGGCCCCGGACCGCCCCTTCACCGACCTCGGATTCGACTCGCTCACCGCGGCCGATCTGCATGTCCGGCTGGTGACGGTGACCGGACTGCCGCTCCCGGTCACCGTGGCCTTCGACTATCCGACCCCGGTACGGCTGGCCCGGCAGCTGCGCATCGGACTGTTCGGTGCGGACGGTGCGGACGGCGCGGACGGCGGGGACGGCGCGGAAGCCACCGCCGCGCGCACAGGGCAGACGGCTGGGGCCGACGACGCGGACCCGATCGCCATCGTAGGGATCGGCTGCCGCTACCCCGGCGGGATCGGCGGCCCCGAACAGCTGTGGCGGCTGGTCGCCGAGGGCGGCGAGGTCGTCGCCGGGCTGCCCGAGGACCGCGGCTGGGATCCGGAGACCCTGTACGACCCGGACCCGGACGCCCCGGGCAGGACGTACGTCCGCCGCGGCGGATTCCTGCACGACGCGGCGGAGTTCGACGCGGAGTTCTTCGGGATCGGCCCGCGTGAGGCGCAGGCGATGGACCCGCAGCAGCGGCTCGTCCTGGAAACCTCGTGGGAGGCGCTGGAGCGGGCCGGAATCGACCCGACCGCGCTGCGCGGCAGCCGCGCCGGGGTCTTCCTCGGTGCCGAGCCGCAGGAGTACGGGCCCCGGCTGACCCGGGCCGGCGGACTGGAGGGCTATCTCTCCACCGGCAACACCACCAGCGTCATCGCCGGCCGGGTCGCCTACGCCCTGGGCCTGGAAGGCCCCACGATGACGGTGGACACCGCCTGTTCGGGTTCCCTGGTCGCGCTGCATCTGGCCTGCCAGGCACTGCGGCAGGGCGAGTGCTCGGTGGCCCTGGCCGGCGGGGTGGCCGTCATGGCCGCGCCCGGCACCTTCCTGTCCTTCTCCCGGCAGCGCGGCCTCGCCCCGGACGGCCGGTGCAAGCCCTTCTCGGCCGACGCGGACGGCACCGGCTGGTCCGAGGGCGTCGGCGTACTGGTCGTGGAGCGGCTCTCCGATGCCCGCCGCGCCGGGCATCCCGTACTCGCCCTGGTCCGCGGCTCGGCGGTCAACTCCGACGGCGCCTCCAACGGCCTCACGGCGCCCAACGGCCCCTCCCAGCAGCGGGTGATCCGCCAGGCCCTGGACGCCGCCGGACTGGAACCGCACCAGGTCGACGCGGTGGAGGCGCACGGCACCGGCACCAAACTCGGCGACCCGATCGAGGCCCAGTCCTTGATCGCCGCCTATGGCACCGGACGCACCGAACCGCTGTGGCTGGGCTCGGTCAAATCCAACCTGGGCCACACCCAGGCCGCCGCCGGTGCCGCCGGAATCATCAAAATGATCATGGCGATGCGGCAGGAACTGCTGCCGCGCACCCTGCATGTCACCGAGCCCACCCCGCATGTCGACTGGGCGCAGGGCACGGCCGCCCTGCTCACCGAGGCCCGGCCCTGGCCGCGCACGGACCGGCCGCGCCGGGCCGGCATCTCCTCGTTCGGCTTCAGCGGCACCAACGCACACGTCATCCTGGAACAGGCCCCGCCCGCCCCCGCACCGCCGCCCGCCACCGCACACCCCCCGGTCCTCGCGCTGCCGGTCTCCGCGCGCACTCCCGACGCCCTGCGGGCACAGGCCGCCCGGCTGAAGTCCTTCCTCGACGAGCACCCCGAGCCGGCCCTCGCCGATGTCGGCCGCGCGCTGGGCACCACCCGGGCACAGCTGGAACACCGTGCGGTGCTGGTCGCCGCCGACCACGCGGAACTCACCCACCAACTGGACGCCCTGGCCGCCGGCACGCCGGGGTCGGGGGTCCGCCAAGGACAGTCGGAGCCCGGCGCGGTCGCCGTGCTGTTCACCGGCCAGGGCGCCCAGCGGCTCGGCATGGGCCGCGAACTGTACGCCGCCCACCCGGTGTTCGCCCGTGCCTGGGACGAGATCTGTGCCGAGCTGGACGTCCATCTCCCCGGCCCGCTGCGCGCCGTGGTGTGGGCGGAGCCGGAGAGCCCCGAGGCCGCCCTGCTGAACGAGACGGTGTACGCCCAGTCGGCGCTGTTCGCCCTGGAGGCCGCGCTGTTCCGGCTGCTGGAGTCCTGGGGGCTGCGGCCGGACTTCCTGCTGGGCCACTCCCTCGGCGAGGTCACCGCCGCGTATGTGTCAGGGGTGTGGTCGCTGCCCGACGCGGCCGCCCTGGTCGCCGCCCGTGGCCGGCTGATGCAGGAACTCCCGGCCGGCGGCGCGATGGTGTCCGTACGGGCCACCGAGGAGGAGGTCACCGCCGAACTCGGCCGATTCGAGGGGCGGGTGGGCCTCGCCGCGGTCAACGGGCCCGCCTCGGTGGTGCTCTCCGGCGACGAGGACGCCGTCACCGAGATCGCCGCCACCCTCGCCGCGCGCGGCCACAAGACCCAGCGCCTGCGGGTGAGCCACGCCTTCCACTCCCCGCGGATGCAGCCGATGCTGGACAGCTTCCACTGGGTGACCCGGGTGATGTCCTACAAGCCACCGAAGATTCCGGTGGTCTCCAACCTCACCGGCCGGATCGCCACCGGCGAGGAGCTCTGCGCACCGGACTACTGGGTGGACCACGTCCGCGGCGCCGTCCGCTTCGCCGACGGAATCCGCGCACTGGCCGACAACGGGGTCCGCACCTTCCTGGAAGTGGGGCCGGACGCGGTGCTGTCCGCGATGGCACCGGACTGTGTGCCCGGCGAGGACCGGCCCGTGTTCCTGCCCACCCTCCGCCGCGACCGCGCTGAGACCCGCGAGGTCACCGGCGCCCTGGCCGGAGCCTGGGCGCACGGCGCGGAAGTGAACTGGGCCGCGTTCCACGGCGGTTCCGGCCACCCGGTGGACCTGCCCACCTATGCCTTCCAGCGGCGGCGGTTCTGGCTGGACACCGGGGACCAGGAGCTGGACGCGGCCGCACTCGGCCAGGCCGAGGCCGGCCATCCGCTGCTCGGCGCCGTGATCGGGTCCGCACAGGACGACACCCGCTGCTACACCGGCCGTCTCTCGCTGCGCTCCCACCCCTGGCTGGCCGACCACGTCATCAACGGCGCCGTCCTCCTGCCGGGCACCGCCTTCGTCGACCTCGCCCTGCACGCCGGCGACCGCGCGGACTGCCCCGTCCTGGCCGAACTCACCCTGGAAAGCCCGCTGGTGCTGCCGGAAACCGGTGCGGTACGGCTCCAGGTCGAGCTGGCCGCGCCGGACGAACACGGCGACCGCGGGGTCCTGGTGTCCTCCCGTGCCGAGGACGATCCGGCCGAGGTGCCCTGGACCCGGCACGCCACCGGCCGGCTCACCGCCACCACCCCGGACCACGACGGCCCCGACCTGCGCGTCTGGCCGCCGGAAGGGGCCACACCGGTCGATCTCGGCGGGCTGTATGACGGGATGGTGCGGCGCGGTTACGACTACGGGCCGGAGTTCCAGGGCCTGCGCGCCGCCTGGCGCCGTGGCACGGAGGTGTTCGCCGAGGTCACCCTGCCCGAGGCGGCCGACAGCGCGGACTTCGCGCTGTCCCCGGCGCTCCTCGACGCGGCCCTGCACGCCCTGGACCTGGGGGAGTTCCTGCCACGGGACGGACGGCCCTGGGTGCCGTTCGCCTGGTCCGGGGTGACCCTGCGGGCCGTCGGTGCGCGGGCGCTGCGGGTGCGGCTGTCCGCCGCGGGGGACCACGCGGTCGCCCTGGACCTCGCCGACCCCACCGGCGCCCCGGTTGCCTCGGTGCGCTCCCTGGTCTCCCGGCCGGTCGCCGCCGAACAGACCGCGGCGGCCCGGAAGGGCGTGGTGGCGCAGTCGCTGTTCCGCCCGGACTGGACCACGGTGGCCACCCCGGGCACACCCGCCGGCGACTGGGCGCTCCTGGGCGACGGCGACGGCCCCCTCGGCCGGGCGCTGCGATCCGCCGGGGTCCGCCCGCGCTGTCACACCGAGCTCTCCGCCATGGACGTCCCGGACCTCCTGGTGGTGCCCTGCGCTCCCGCCGAGGGCGCGCCACCCGAGGCCGCCCGCCGCACCGCCCACCGTGTCCTCGCGCTGCTGCGGTCCTGGCTCACCGACGAGCGGTTCGCCGGCTCCCGGCTCGCCCTGGTGACCGAGGGCGACGACTTCGCCGCCTCGGTGGTCTGGGGCCTGGTGCGCTCCGCGCAGGCCGAGCACCCGGACCGGATCACGGTGCTCGACGTGGACTCCTGGACGGCCTCCGGCCCGGCCGTGGCCGGTGCGCTGGCCGCCCATGAGCCCCAACTGACGCTGAAGGACGGCCAGTTGTGCGTGCCGCGGCTGGCGCGGGTCACCCCACCGGACACCGGTGCGGACTGGGACCCGGACGGCACCGTGCTGATCACCGGCGGCACCGGCGGGCTCGGCGCGCTCATCGCCCGGCACCTCGTCAGCGCGCACGGGGTCCGGCACCTGCTGCTGGTCAGCCGCCGCGGACTGGACGCACCGGCCGCGGCGGACCTGCGCACCGAGCTGACCGCGCTCGGCGCCACCGTGACCGTGGCCGCCTGCGATGTCTCCGACCGTACGGCGCTGGCCGGGCTGCTCGCCGCGGTCCCCGCCGCGCACCCGCTGCGCGCCGTGGTGCACGCCGCCGGGGTGCTCGACGACGGGGTACTCACCTCGCTGACCCCACAGCGCTTCGACGGCGTCTTCCGGCCCAAGGCGGACGCGGCCTGGCTGCTGCACGAACTGACCGCGGACCTGGAACTCACCCGGTTCGTGCTGTTCTCCTCCACCGCCACCTTGCTCGACGGGGCGGGGCAGGCGAACTACGCGGCCGCCAACCTGTTCCTCGAAGCGCTGGCCCGGCACCGTCGGGCCACCGGCCGCCCGGCGACCGCGCTGGCCTGGACGCTGTGGGACGAGGCCGACGGGATGGCCGGCCGGCTCGGCGAGGCCGGTCTGCGCCGGGCCACCCGGTCCGGTTTCCCGCCGCTCGCCCCGGCCGAGGGCCTGGCATTGTTCGACGCCGCGCTCGCCACCGCGGAGACCACTCTGGTCCCGCTGCGGATCGACCAGGCCGTGCTGCGGTCCCGCCCCGGCGGCGTCCCCGCGCTGCTGGCCGGGGTGGTCCGGGCGCCCTCCCGGCCTGCCGCCGACGCCCAGGCACCGGCTCCGGCCGCGGAATCCCTGGCCACCCGGCTGGCGGCGCTCTCCGCCGACGAGCAGCGGCGCACCCTGCGGGACCTGGTCCGCGCGCAGGTCGCCGAGGTCCTCGGCTACGACCGCCCGGATGCGGTGGCCGGCGGACGGGGCTTCCTCGAACTCGGCCTGGATTCACTCGCCGCGGTCGAACTGCGCAACCGGCTGACCGCCGCCACCGGGGTGACGCTGTCCGCCACGCTGGTCTTCGACCACCCCACGCCCGAGGCGGTCGCGGAGCACTTGGCCGGCCGTCTCATCGAGAGCGAAGCGGACCGGACCGCCTCGGTGTTCGCCGGAATCCGCCGGCTGGAGGCGGAGCTCGCGGCCGTCGCCCCGGACGACGAGGAGTACGCCGGTGTCGCGGCCCGGCTGCGCGGACTGCTCACCACATGGACCGAAACGCATCGCCCTGAAGAGCGGCCGGAGGAGCCCGCCCTGGGGGCCGCCACCGCCGAGGAACTCTTCGACATCCTCGACAGCGAATTGGAGGCCGGCAGATAACGACCGGGCCCCCGGCGGATCACCGGCCCCGGCCCTCAGGGGGCCGGTGGCTCGGGGCGGCGATCCGCCGGGGGAGCGGCTACCAGCGGACCGGCATCGCGTGCAGTCCGAAGACGAAGTTCTGGTATTTGAACGGCAGTTCATCCATCGGCTTGTCGAGCCGCAGCGAGGGAATCCGCCGCAGCAGGGTGCCCAGACCGATCTCCAGCTCGGCGCGGGCCAGATTCTGCCCGATGCACTGGTGCACCCCGTATCCGAAGGCGATGTGGTGCCGGGCCTTGCGGTGGATGTCGAACGTATCCGGGTGTGCGAAAGCCCGCTCGTCACGGTTGGCCGACGCGCTCAGCACGAAAATGCCCTCACCGGCCATGATTTTCCGGCCGCCGATCTCGATGTCCTCAATGGCGACCCGGTCGAAGGCCGCCCAGTCCGACACCGAGTGAAACCGCAGCAGCTCATCGACGGCACCGGGCAGCAGCGCGGGGTCCTCGCGGAGTTCGGCCAGCTGCCGCGGATGCTCCAGCAGGGTCAGCATGCCCAGCGGAAGCATGTTCGCGGTCGCCTCGTGTCCGGCGGTCAGCAGCAGGAACGCCATGCCCACCAGCGCCGCCCGGGTCAGCTCACCGCTGCCGATCTGTTCGTTGATCAACCGGCCGATGAGGTTGTCGCCCGGTTCCCGCACGGCCGCCTTGACCAGCTCGTCGAGGAAGTCGATGAGCCCCTCCATCGCCGCCTTGAGCTGCTCGGGCTCGGCGTCCAGCTGGACCAGGGTCCTGGTCGCGGACTGGAAGTACTCGTGATCCTCGTACGGGACGCCCAGTAACCGGCAGATGACCAGCGAGGAGAGCGGCAGCCCCAGATCCTCCACGAGGTCCGCCGGGGAGCCCTTCGCCAGCATGTCATCGACCAGCCGGTCAGTGATGCGCTGGACCTCCGGCCGCAGCTCGTTCATCCGCCGCGCGCCGAACTCGGAGATCAGCATGCGCCGGTAGTGACTGTGCCGGGGCGGATCCAGGTTGATGAACTGGCCCTCGTGGAACTGGGCGACCTCCGCCAGCTCGGTGAGCTGCTCGTCGGTGAGCGGTTCCGCGCCGTCCGTGCCCTCGTCGGCCGGCGGCTCCTGGGGCGGCCGGACGCTGGGGAAGCCCGGCCGGTTCGCATCCGAGCTGACCCGGGGATCGGTCAGCAGCTGCTGGGCCTCGGCATGCCGGGTCACCACCCACGCGGTACCGCCGTGCGGCAGCTGTACCCGCACCAGCGGGGAGTCCGCGCGCAGCCTTTCGTACTCCGGTGGCGGGGCGAAGGGGCAGCGCCGGGCCATAGGGAAGCGCAATTCCCGCACCGACCCGTTGCTGTCAATCTCCGTCATGGAATGCTCCCCTCAAGGTAATTGCCAAGCGACAGGCCAGGAACTTATGGGCGACAGGTAGCGGAGTCAAGATCCCAAAGTTTTTGCCAGGCATTTATGAAGGCGTTCCCTATTGCCCGCAAGCCGTCCTGCGGCGCAGCGAAGAGCGGTCGAAGAAATGCCCTCGCATTACTCAAATCGGGCGCCAATTCGGCGACGGATGAATAATTGCAAAATTGCCCGCCGCGCAGCGTAAAACGCCTGCTCAACTCGCCGGGCCCGGGTGGAACGGTCCGGCGCTATGCGGTGAATCGTCCATGCGTACGCGGCCGTGCCCCGACGCTGGGCGAAGCGGCCGCCCCGGGCATCTCCGGCGGCCCGTCGGACGGACGGGGGGTAGAGCTACCTCCACCTTTTCTTGGGACCTAGCTGGGATGTCCGAGGGGCCGTCTCCGGCCACCATGGAGCACGTTGAAGAGCCTCGTGGGGAGAACGAACCGTGCACGACACCGATGTGACCAGGCCGCATACGCGCCACCGAGCCAAGGCCCGCAACTCTCACCTGGGGGAGACGTGAACCACTCGGCCGAGTCGCATTCCTCGTCCGTGACCGACGCACCGGAAGAGGGTGCCAAGGACGAGCCGAAGAAGGTCCCGGAGAACTTCCAGGACCAGCTGGCCTACGCCTGGGAGTACATCGGCGGGGTCTACGGCACGATCCTGACCATCCTGCCGGTCATCACCTACATCGTGGTCAACGCGCTGACCAGCATGTGGCCGGCCATCTGGGCCTCCATCGGCACCGCGGTCCTGGTGGGCATCTTCCAGCTGCTGCGCAAGGAGAAGCTGGCCGCCGCGTTCGTCGGGCTCGGCACCGTCCTCATCACCTCCGGCGTCGCCGTGTTCGTCGGCGAGGCCAAGGGCTACTACCTGCTGGGCAACTGGATCACCGTTGGCATTGGGAGCATTCTGCTGCTGTCCGTCCTGGTGCGCCGGCCCCTGATCGGCCAGGTCTGGTCGGCGGCCAACCTCCAGGGCACGTTCTGGCGCAAGGACCGCAAGTCGCTGTTCTACTACGACCTGGCGACGCTGCTCTGGTCGTTCCTGAGCTTCTCCCGGTTCGCGGTGGAGCGCTGGCTCTACAACATGGACGAGACCACCTGGCTCGGCATCGCCCGGCTCGTCATGGGTTGGCCGCTGACCTTCTTCGCCGTCATGACCAGTATTTGGGCGGTCCGTAAGGTGGACGGGCGGCGCAAACTTCACGACCCGAATTACAAGGATCCCAAGCAGCAGGCGGAATCCGAGGAGAGCGGCCCGGCGGATAGGGAGACCGCCAGAAGCCGCGGAGAATAGCGACGCCGAGCCCATGCAAAACGGTGGGCGAGGCGACCCTCCGGTGAATGCCCCTCCCCCGTGTCGGTGACGGTTCGCGAACGTCGCTGCCAGGGGTATGACACCGTCACGATTTCCGGTCCGTTGTTGCGGACCGGAAATCGTGGTTTCCGCGCCCATACCGTAGGGGCGTCCGCGGAGGGTTAGGGGTTGCCGACGGCACGGCCGGCAAGCACTGTCGAGCGAGGGGTTTCACCCGTACGGAAATCTGAGGGGACGCACACGTGAACGCGCACGCCGATGAGGATCTGTGGATCCGACGGTTCCATCCCGCGCCGGAGGCGGCGACCAGGCTGGTCTGCCTGCCCCACGCCGGCGGCTCGGCCAGCTTCTATTTCCCGGTGTCCCGGGCGCTCGCCCCGGCGATCGATGTGCTGGCGGTGCAGTACCCCGGCCGTCAGGACCGCCGGACCGAGCCCTGCCTGGACAACATCGCGGACCTCGCCGACGAGGTGACCGAGCGGCTGCTGCCCTGGACCGACCGCCCGCTGGCCATCTTCGGACACAGCATGGGAGCCACCCTCGCCTTCGAGGTGGCACTCCGTCTCGAACAGCGCGACATCACCCTCCAGGCGCTGTTCGCCTCCGGCCGCCGGGCACCGTCCCGGCACCGCGAGGAGACGGCGCATCGGTACGACGACGCCGCACTGGTCCGGGAGATCAAGGCGCTCAACGGCACCGAGTCCCAGACGCTGGACGACGACGAGATGCTCCGCGCGGTGCTGCCCGCGATCCGCAGCGACTACCGGGCCGCGGAGACCTACCGCTATCAGCCGGGGCCGCCGCTCAACTGCCCCGTCTACGCCATGATCGGGGAAAGCGACCCGAAGGTGAGCATCGACGAAGCCCGCTCCTGGGTCGATCACACCATGGGGCGCTTCGAGTTGCAGACCTACCCCGGCGGGCACTTCTACCTGAACGCCCAGGCGCCCCGCATCATCGCCGCCATCTCCCAGGCGGTGTCGGCGACTTCCGGCACCGTCTGACCGCGGAGAGCCGACGAGGGCCTGCACCGCCTGGTGCAGGCCCTCGTCACGCGGCCCGAAATTCCCGCACGTTCACTCCGGGAGCCGGACCGGCGCGATCTCGTGGAAGACATCGCCGGGACCGGGGTTCTCCGGAGCCGTGCTGCCGCCGAGGTGGTTGACCACGCCCCAGACCGCGTTCAGCGCCGTGGTCACCGCGCCCTCGGCGAACCCGCCGGTCCAGGAGATGTCGTCCCCGCACAGGAAGAAGCCGCGATGCCGCGGATCGAGCTCGTGCTGCATGAAGTGGCTGAACAGGCGGCGCTGGTAGCGATAGTGACCCGGCAGGTTGGCCTTGAAGGCACCCATGAACCGCGGCTCGGTCTCCCAGGTGATCGCCAGTGGTGCGCTGATGAGGTGCGAGCGGATGTCCACCCCGGGATAGATCTCACCCAGTTTGGTCAGCAGCAGCTCCAGCCGCTGCTCCGCCGACAAGGTGGCGAACTTCAGCGAGTCATCGTTCCAGGTGTAGGACAGGCACATCACCCCCGGCCGGTCCGGGCCCGAGTCGAAGAGGTAGACACTGCGCGGCATCCGGTCCGTGAGGGTCATACCCATCGCCATCCGGCCGGTGTCCGGATCGGTGTCCAGCCAGAACGGCCGGTCCGTCAGCACGAACACCTTGGAGGAACCCATGTAGTGGGTGCGCTCGACGGCGCTCCACAGGGCGGCCGGGAGCAGCTCCGGATCGCTGTCCACATGATTGAGCAGGGCCCAGACGTGCGGGCTGAACACCACGGCCGGATACCGGTCCCGGCGCCCGTCGGCGTCGGTCACCGTATAGCCCTCGGCATCGCGCCGGATGCCCACGGCCGCGGGCCGCGGAGCGCCCCCGTGCAGACCGGCCAGCGAGGTGCCGGCCGGCCAGTGCGCGAGCCGGTCGGGCCGAAGTGCCCACAGCCCACGGGGCACTTGCTGGGCGCCGCCCTCGATCGTCATCTGGTCGTCGTCCGCCGCGGTGCACACGACACGGAGGATCTCGATGATGGAATTCGGGAAGTCCGTGTCCCAGCCACCCGTACCGAAACCGACCTGACCGAAGATCTCCCGGTGCCGGAAGGACGCGAAAGCCGGACTGGTGGCGAGAAATCCGTAGAAGGACTGGTCGTCGTACTCCTTGACCAGCTGATTCCAAATCGCCTTCAGTACGGGTATATCGCGGCGGCGGATCGCGTCCTGCAAGCTGGAGAGTTCGGCGCGGTCCTGCAACGCCTTGGCCCAGGCATCGGCCACTTCCTGGAACTCCGAGGGCAGATCGGCCGCCGACCGCGCCCGGTGTGTGCGTCCCTCCAGATGCACCAGAGTGGCAGGGGTGCAGGACGCCAGCGGATTGGGGAACGGCGACGTACGCAGCCCGAGTGCGTCGATGTAATGGAACAGTGTGGTCGCCGACAGCGGAAAGCGCATCGCGCCCATCTCGGCCTGTAACGCGGGAAATTCCGGGAACGGCACCGAGCGCATCCGCCCGCCCAGCTGCTCGGCCTCGTACACCACCGGCCGCAGCCCGAGCCGCATCAGCTCATAGGCCGCGGTCATTCCGGACATCCCGCCGCCGATCACCGCCACCGGAGTGCCGTGCCGGTGCCGGGGGACGGTGCCGAGCCCGGCCGGATGTCGCAGCCAGTCGTCATAGGCGAAAGGGAAATCCGGCACGAACATGGTCACTCGTTCCGAACTGGCCAAGGTCATGAGGCAACCTCTCGATCGGTCGCGGTCGGAGCGGATCCCGATACCACTCGGGTCGGCGTTCCCGCAAAGCGGAGAGCCGGCACGCGCCGTACGAAGTTCCCCGTGGGCCACCGGTATTCCCCGGTGGGAACCTAATTTCCGCGCATAACGTGCGGCAACCCCTACCGACCCCGGCTTCGCAAACCCGGCCCCACGGACCCGCGCGTACCCCCTGAAGGCGATTCAGGGGTATCTGCGCCCCGCGTCCGGAGCGTATTTTGCCCGCCGCCGGCATTACGGTCCGGCGGCCATATGGGCGGCATCCTGGAGAGCGAAGTCGCCCCCTCTATAGACTCGCCGGGTGAGCAGCGAAACCGAGGCGCCGCGTCCGCAACACCTGGACGAGGACGATCTGCTGCTGGCCAACGCCCTCCAGACCGCGCCCCGTGCGACCTGGAGCGAGCTGGGAAAGGTACTCGGCCAGGACGCGGTGACACTCGCCCGCCGATGGGAGCGCCTCAGCAGCAAGGGCCTGGCCTGGGTCACCCCCGCGCTGGGCCCCGGCCTCCTCTACCGGACGTGCCGGGCCTTCGTCGAAATCCACTGCGAGCCGGGCAGCGCCGCTCAGGTGTCGGCCGAGCTGTCCCGCCGGCCCCACCTGCTCACCCTCCAGCATGTCGCCGGCACCTACGACCTGTTCGCGATCGCCTTCACCCCGGACTTCGCCTCGATGTCCGACTACCTCCTCACGAGCCTGCCCCAGCAGGAGGGCGTCGTCCGGGTCCGCTCCCACCTGGTGACCCGCAACTTCCGCACCGGATCACAGTGGCGCCTGGGCGTGCTCAACCAGCGCCAGGAGCGGACGCTGCTCCACACCCGGCCGGAACCGCAGGGCGCCGAGGCCACGGCGTACAGCACCTGGGAGCGCGAACTGATCGTCGCGCTGAGCAAAGACGGCCGGCGCCGCTATATCGATATCGCCGCGGAGCTGGGTGTCACACCCCGGACCGTGCAGCGCCGGCTGAACCGGCTGCTGGGCAACCGCGACCTGCTGCTGCGCTGCGATATCGCCCGGCCCCTCGCGGGCTGGCCGACCGGCGCCCTGCTGTGGCTCAACGTCCCGGACGAGCGGCTGGAGGAGGCCGGCCGTACGCTCGGCGCCTTCCCGGAGACCCGCAGCTGCGCGGCGCTGTCCGGCGTGAACAACCTGCTGGTCACCGTCACCCTGCACTCGGTGGACGCGCTCCACGACTGGGCGGTGCAGCTGCGCCGGGCGCTGCCCTACGCGGAGATCGCGGACCGCTCCGTGGTGCTGCGCCAGGACAAGCTGTGCGGCCATCTGCTGGATGTGTGGGGACGAAGCCGTGGCGTCGTCCCCCTCGACATCTGGCGGCCGAGCGGCCTCAGCGGGTGACGCGGGCGCCGTCCGTACTGCCGCCGGTGGCCGGGAGCGCGACGGCCGGCCGCCGCAGCCCCGCACCCAGCGTCCGCTCGATCTGCCGGGCCAGCCGCAGCACGCCGAGGTCGTCGCCGCTGCGCCCGACGATCTGCACCCCCACCGGCAGCCCGTCCGCCGTGAAGCCGGCCGGCACCGACAGGGCGGGCACACCGAGCACCGTGAACCAGTACATGGAGCGCATGCAGTCGAGATAGTTCTCGCTCCTGGTGTGCCCGATGCGCTCCGGCCACAGCTGATCCGCGCTCCACGGCAGCACCTGGGTCGTGACCGTCACCAGATAGCGGTACTCGCGGGTGAATGCCACGAACCGCTGGAAGAGCAGCCCGCGCAGCTGGTGCGCGCGCATCAGACCGGCCGAGGTCGTCGCCAGCCCGTTCTCGATGTCCTGGCGCACTCTGACGCCGAACGCCTCCGGGTTCGCGGCGTACCGGTCACCGTAGTTGAGCGCCCGGTACCAGCCGCGCAATGTGCGGAACGCCTCGTCGGCGCCGGTCATGTCCGGGGCCGCGACGCCGACCTTCCCGGAGATCCCGGCCAGCGCCCCGGGCACCGGGCCCATCGCGGTGCGTACCGCGTCGTCGACCGCCAGCTGACCGCCCAGGTCCGGACTCCACGCCACCGGTACGTCCGAGAAGTCGCCCTCCAGACCGGCATGGAACCGGGACGGATCGCCCAGGCCCCAGGGAGACCTCGGATCGGCCCGGGTCAGCACCGCCATCTGGAGCGCGACATCGTCGACGGTGCGGCCGATCGGGCCCTGGATGCTCAGCGGCGCGAACGGATCGTTGGCCGGCCACATCGGAACCGAGCCCACCGAGGGCCGCAGCCCCACCACATTGCAGAAGGCCGCCGGGTTGCGCAGCGAGCCGCCGGTGTCGCCGCCGTCGGCGAGCGCCACCATGCCCGTCGCGACGGCGGCCGCCGCACCCCCGCTGCTGCCACCGGCCGTCAGACTCAGGTCGTACGGGTTGCGGGTGGGCCCGAACAGCTCGTTGGTGCTCTGGATGCCCGCACCGAACTCGGGCACATTCGTCTTGCCCACCGTGACGGCACCCGCGTGCACCAACTGCTCCACGACCAGCGCGTCATGGTCCGGCACATGGTCGGCGTAGAGCGGAGAACCGTAGGTCGTCCGGATGCCCTTGGTAGGGGCGAGGTCCTTGTGCGCGACCGGGAGGCCGTGCAGCGGACCCAGCAGTTCGCCCCGTGCGGCGGTGGCATCGGCGCGGGCGGCGAGCTCCCGGGCGCGGTCCTCGGCGAGCGTGATGATCGCGTTGACCTTCGGGTTCACCGCGTCGATCTGCGCGAGGTGCGCATCGAGGATCTCGCGCGCCGACACCTCACGGCGCCGCTGGAGCTCCACCAGTTCCCGGGCCGGCAGCCACAGGAGGTCGTTTTCGGTCACAAAGATCAGCAGTCCTTGTCTCGTTTTCTCGGTTGCCGGGGGATGTGCTTACGGCAGGTGGATGGGGGCACCGGGGCCCAGCGGTAGGCCGAGGAAGTAGAACCCGGTGAGGATCACGGTCCAGACCGCCGCGAAGGACAGGGCGAACGGCACCAGCCGGGAGATGACCGTGCCGAGTCTCAGCTCGGGCTGGTACTTCTGCGCCGAGACCAGCGCGAAGTACAAGAAGACCTGCATCGGCGTGATCGCCCCGGTCACGGAATCGCCGATCCGGAACGCCGCGTGCACGGCGGCGGGCGACAGGCCCAGCAGCATCCCGGCCGGCACCATGACGGTGCCCAGGATCGACCACAGGGCGGAGCCCGAGGTGATCAGCAGATTCAGCAGCGAGGTCACCAGGACAACCGCGAGCAGAATCCCGAATCCGCCGAGCCCGACGGACTTCGCACCGTCCGCGAGGCCAATGGCGAACAGCTTGCCCAAGTTGCTCCACGTCAGCAGATTGACGGTCTGCGCGATCGCGAAGACGAGCACCACGAACCCGGACATGTCCCTTACCGCGCCGACGAGATGCGGGTAGACGGCACGCGCCTCCTTGCCCACCCCACCGCAGCGGGCGTAGACGATGCCGAAGAGGAAGAACAGCCCGGACAGCACAAGGGCGAGGCTGTCGACGAAGGGGGAGGGTGCCAGTACCCCGTCCTCACCGCGCAGCGGGCTGCCCGGCAGCAGCCACGCGGTGACCATCGCCGCGGCGGCCGTCACCGTCACCCCACCACTGATCAGCAGCGCCCGGCGCTGCACCGGCGTCGCCAGGGCCTCGGCCGCCCCGTCCTCCGCACCGGAACGCGCCGGGTCGTGCCGCGGATTCCAGGGCGCCAGCCGGGGTTCGAGGACCCGGTCGATGAGGAAACCGCCGACCAGCGGCAGCAGGAGTCCGGTCGTTGCGGTGAAGAACCAGTTCATGGCGATATGGACGTGATAGCCGTCGATACCCGGCAGCAGATCGGCCGCGCTCCTCGTGATACCGGTCGTGGTCACATCGAGCGTGCCGAGCAGAATCCCGCCGTCATAGCCACTCCCCACGCACACAAAGGCACCGAGCAGCCCCGCCACCGGGTTCCGCCCCACCGCCTTGAAGACGATCGCGGCCAACGACGGCAGCAGGACGTAGGCCGAATCCGCCAATACATGCCCCTGGCAGGCGACGAGGGCCACCAGATAGGGAACCCAACGCCGCGACACCCGCAGGAACGCGATCCGCATCAGACATTCCAAGGCCCCGGTGCCCTGCGCGACCCCTATGCCCATGGCGATGACCAGCACCGGCCCGAGCGCGGGAAAGGCCATGAAGGAGTCGATGGCCGTGCCGAGAAGATGACTGAGCCCCTCCGGCGTCAGCGCCCCGAGCACCGGAGTCGGGCTTTCCTCCCCCGGCACCTGAACCGCCACATCGAAGGCGGCAACCACCGTCGACACCACAGCCACCAGCCCGAAGATCCCGGCAAAGAGCACAAACGGATTGGGCAGCCGATTCACCAATCGCTCCACTCGCCCCAACAGCCCGTCCAGCGGAATCGGATCCCGTTCCAGTGCCTTCATTACTGCTGCCTCTCTTCCCGGAGCGTGCCAGCGGTGTGCGTGCGGGCCACTATCGAGCGGGCGGCGCAAAGCTGGGGAGAGGTGGAGGGGAATGTCTATCGAGGGCTCGGAATTGCAGAAAAACGGCTATCGGTCATGGAAGTCCCGGCGCCCGCTTGACGGTTACGGCCGACGGCCCGCTCTCCCGCACCTCCCACACCCCCGGCAGCCAGCCGATCGAGCGACGGTGCGTCCTTGACCTGGGCTTCCGCTTACCATGTCCCGGTCAACTGATCACGGCGGGGGAGCGGGGGAGAGAGCCGAGGGCTTTCTTCTCCTTCGCAGCCGAGGTGCTGCCCGCCGTAGCCGGTGGTCGCGCGCTCGGCTCAAAGCCACAACTGCAAAGGGACGTCATGCGTTTCCACCGAATACTTGCCACTGTCGGAACCGTCTGCGCCTTGGCGTCGGTTTCCGCTTGCGGCCTGCCCTCCGTGGGCTCGCCCCAGGATGCCGGGGAATTTCTCCAGTCGACGCTGCACTGCGAGAGCGTCGACATCGCCTCGCCTCCCGAGGTGCAGCGGGTGGAAGCCATGGGGATGACGGGCATCAACGGCGGCGGCGAGTGCGAGGACCCGGCGGGCGGCGGCGGTGACGTCGACTTCCTCACCGTCGAGGACATGGAAGCGTTCCAGACCGCCGTCAAGGGGGACGAGGACGAACAGGACGACCTCATGATCGGCGACGACTTCGCCGTCGACCCGAGCAGCGACAACCAGCGCCGCCAATTCCTCGACGCCGGGCTGCTGTTCCTCAACTGCACCCCGGGCTTCAAGGCCCCTGCCGGCAATTCGGCGGACGACGGCGAAATCGACGGCTGCTTCACGACCGACTACTCGGAGGATCTCGACTGACCTCCCGCCGACGGAACTGTGCGGACCGACCTCGTCCGCGCAGATCCGTCCCCCCGGCAGCGGCGAAGCCACGGCGCGCCCGCAGCCACACGCCCCCGCGCGCGCCCCCGCCCTACCTTTCGGCGAACGCAGCGCGCACCTGCTTGCCATGCACAATCACGAAGACCCCGGCCAGCAGAAGCCCGCACACCCCCTGCTCCATCTTCAGCCACAGCGGAAAAGCGCCGGGCACCGCGATGATGACCGCAATGGCCACCACCATGATGCCGGAGGCCCACCGCAGTCTGAGGTAAGAGCGACGGTGGCCGCCGGCCGCCCGAGCGACGAAAGAGGCCATGAGCAGCGAAGTGACCACGACGATGGTCGCGCGGACCCAGGCAGCATCGGTCACCAGGCCAGGGTGGTTGCGCAGCAGGATGATGGCGAGGAGCGTCAGCGCACTGAGGCCGACATAGCAGCCGACGAGCAGCCTGGCACTACGGAACGCCCGCCGTAAGCGTGGCCTGCTCAGCCTCTCCTCGAAAACCCCGGCGGGGCGCGACTTACGGGTGCTCATGACATCCCTTCCGCTCTCTTGCACCGCCCTCCCGACGGCCGTCTCCAGGATCCGGCCCACCCATCGCCCGTTCCTCGTCCACCCGGACGAAGCCCACTCCCACCCCTGTCAGGGTCTTGCCGGGGCTGCCCCGTAATGGATCCCCGCCCCTGCTCTAAGGGTTGTGGCGAGATGCGTGTGCCTGGCCAGGGACCTTGACCGGACCGTCCGAAAGCGACAGTCATCGATCAGCTGCCGGGGCGTGGAGAGGTGATGACCCTCCCGCTGCGCGCGTGGACCGGACTTGGGCGTGTCTGATGAATCACGGTCCGACAGTGCCGTGCCGGGGTGAGTCCGGAGCGCGGCACGATCGAGCCGAAAGGGGATATTCGATAGTCATCAGGGCATTCCATTGGCAGGCTTGAGCCATGAACTCCCAGCTCAAGGACGTGCCCGGTCCTTCCTGGCTCGGTACCCCGATTGACGCCCGATCTCTGTTCGCCCCTGAGCAGGCCGCGCTGATGGCCACGCTGCGTGGCATGGCGTCTGCTGACTGGGGCAAGGAGGCGGTGCCGGGCTGGACCGTGGGCGATCTCGCCGCACACATCCTGGGCGACTTTTACGGCCGTCTTGCACGGGACCGCGACGGCCACCAGGACGGCCCCGGCTTCGAGCCGGGCGAGTCACTGGAGGCGTTCATCCACCGCAATAACCAGGAATGGGTCGATGCCTACCGCCGGGTGAGTCCCGCCGCGCTCACCGACACCCTCGACCTGATCGGCGGGCAGGTCGCCCTCTTCTTCCAGGCCACCGATCCCGACTCCCCGTCGCTGGGGGTGTCCTGGGCCGGGGTCGATCCGGCACCCATGTGGCTGGACAGCGCCCGCGACTTCACCGAGTTCTGGACTCACCGCCAGCAGATCCGCCACGCCATCAGCAAGGACACCGACCCCGATCCGCGGTTCCTGTCGGTGGTCCTGGACACGTTCATGCGGGCCTTGCCCCACACCCTGCGCGAGGTCACCACGCCGGTCGGCACACAGGTCCAGGTACGGATCGACGGCTCGGCCGGAGGCGTCTGGACGGTGACGGCCACCGGGGACGGCTGGTCCCTCGCCGAGCCGGATACCGAACGTCCCGCTGCGGTGGTGCACTTGGATGCGGAGACCGCGTGGCGGCTGTGCACTCGCGGCATCCAACCGGACACCGCCCTGGCTCGTGCCCGCATTGACGGCGACCACCAACTGGCGGAAGCGATCTGCCAGATCGTGTCGATCGTCTACTGAAGCCGCCTCGCGATCGGCCCAGCGCCTCATCGCCCCGGTGCCGTGCCGGACGAGCGCACCGCACTCATCGGCTGGCTGGATCTCCAGCGGCAGATCCTGCGATGGAAGTGCGAGGGCCTCAGCGAGGCGGACGCGCACCGCTCCGTCATCCCGACCTCGCCGGCGATGACGATGGCCGGGCTTATCAGCCATATGCGGTGGGTCGAGCACACCTGGCTGGAGGTGGTGTTCCTCGGCGGCGACAAGACGCAGAACCCGTACTTCGACGAGACGGACAAGGACGCCGACTGGCGCACCGACGGCGTCCCGCTGAAGCAGCTGCTCATGCAGTACGAGGCCCAGTGCGCCCGCAGCAATGAGATCGTGTCCACGGCCTCCCTGGACGACGTCGGACGCCACCCCGACGACGGCTCCGGCAACCCTGACCTCCGCTGGATGCTCATCCACCTCGTCGAGGAGACCGGACGGCACGCGGGACACGCGGACATCGTGCGGGAACTGCTCGACGGGGCGAAGGGCTACTA
>NZ_JBYISA010000017.1:0-167546 GCF_057708345.1 Streptomyces sp. bgisy130
CCCCCCTCCCCCCCCCCCCCCCCCCCCTCAAAACCCCCCGGGCCGGGCATCGCCGGCCTGTGGTCCACAGCGGTGCGGGCGAACAGCAGAAGCCCCCGCCCGGGTGCCCGGCCGGTGCCGGTTGTGCGTGCCGGTCACGTTGCGCAGGCGTGTCGGACGTTGTGCCGCGAGGCGTCGGAGCGCGGCGCGCCGCGTACGCCCGGTGCATACGCTGCCGCGCTCCAACGGCCGGTGGTCCGGCGAGAAATGCTCTGAGGAAGGCCGCGGGCGCGGACCATACTGGTGCTTCGTCAGGCCGCCCGGCGCCCCTTCGCGGGCCGACCCTCCCACGCCACCCACCAGCGGTGGCTCTCCCGCCCCGACGCGATTCTGCTCAGCCGGTCCCACAGCGGCGTGACCGTTCCCATCCTCACCACGGAAAAGGACCTTTGCCATGCGCCGTCTTCACTCGCTCGCCATCGCCGCGGCCGCCCTGGCCACCGCCTTCGCTGCCGCACCCCTCGCCAACGCGACCCCCACGGCACCCACCGGCCTGGCCGCCTTCAACTGCACCTCCGGGTACTTCTGCATCTACAGCGACTGGAACGGTGGCGGAACCCGCTGCCAGTGGTCGCAAGCCAGCAAGGCGAACACGGCCGATAACTGTTCCTTCATCCAGCGGGGCCAGAACGTGCGCTCCGTATGGAACAACACCGGACACCGGGTCCAGTACTACACCCAGACCAACTACCACGCACGCGTCGGCTCCACGCCCTCCCACGCCGGCGGCAACTTGCAGGGCAGCTACCAAATCCGTTCCTTCAAGCCGCAGTAGGCCGGCAGGGCAGCAGTAGGCCGGAGGAGAAACCGGCGCCGGCTGCGGGGTGGACCCAACACCTGTGCTGCGAGCCCCTGTTGCGGGGGAGCGTACGGAGCGAGAGGCAGGGACGCCGACCAGAGGCTCCCTCTTCCCCGCGTCCTCCCCCACGCCCGCGCCCGCCGGGGGCAACAGGTCACGATGGCTCGTCGTGTTCCCAGCGCCCGGCGGTGTGCTCGTGGGCGATGCGTGCCCATTCCGCTGTGCCACCGGGCAAGGGCCAGGCCCAGGTGGGACGGTGGCTGGTGCGCGCCGCGTCGAGTCGGCGGGTGAGTGCCGGCCCGGCGAGCCCGGCGCCGTCGGGGACACCGGGACCGTGCAGGGCGCGCAGCTCGGCGAAGCGCGTCAGTTCGGCCTCGTACGCCGCTACAGCGCGGCCGGTCTCGGTGTCTGCCTCGTCATCGGGGACCGTCCGGTGGAGTTCCAGCAGTCGCGGTTCTGTTGACTCGGCGATCGCCGCGGCGAGGCGGGCATGGCCGTCCAGGATGAGGTGGCAGTCCAGACCGCTGACCCACCAGAGAAGAACGGGCGGCAGCGTCCCGTCCCGGGCCTGCTTCCGGTAGGACTTGACCCGGCTGTCGTCGGCGTCCGGCATGGAGCGCAGCGGAAGAATTTCCCATGAACCGTTGTGGACGTACCAGTCGACATACCCGTCCGGATGGCCGTCGATGAGCATCGAGCTCCAGTACTCGGCGGCGGGGAAGCGGCCGTGGTTCCAGTGCCGCAGTCGGGGATCGGGGGACAGTACCCAGCGGCCGTCGTGCAGGGGCGTCCCGGGTGACGAGGCCAGCAGATCCGCGAAACGGTATGCCCAGCGCTCGACGGAACCCCCGTACGCGCGAACCGTGTGGGCACGCAGCGGCGGTACGGGCGACCGGTAGCGGTCCGTGCGGAAGAAGTCCACTCCGTAGGCGGGCGGTTGCACCACACCGAGCAGTACCGGGTCCCCGCCCTGAGTCAGCAGCAACCGGTGCTCCGCGGTCAGCAGGCACAGCTCCGGTCTGGGGCGCGTTCGGGTCTCCAGAGTCAGACCGGACCAGGTGCCGTCGGGATGGGTGAGGTTCGCACGCCGCATCCTGGAACTGTAGACGGGCGGATCGTGGGCATACGGTCGGTGTGCCGTTCCTGCCCGGCAACTCAGCAGGTCGGCAGCCCGCGACGCGGTACCGCCGCGTGTGGGCGCTGTCGGCGCGTGTCGGTGAGTTCGGTGAGTGTTGGCCGTATCGGCGGCAGGGCTCCCTCCGAGCCGGTTGGACGGCCACCCCCGACAGCCCGCCGAGCCGAGCGCCCGGGCGCCTCGGTGTATCGAGCTCGTCCCGGTCCTGCACCAGGACCCTCTCCGTGGGGTCCGGACCGGCCAGGGTCGACGTAACATACCGAGAATTGTCCGCACGTCCGTTTGGTCGCCGATATGTCCGCCAAGGTTGCCGGCCCCGCCGCCGCACCCACCCCACTGCCGGACCGGGCGACGCCCACTCCGGGTTCACTGTTCTGGCTTCCTGCGCTTCCCCGCTGGTGGCGGCCGTGGGGCGCGATCGCCCTCGACGTGCTGAGAGCCATCGGCTGCGCGGGGTTCGACGCACAGTTCCGCGCCGCCTTCCCCGCGGGGCACCTACAGAGCCTGCTGCCCCAGGGCTGGGCGATGTGGTGCACGGCCGTGGTCGCGCTGGTGCTGGTACTGCGGCGCCGATGCCCCGTGGCGGTCACCGCGATCATCACCGGCGGTCTACTCCTGGGCACCGGCTCCGTCCTGGCCACGATCGTGGCGTACTACTCGCTGGCCCGGCACACCCCGCGGCTGCGAACGGTGTTCATCGCCGCGCCAACGGGCTTGTTGCTCATTCTGGGCGTCGCCG
This sequence comes from Streptomyces sp. bgisy130, assembly GCF_057708345.1. Lineage (NCBI taxonomy): Bacteria > Bacillati > Actinomycetota > Actinomycetes > Kitasatosporales > Streptomycetaceae > Streptomyces > Streptomyces sp. bgisy130. The sequence goes on from NZ_JBYISA010000017.1 coordinate 2,713, forward strand.
CCATGCATCTGTGGCAGTACGCCCCGCGTCACGGGACGGCCTTCGCCGAGTCGACGGTGCTCATCGTCTTCGCCGGTCTGATCGCGGTGGTGCTGCCCGTCCTGGCCGGCCTCTACCCGAGGACTCCGCGGCAGCCCTGGTGGTGGGAGCACCGGAGCGCGATGCTGTTCGACATCCTGCTCGTGTTGCTCTTCCCACTGGCGAACCCGATCGCGCTGGTCAGCGGCCTGAACGGCGTGGAGAGGGATACGCTGCTGCTGCCGGCTCCGATGGTCGTCATGGTCGTGGTGGTGCAGGGGGTGGCGCTGATCTGGCGGCGGCGGTACCCGGACGCGCTCGCCGCGGCCTCGGTGCTCCTCATCCCGCTCGTACTGCCGTCCTTCAGCGTCCTCCCCGTCAGTCTCTACGCGCTGGCGAAGTACGGGGCGTCGCGGCGCAATCTCCTCCTGGGCTCCGGCGCGGCGGCCACGGTCCTCGTGGTGTGGACCATGGTCACCACGGGTTTCAAGGCCGAGCAGTTCGTGCCCTACTCGATCTTTCTCGTGGTGCCCTCCGTGGTGGTGCCGGTGCTGTTCGGCATGTACCGGGGGGCCAAGCGGAGTCTGATGGTGACCCTCCAGGACCGGGCGGACCGGCTGGAACGGGAACAGCATCTCCTGGCCTCGCAGGCCCGGATGGAGGAGCGCACCCGCATCGCCCGGGAAATGCACGATGTGGTCTCCCACCGGGTGAGCCTGATGGTGGTCCACGCCGGGGCGCTGGAGGCGGGGGCCGCCGGCACCGGGGTGGCCTCGGACACCGGCCGGCTGATCGGGGATATGGGCCGGCAGGCACTGAACGAGCTGCGGCAGGTGCTCGGGGTGCTTCGCCTGGACGACGGGGACCAGCAGGTTCCGCTCTCCCCGCAGCCGACGCCGGACGACATCGCGACCCTCGTGGAGGAGTCACGGGCCGCCGGGATGCGGGTCGCCTTCGACGTCATCGGCGAACCGTCGGCCGCGGACTCCACGGTCCAGCCCACCCTGTACCGGGTGATCCAGGAAGGGCTGACCAATGCGCACAAGCACGCGGGCAAGGTGCCGGCCCGGGTGGAGGTGCGCTACCAGAAGGACGCGGTGCGGGTGATCGTGGAGAACGAGGCCCCGGACGGCCCGGTACCCACCCTGCTGCCGAGCGGCGGCCACGGTCTGGTGGGCCTGGGCGAGCGGGTCACCGTCCTCGGCGGCACCTTCGAGGCCGGACCACTGGAATCCGGCGGCTTCCGGATCACCGCGACGGTTCCCCTTCGGTGAGCGCCGTGCCGCCTCTCCCGGCGGTGCGGCACCGCTGGGCACCGTGCGGCCCCTGGTAACGGCCCCCTTCGCCGAGCACCCTTCCGCGACGTTCCCCCCACGAGGCGGGCGCGTGCGCGGAAGGCCCTCCGCCCCCCTTAGCACGTAAGCGGCACCTCCACAGAACCGAGCAGCACCCCGCATCCGCTTGGTCCAAGCCCCGCCGCCCTGCACCGATGAATTCGGTCGATATCGGGCAAGCTTCTGGTATGGGTACTCAATATCCGGAACCGGATCCACGCAACGCACCCGGCCTCGGGCCCGGTGACGGGGTGCCGCCCGAGGAAACGCCCCAGGGCGAGGGCAGCACGGGGGCCGAAACCGGTCCCCGCGACAAACAGACGCGCGGCTGGGCCAAAGGCCCGGCCATCGTCCTCGGCATCGTCGTCGTGCTCTGTGCGGCATTCTTCATCGCTTACGCCGTGATTGTCGCGCTGTAACTCTCGGTGAACCGAAGCACCGGCGCCCGCCCCGCCCGCGGGGGCGGCGCACGGGCTGGTCGGCACGGTGCACCCAAGGACGCGAGGACGCGCCCTTCAGATGTCGCCGATGACCACGCCCTGGTCAGACACGTTGCGAGCGTTGCACAGGCGCTGCGAGCGCTACAGCAGACCGGCGATGCTCGGCGGGGCGAATACGTGCCGGGCGCGGTGCTCCAGGACGAGGACGGCCGGCATCTGCCGATTCTCGTCAGAGGTACACCTGTCGCAGGACGGATCGATGGCGGGGACGTCCGAAGCATGGTGGGTGGCGATGTGCCGGGCGAGCCGGATCTGGGTGGACACCACCGTGTCGAGGGGGTCGTGGTCCACCCCCGGCTCACCGTCCTCCCGTGCGGCATTCACCACCTCGGGGGCGTGCTTCATCGCCTTGTACAGCTCTGTGCACTCCTGGCAGCTCCACATCCATGGGGGAGGCAGCGGCCACTCATCGGCACCAGGCACGTCACTGGAATCCATGCCCGTCACCGTAGCGAGCTGCCACCGCCGCAGGCAGCAGATCAGCCGAATCCCCCCTCCTGAGCAGCATCCTTCGCTGCACACTCATTTCCCGAACAACACACCTATGCCGAGGTCACCCCTGCCATGAGCGCCGGAACGTCGGCGAACGCGGCATCGGCGGCCTGGCCGCAGATCTTGCCGGCCGTTTCACCGGCAAAGCTGAAGACGCCGACCAGTTCAGGCCCGCGACGTCCCCATATGACGAGGGGGCTGCCGCTGTCTCCGAAGCACATGGTCGTCTCGCCGCCGGATATGTCACGGGCGCAGAAGACCGATGCCTCGTCCACTATGGCGGGCGTCTGGGCGGCGCACTGCGCATGGGTGCGGGCGGTGAGGTCGCCGCGGCGGAGTACGTCACCGCGGATCTCCTTGCCCGGCTGGGAGGGGTCCGGTGCGGCCGTGGTGCCGTGACTGAAGAGGGACACCGGGGTGCCGGGAAGCGGCCGGTGGTGCGCGATGCGGAGCGGCTTGACGTCTCGGACCGGGGCGCTGAGGCGGATCTCTGCCATGTCGTAGGCCGCCGAGGAGAGTGCGACATTGTCGGGGTCCGCAGGAGAGGGCAGCAGTTCGTACCGGGGGTGGGTGGTGACACTGCGGATGTCGCGTACGGTGCCGGGGTCCTGCGACAGGACCGAGGACCCGATGTGCACCTCCGCCCGGCGAGTGTCCTGTCCGTCCAGGCAGTGGGCTGCTGTCAGGACCCGGTCGGGAGCGATCAACGCGCCACCGCACGAGGCGCGTTGCAGCAGTGGAGCATCACCCTTCACTGCCAGTGTCGCCAGCCACGGGGCCGCGCCGCGCTGCGGTAACTGCGTGCCCCCGGACATGGCGTGCACCGAACCGGCCGTGCTCACACTCAGCGCCGCAGCGACCATGACCGCACCGAGCACCGCCCCCGTATGCCTCCGACGACCACGCCATACCCGTCGCCGCTGCGCTTCTTCACTCACTTCGCTCCCCCGTCTCTCGCACCTCGACTCGGATGCCATGAGTCGAAATTAGCGGCGGGGACGGTGGAAGTAGTCAGACCGTGGTCGCGTCCGTGGTCATACTCCGGAGTGAACGCCCCTGAACCAGCGTCAGGGTTGCTGCCGCGGGACTCTGCGAGGGTCCGCACGAGCGGATGGAGAACCGCTGGTGGGAGGGGTGGTCAACCAGTAGGGGACCCAGCCCCGGCGCCACCTCAGCCCCGCCGCCACCTCACCCCCGCCCCCGGTTCAACCTCCAGTGCTGCCGCCGCGCCTCGTCCCGCACGACGACCCCCAGCCTGGCCAACTCCTCGCGCAGTTCCCGGAGATCCTCGGCCGAACCCTTCTTTTCGAGGAGCCGTGCCCGAGCCTTGAGCAGCGCGTCGGCTCCCGGTGGCAGTCCCGGCATGTCCGGCACCCAGCGTCGGAAGTCGTCCTGGTAGGGGTCCTCGTCCACCCAGGCGTAGCCGTGCGCCCTGAATGCCTCGGCCACACGCTGGGCGTCCAGATCGCAGGTCTCCCGGGCGAGTTCACCCTCGCCATCGCCGAGCAGCACGAGTTGTTTGCCGTCCAGGAACGCCCGGACGACGCGGTCGCTCGCGAACTGCTGGTCTTTGCCCTTCCGGGTAAGGGTGATCCGCTCGGCCGATACGACGACGGAGAGCTCCTCGTACTGGGCGATGAGGCCCACAAGCAGCCCCAGGACCGTTCCGGCGGCGAGCAGACCAACGGTGAGCCAGGGCTCCGGAACCGAGGTCAGGAGCTTGGCCGGCCCTTGCATCCGTGCCCAGGGCAACGTCACCAGCCACCCCACAAGGATCTTGACCAGCCAGCCGGCCCCGGCTCCCAGCAGTGCGAGGACGGCGTACACAAGCGCCGCCATCCAGGCCGGTTGAGCCAGCACCGTGGTCTTGTCCGTCCGGTGGCGCCGCGCAAGCAGGTCATCCATGGGTGGTGTCCCCCTTCAGGCAGTCTGCGTCGCCGCGGCCGGCGGAAGCCGGCGCGGTGCGGCGCAGGAGCGGACTCAATCATAAACCGAGTGCGCGGTCTATTATTACCCGCGACGGCGCAGGACCCGTCCATCACATGAAGCGGTCAGTCATAAGGTGAGCCCATGAGGACGATCGATCCGGCGAAACATGCAGCGCGGCGGCAGCACATCGTGCACGCCGCGTGCGAGCTGTTCGCCACGCAGGGTTTTGAGCGCACCACAACGGCGCAGATCTGCAAAGCCGCCGGGATGAGCTCGGGGAATCTGTTCCACTACTTCCCCAACAAGCGCGCGATCTTCATCGCCCTCCTCCAGGACGACAAGAAAGAGAAGACGGAGCGGCTGGCCGCGGCGAAGGCCGGCGCCGACCCATGGGCCGCCCTCCTGGACGTCGTACGATTCCTGGCCGCACCCGCCGCCGAACCCCTGGCCCCGCCGCTCGTGATGGAGGCCATGCTTCAGGCGCACCGCGACCCCGAGCTCGCGGAGCTCCTGAGCCAGGACAACACCGACGAGCACACCGTGATCACAGAACTGCTCACCAGGGCCGCCGCGGCCGGGCAGATCGATCCCAGCCTCGATCCGGGCCACGCCGCCTCGTGGGTGATGGCCCTCATCTCCTCGATGTACACCAGCGCGGCCACCGAGCCGGCCTTCGACCCGGCCGGGCAACTGCCCACCCTGCTCCTCATCTTGGAACGGTTCCTGGGCGGCGAGCCACACAGTCAGAGCACCACCACCTCCCCCGCACCGACACCCCATCCGCACCCACCTGCACCACCGAACTCCCCCTGAGCAACCATCCCTTGACCCCACACCTGACCGGTCCACCCACCCCACCGCCCCACCCCACACCACCCACCAAAGGACGACCCCACCCGTGAAGAAGAGTGCGATAGCCGGCGGCTGCCTCCTGGGCCTCTTCGTGATCGCCTGCGCCTACAACGGCAGCACCGACACCACCGACCCGCTGAGCCTCGCCGAATACCGGAAGATCAAGGCCGGCAGCAGCGAGAAAGCCCTGTTCGCCTACACCAATACGTGCCGGCAGAACAGCGAGTCCGAACGCGCCGATGACTACCCGACCACCTGGACGTGCTACGGCGCCGACGGCAGCAGCGCGGTGTTCTTCTATTCGGAGGGCGTGATGTTCAGCAAGTCGCAGACCGGGCTGGTATGAGGGCCGGGCTGACGTGAGGACCGGGCCGGCGTGAGGGCGGTGCGCCGCCTGTCCGGCCACCTCTCCCCTACCGCGCGCAACAGCCGTGCCTCCTAAGGGAGTTGGGGCAGTTGCGCGTCATGAGACAGCGTCATAAGCCTGCCTTTAGGGAACGCAAAGCACCGTTATGAGGGTAAATCCCGTCGTAAATCAGGCTTCAGATGATGTCGTGCGACAGGTCAGCGTGACTCCTGATGCGCCTCCGCGAGATTACTACGCAAGGTATTGGCGCTGGAACGGCAGGTAATCGCGCGGGTATTCGGGGTTGCGTCTTCAGTGCAGCGAGCATTTCCGGCCGCGCGCCGGGGGACAACCGGTTGCGAGCGGTGGGCTTCGACCAGACGATTCAGACTCCCGCGTGCCGGTCGGCCGAGTGCCGGCCGAGCGGCATGCCCGTAGGCGAGGAGGTCCTGATGAACGACCAGACTAGTCTCAGCCCGGATGCGGCACGGCAACTCGCGACCACGACCAAGACCAGCCCGCAGATGCGCGGCATCACCCCGCGCTATCTCCTGCGGGCCCTGCCATGGGTGGATGTGGAAGCCGGGGTCTTCCGCGTCAACCGCCGCCGGACCTACGTCCTCGGTGACGATCGCATCAGCATCCACACCGACGGCGGTTCGCCCCGCGTCATCCCGGGCGATCTGCGGGAGTTGCCGTATCTGCGGGATGCCGATGACGCCCTGCTCTCCGAACTCGCGGGCTCCTTCACGGAAGTCAGCTTCGAGGCCGGACAGATGCTGGCGCAGGACGGCGATGCGCACGACAAGCTGTGGGTGATCGCCCAGGGCCGCGCCGAGAAGCGGGTGAGCGGCCGCTACGGCGAGGACGCGGTGCTCGAAGTGATCGGCGACGGCCAGTTCTTCGACCTCGACGCCTGGACCCGTTCCGAGCCCCTGCCGTACCGCGTCCGTGCGCTCACCCCTGGTGTGGCGCTGTGTGTCGAGCGCAGTGTGCTGGAGGGGCTGTGTGAACGCGACACGGCCGTGCGGGGAGCGATGGATGCCTACCTCTCGGCGGACGGCATGCTGCCGGGCGCCGAAGTTCCGGTCGATCTCAGTTCCGGGCACATCGGCGAACCCGACCTTCCCGCGACATTCGTCGACTACGAAGACACGCCCCGCGAGTACCACATGAGCCTCGCCCAGACCGTGCTGCGCGTGCACACCCGGGTTTCCGACCTCTACAACGGGCCCATCGACCAGATCCGGGCCCAGTCCAACCTCACCGCGCACGCGCTGCGCGAGCGGCAGGAGGCCTCGCTGCTCAACCATCCGGAGTTCGGTCTCTTCAACAATGTGGCCCCCGGGCAGCGCGTCCAGGCGCGCACCGGTTCCCCGACCCCTGACGATCTGGACGAGCTGCTGACCAGGGTCTGGAAGCAGCCCGGCTACTTCCTCGCGCACCCCAGGGCGATCGCCGCGTTCGGCCGGGAGTGTACGCGCCGGGGGGTGCCCCCGGTCATCGACAACCGGTTCGGCAGTCCGCTGCTGAGCTGGCGCGGAGTCCCGCTGCTCCCCTCCGACAAGGTGCGGTTCTCCGGCAACGCCGGCGTCGGGACCACCGAGATCCTGCTGATGCGGGTGGGCGAGGCCGAGCAGGGCGTGGTGGGTCTGCGTCCCGCGAAGGTCGAGGACGAGGTGGAACCCGGTCTGTCGATGCGGAACATGGGCGTCGACCAGAAGGGCATCACCTCGTACCTGATGACGGCGTACTTCAATACGGCGGTGCTGGTGGAGGATGCCGTCGCGGTGCTCCAGAACGTCGAGGTCTCCAACTACTATGACTACTCCTGACGTCGTCCGGGGTCTGTGGCCCGGGGCGCCGACTCCGAACCTCCTCGGCGACGGTCTGGTGTCGCCCGATCCGGCCTCGGTCCCGGCCTCGGTCCCGGGCACGGATCCGGCTGCGGTCCCGGTCACGGATCCGGGCGTCCCGGCCGCCCACCCCGCACAGTTCACCGGGCTCCCCGGTCAAACCGCCGCCTTCTCACCGGAGTTGGCCCGCCGCGATGTCCCGATCCTGCACCGGACGGTGAACGGGCATCCGCTGGTCTGGCTGGACAACGGGGCCACCACACAGAAGCCACGCCAGGTGATCGAGGCACTGGCCGGCTTCTACGGATCCGCCAACTCCAATATCCACCGTGGTGCGCACACCATGGCCCGTGAGGCCACCGAGGCGTACGAGGCGGGCCGGTCGGCGGTCGCCCAGTTCCTGGGGGCGCCGTCACCGGACGACATCGTCTTCGTACGCGGCACCACCGAGGCCATCAACCTCGTCGCCCAGACCTGGGGCCGGGCCAACCTCGGCCCCGGGGACGACATCCTGGTGCCGGTGCTGGAGCACCATTCCAATATCGTCCCCTGGCAGTTGATCGCCCAGCAGACCCGGGCCCGGGTGGTACCCGTACCCCTGCAACCGGACGGGCAGATCGACCTCACCGCGTACGACGACCTGCTCTCCATGCGCACCCAGCTCGTCGCGCTCAGCCAGGCGTCGAATGTGCTCGGCACCGTCCCGCCCGTACGCGAGATGACCGCTCTCGCCCACCGTTACGGGGCCAAGGTCCTGGTGGACGGGGCCCAGGCCGTGGCGCACTTCCCCGTGGATGTGCAGGACCTGGACGCTGACTTCTATGTGTTCTCCGGCCATAAGCTGTACGCCCCCACGGGCATCGGCGCGCTGTACGTGAAGCCGGAGATCATGCGGGACATGGCGCCGTGGCAGGGCGGCGGCAACATGATCGAGTCGGTCGACTTCACCCGTACCACCTATGCCCCCGTCCCTCACCTGTTGGAGGCCGGCACCGGTCACATCTCCGGCGTGGTCGGTCTGCTGGCCGCGCTGAACTGGCTGACCTCCTTCGACCGCGACGCCATCGCCGCCTACGAGACCTCACTGATGGCCTACGCACAACAAGCCCTGGCCACGGTCCCGGGACTTGAGTTGCTGGGCTCCGCGCCCGACCGTATCGCCGTACTGACCTTCACCCTGGCCGGCCACGACCCGTCGGAGATCGCCGCCTGGCTGGACCGGGACGGCATCGCCATCCGGGCCGGACACCACTGCGCCCAGCCGGCCCTGGCCCACTACGGCCTGGCGAGTGCGGCCCGTGCCTCGCTCGCGCTCTACAACACGTCCGAGGAGGTGGACAAGCTGGTGGCCTCACTACAGCAGCTGCAACAGGCCGCCTGACGCTCCGTCCGTCCGACGTCGCCGACCGGTCCTCGGTCGGCGACGTCGGCGCGGGCGCTTCCGTTCCGGGCGGCGGCCGGTGCCGTCCGGCCACGCTGACCGCGTGCACGGTTCATACTGGGAGCCAGACCGCAGATGAGGGGGAACCTGAGCCATGACGTGGTCGCCGGACGGGGTGGAGCCGCCGCATCGGGTCGAGGATGTGTCCTCGGCCCGCTGGATCGAGGAGCGCGTCGGCGGGTTCGACAGTGGTGTCCATGCCCTGCTGCCGGCCGGCTTCGCGGCGTATGTACGGCTGCTGCATCCCAGCGAGCCGTCGGACGGCCGGTTCGAGCGGTGGGCCGAGGTGGCGCAGCGGTCGGGGCGCAGCCTGCACCCGCTGGCACGCTTCGAGGACGTGGCCGGCCCGGGTGACGAGCCGCCGTGGCAGGGTTCGCTGCCCGCGCAGGTGCTGGCGGCTCTGTGCTCGGTGCTGGCGGCGGAAACCGACACCCCTCAGCAGTGCTTCTTCGGGCTCTGGGAAGGGTGGGGCTGGTCCGATACCGGCGGGCCGATGGTGCAGTTGAGCGGACGTGCCTACACGCTGTACGAGGGGCCGATCGAGGCGGCGCTCGCCACAGGAGATCGGACTGCGGGGGTCTTCTTTCCGCAGTCGCCGAATCTGTGGTGGCCACGGGACCGGGCCTGGTGCGTCGCCACGGATGTGGATCTCGACTCCACCTACATCGGCGGGTCCGCCCGCCTGGCCGAGCGGCTGGCGGGCGAACCGGACATCGAGGTGGTTCCGGCTGCGCTCGACGACCGGCTCGGTTGAGCCGGTCGCCGAACGCCTCTCCGGCTCGGCCGGACGCCTGCCCGGCCGAAGGGGTCAGCGCTTCTTGCAGGCGTTGATGCGGACCGTCGCGCTGGTGTGCTTCACCTGCTTGGTGTGCGGGGTGTAACCGGGCGGGAAGGTGACCACGCCGACGGAGTAGCCGGTGTAGTTCTGCCGCTTGATGCAGCGCCGTGCGGCGTTCTGGCCCACCTTGTTCCGTCCGCGGTTGACCTTGGCGCCGCTCTGCTTGTACAGCGTTCCGTTCTTGTAGAGGCCGACGCGGAGGGCCAGCTGCGCGACCGACTTGGTGCACTTGATGTCGGCGGTGACGTTCACCATGTGCCGGTTGTCGGCGTGCGCGTGGTGGGAGTAGTGCGGGAGGTGCGTGGTGATCTTGCAGGTGATCACGTCACCGCTGCGGGCGTCCATGGTGCGTACGGTGGTGGCGCCGGTCGCGGTGCCGGGCCCCGGCCCGGCCGGTGTCGAGGCACCGGCGGTCCCCGCCCCCATGGTCAGTGCCAGCACGCCGGTCAGCGCTCCGGAAAGCAGTGTTCGCTGTACGGTCCTCATGAATTTCCCCCTGTGTGGCGCCCGTTGGGGCGCATTACTGATGCGCCGTCACCTCTCGTCGGCCGATCCGAGGTCCCGGCGCGCGCTGGCCACATGATGGCGCATCAGGGCGACGGTCGCAGGCATATTGCCCATTTGCCGCCGTCGGCACCGCTGGGCGGGAACGACGCACTTCGCGGCAAAAGACACCCCTCATCACGCGTCCTGGGTGGACACCGAGCTGCCGTCGACCGCCGCTGACCGCCTGAGGCGGCCCGGGCGGTCCGCGGCGCGTGCGGTGAAGATGCCGATGGCACAGAGGACGGCGAAGCCGAAGAGCAGCCGGCGTGCCGAGCCGAGCATCGACGGGCCGCCCAGGCTGACCAGGACGCCCGCGACCGCCGTGCCGAACGCGGTGGACATCGTCGTCACGGTGGCGATCGCGGCGGCCGCCTGCCGTCCTTCCTCCGGGTCCGTGGCGGCCGACATCGCGGCCACGGACAGGTGCGGGTAGGCGAGCCCGATGCCCGATCCGGCGAGGCACAACACCGGCACCCAGATGGCCACCCACCAGATCGACGCGTGCTCGCGCTGGAGCAGCCCCTGGACGAGGAAGCCGAGGGCGAGCAACACCGGTCCGGTGGTGCGCAGTCGGCGTACGGTGCGCTCCCGGACCGCCGCTGAGCCGGCGATCTGGGTCAGCGACCAGCCGAGGGAGACCACCGCCCCGAAGAAGCCGGCCGCGAGTGGGGGCAGCCCGGCGAGGCGTTGGCCGAACAGCGGGAGGAACGACTCGACGGCGACGCCGAAGGACAGCAGCCCGAGCGTCAGATAGACCCACTTCAGCGCGGAACCCGCCTGGTATGTCGCGCCGGGGAAGACCCGTCGCGCGCTGCGCCGCTCATGGGCGGCGAATCCGGCGACCAGCAGCAGCGCCATCGCGATGCCCGCCGCCCTCGCCATGGTGTCGTGCAGGATTCCGGCCACGCTGACGGCCGCCGTGGCGGCCATGACCAGCGCCAGAGACACGACCGGTACGGGAGCCGCGGCATTGCCGCGTTCCCCTCGGGGCAGCACCCGGGGCACGGCCGCGAGGCACACCGCGGCGACCCCCGCCATCAGGACGAACGCCAGGCGCCAGGAGCCGAATTGGGCGAACAGGCCACCGAGTGCGGGACCGGCGAAGTTTCCGACGCCGTACATCGCCGACATCAGCGCGTTGCCACGGGTCCAGAGCCGCCGCGGCAGGGCGGAGCGGATGACGGCGAACCCCAGCCCGGACAGCAACCCGGCGCCGAGGCCCTGAAGGCACCGGCCCACCAGCAACACCGGCATCGTCGGGCTCGCCGCACACACCAGTGAGCCCACCGTGAACAGGGCGAACCCGAGGAGATAGGCACCGGCATTCCCCCAGCGTGCGAGGGACCGGCTGACGAGCATCGTCGCGATCACCATGGCGACGAGGTAGAGCGTCATGTTCCACGCGTAGAAACTCTCACCGCCGATCTCGGTCACCGCGGTGGGCAGCATGCTCGACGCCAGATAGATATTGACCGCGCCGACGAGCACGCCGGCGGCCAGCACGACCGCGGCGCCCCGATGCTCCGGGCCGAGCAGCTCGCGCCAGCGGGGCGGGGCAGGGGCCGGGTCGGAAGGGACGCGATCACCTGCGTCAGCGTGATCGTCTTGAGTGGGGCTTCGACGCTGACAGTCATCCCCGAGGCTGTCGAGGGGCTCCAAGGCAGGCCGCGGACCTGGGTGTTCGCTGTTTTCGGAAGGCATGACTTCCAGCGTTCCATTGAACCGGGCCCGGAGACTTCGGGCCGGGTCCGGCCTGCGGTGCCGGGTCCAAGGGGCGGACAACCCTCAAGCCGCGGGTCAACCCAGGGACCGGCCCGAGGTCAGCCGGTGGTCTCCCGCTGCCGGCGCCAGTCCGGAGCCAGGACCGACCAGACCTCCATGTCGTGGCGTACGCCGCGGTGCGGATAGCTCTCCCGCTGCACACCTTCGCGCACCATGCCGAGCCGCTTGGCGACATTGAGGCTCGGGGCGTTGGCCGAGGACGCGATCCACTCCACGCGGTGGATCCCGCGCTGGTCGACGGCCCAGTCGATGAGTATCCGGATCGCGCGGGTGATCAGACCGCGCCCGACCGCCGACTCCTCCAGCCAGCAGCCGACCTCGCAGGTGCCGGAGGTGAGGTCGAACGTCCGGAACAGGACACCGCCGACGAGCACGCCGTCACTCCAGATGCCGTAGAGACGGCCGCTGTCGGCAGCCGCCTTGTCCGCGTACATCTGAAGGAACGCCATGGCGGACGCGAGGTCGGTGGTGTGGTCCGGCAGTGCGACATACCGGCCGATGTACTCCCGGCCGCGGTCCATGTGCGCGAGGTACTCCCCGGCATGCCACGGCTCCAGCGGCCGCAGCTCGGCACCCTCATCACCCAGCGGTATCGCAAACATCCGGTTCCCCCGTCCGACACGGCTCCTGCGCACCGGCTCTTCTGCTGCACGGACCCGGCACGAGCGGCGCCGGCTCTCCGCCGCTCGTGCACCGCGGCGAAATAGTCCCACACCGGTGCGTCCGCCGGCCTCCGGCCTGCCCTTTGGCGGGATGCGGTGCCGGGCCGCGGCGGCCCGGGGACCGCGGGCGGATGTCGGCGATCGGGTCGGACTCGGGTCGGTGGATGTCGACGACACGGCTCCCATGACCAGGGAGTCGATCTTCCGGATCGCCTCGCTCACCAAGCCCCTCATCGCCGCGGCGGTCATGATGCTGGTCGAGGACGGCCGGATCGCGCCGGCGGACCCGGTCGGGCACTGGCTGCCGGAGCTGGCGTCGCCCTCCGTCGTCCGCACGCCGGACGGGCCGGTGGACGAGGTGGTCCCCGCCGCCAGACCGATCACCGTGCTCGACCTGCTGACCTCCCGTGCCGGACACGGTTTTCCGTCCGACTTCTCATTGCCGGCCGTCGGACCACTGTTCAGCGATCTGAAACAGGGGCCGCCGCAACCGCAGCGCGTCGCGCCGCCGGACGCCTGGATGGCGACGCTGTCCCGTATTCCGCTGCTGCACCAGCCGGGCGAGGGCTGGCTGTACAACACCTCTTCCGACATCCAGGGAGTGCTGATCGCCAGGGTCTCCGGCGGTCCGCTGCCCGAGTTCCTGGCGGAGCGGCTGTTCGAGCCGCTCGGCATGGTGGACACCGGTTTCGAGGTACCGCCCGGCAAGCTCGACCGGTTCACCAGCTACTACCGGGCCGATCCGGCGGGCGGCCTGGAGCTGGTCGACGCCCCCGGCGGGCAGTGGAGCCGCCGGCCGGCGTTCCCGTCGGGCGCCGGGGGCCTGATATCGACCGCCGACGACTGGTACGCCTTCGCCCGGATGCTGCTCGCCGACGGGAGCGTCGACGGCCGCCCGTTGTTGTCGCCCGCCTCGGTGCGGCAGATGACCACCGACCAGCTGACTCCCGCCCAGCGCGCGGCCGGCCGGATGTTCCTGGAGGGCCAGGGCTGGGGTTTCGGCGGCTCGGTGGACATCGAGGTGATCGACCCCTGGAATGTGCCGGGACGCTACGGCTGGATCGGCGGCACCGGAACGGCAGCGCATCTCACCGCGTCCACCAACACCGTCACCATCCTGCTCAGCCAGCTGGAACTGGCCGGACCGGCGGCGCCCGCGCTGATGCGGGACTTCTGGCGGAGTGCGGTCGAGGAGTGAGGGGCGGGAGTCGGCGGCCGGGGCTGCTGCTGCGTGCTGGTGGGCTCGCATCGAGGTCGATCACCTCTATGACCCACAGTCATACGGTTGAGGTGGTTTGTTGTTGAGCGAGAGGGTGAGAGAACGTGGATGCGGTGTCGCAGTCGGATTCGAGAAGGAGGGCGTGCCACATCTGCGTACTGGGCGGGCGGACATGACAGAAACAGTGAGCTTCATCGGAGTGTGACCACTAGGCAGTCAAGATCCGCAGGACAGTGCCCAGGTTCTGTCGATCATGTGGGGGAGCCTGATGATCAATGCGGCCGCAGTGGCCCTATCGAGGCAGCCATAGCGCGCTCCGAGGGTGCTCTGATGCCGCTGAGAGGCTGAATCGACCGGTCCATGCTCGACACGTACGGCGAGGACCTCCAGATCGAGCGCTCCTTGGAGGCCAAGTGTCTCCGCGGCAAGGGCTGCTGATGCCGGTGGATCAGTTCCTTTGCGGCGTTTGGGTCAGTTTCCCTTGCAGCGTGGGCCTGCGCCAGTGTGCCTCGAAAAAGCCGTCAGCGCAGTCCCATGGGATGAGCACCGGCTCCGCGCGGCCCCCGATCGTGTGGGTCAGGTCGGCCAGTGAAGGCCAGTCGACGAGGAGGTCGGCGAATTCAGTCAGGTAGTCGCGGGTGAGCCAGAACCGCTGAAGCCAGCCGGTGCTACTGGCGTCGTAGGTGAACACCACCACGCGGCGGGCCACGCGCCGCATCTCGCGCAGCCCGGCGACAGGGTCCGGCCAGTGGTGAACGGTGCTGACCGCCATCGCAGCGGCGAAGGACTGGTCCTCGAACGGGAGGCTCTCCGCACTGGCGGCCACGCAGGGCGCCGCGCTCGCGGGACGCTGGGCCCGCATGACCGCCGATGGTTCCACCGCTGTTCGCGGTCCGGGGGCTCGTAGGAGCCGGTGCCGGCCCCGACGTTCAGTACCGTCCGCGCGTCCCCGAGCGCCTCCCAGATCCTCGCGGCGATCCGCGGCTCGGTGCGCCGCGTCGCCGGGTACGCAGCGCCGATGGACTCGTACAACTGCGCTCCGAACGCTTCCAGCTGTTCCTCAGGCGTCGTCCTGATCCCCACATTGCCCGTGCCTCCAGTTCCCTGTCTATGGCCGTCACCATGGCAGCGGCGCGGTCGTGCTGTTCTTGCAGCAGGCCGCGCAACCGGCGCAGGTGCGCGAACGCGTCGGTGGCTGGGTCGTGCACCAGATCCGCGATCTCGCGTAATCCGAAGGGTCAAGCGCTCCGCTCCTGGTGCCGCGCACGGCTCCATCGGTACGTTGGCCTCTTCTTCGGAATCGTGTGCCGGATGCCCCGGCATCGCAGGCCGAGGCGTGGAACACGGATCTTCTCCGGCACCAGCACGAACCGGGTGCATTCTGCGCACTGTCCTGCGGTGACGAGCCCTCCCCATGCTCGCAGCAAACGAGCAGATCAAGCGGCAGTTACAAGATCGGCCGGACATTTCCTAGGCGACGGGCCCGCCGGTCAGTCTCCGTTCCCAGAACACCTCGTCGCGCCACGCGCCGTTGGCGTAAAAGTGCTCGTGGGCGATGCCCCAGGGACGGAAACCGTGCTTGCGGAGGATCGCCTGGGAGGCGAGGTTCTCCAGTTGTGTGTGCGCCTCCAGGCGGTGCAGGTTCAGTTCGTCCTCGGCGATCCGCAGCACCAGGCCGACGGCGCGGCTGGTGTGCCCACAACCCTGGTGGCGGGAGGAGATCCAGTAGCCAAGGAATCCCTTGTGGAACGGGCCGCGCAGGATGGAACTGATGGTGACCTGCCCGATGACGATCCCCTCGGAGACCACGACGCCGGGCCACGTGAGCCCCTTGCCGTGGGACTCGAGGAGGGACGCGATGACCGCGACCTGCCCGTCGGGCGTGTAGAACTCCTCGGGCCTCGCGGGCAGCCAGCGCGCGTACGCCTGCCTGTCCCGGGAGAGCGACTCGGCCAGCGCGGGGCCGTCGGAGGGCTCGATCAAGCGGATCAACGTGGAACTCACAGGTGTTCTGCTGCCTTGTCGGTTGCCATGCTCGGTCGATTGCCGTGGCCGGTCAGTTGCCGTAGTCGGTGGGTTGTGAGGGGGTCTTGCGCGGGTCGCGCTCGATGATCGGCTCGAGGATAGAGTCGATGCGCTCGACGGCCTCGTCGTCCAGCTCGACCCCGGAGGCCGTGGCGCTCTGGGCGATCTGCTCGGGCTTGGTCGCGCCGACGATCGCGGACGCGACGTTCGGGTTGCGCAGCACCCAGGCGATGGCCAGTTGGGGCATGGTCAGGCCGAGGTCCGAGGCGACCTCGCCGAGCTCGGCGACGCGCTTCAGCACGCTGTCGGTCAGCGCTCCCGAGGCGAACTGGGAGGCGGCCACGCCCGCAGCGCGCGATCCGGCGGGGGCCGGCGTACCGGGCAGGTACTTACCGGTCAGCAGCCCCTGGGCCAGCGGTGACCAGGCGAGCTGGCCGATCCCCTCGCGCTCGCATAGCGGAACGACCTCCTCCTCGATGACCCGCCACACCAGGTTGTACTGGGGCTGGTTGGAGATGATCCGGTCGAGCCCCATGCGGTCAGCCAATTCGAGGGCCTCGGATATCTGGGACACCGTCCATTCCGACACCCCCACATAGAGGACCTTTCCCTGCCGGATCAGATCGTCGAAGGCGCGCAGGGTCTCGGCGAGCGGGGTCCGCTCATCGAAACGGTGTGCCTGATAGAGGTCGATGTAATCGGTTCCCAGGCGCCGCAACGAGCCGTGCGCCGCCTCCATGATGTGCTTGCGGGACAATCCCCGATCATTCGCCCCCGGACCGATCGGGGAGAATGCCTTGGTCGATATCTCGACGGACTCCCGGCGCACGTTCTCCAAAGCGCGACCGAGCACCACTTCCGCTCGAGTTCCGCCATAGACATCGGCGGTGTCGAAGGTAGTGATGCCCTGTTCGAGCGCAGCCCGGGCAATTCTTTCGGCAGATCCCTCTGTATAGCTGATCCAGCTTCCATAGGCGATTTCGCTGACCTTCAGCCCGCTGCGTCCCAGTGATCGATGCTTCATGGCTCGGCAGTGTACGCCCGGCCTAAATCGGCCAGCGGCACGATCCGATGACATGGATTCGGCCAACTCGAAAGCATGCACTCGAGATCGACCAGCACAGGTGTACGTTACCGCTTGGCCTTCGAGAGGATGATCATGCGCGACCACCTGCCCCGGTTACCGGACGCGGAGTCGGGCCCGACCGGGTTCGGGGACCTCGCGGCACTGATGTCGAGGATGACCGGGGACGAGAAGCACTCCGAGGCCGCGACCTCGACGGTGGACGCGCTGTGGGTGCTCTACGACCGGGTCCTGCGGGTCGACCCCGCCATGCGCGAGGACCGCGACCGGTTCTACCTGTCGAAGGGCCACGGTCCACAGGCCTACTACGCGGTGCTGTGCGCCAAGGGCTTCTTCGGGCCCGAGCTGTTCGACATGTTCGGCGCGTTCCGGTCACCGCTCGGCTACCACCCCGACCGCGCGCTCCTCCCCGGTGTCGAGATCTCCAGCGGATCGCTGGGACACGGCCTGCCCCTCGCGGTGGGGACGGCGCTGGGGCTGCGGGCCCGCGGACTCACCGAGCCCCGTATCTGGGTCCTGCTCGGCGACGGCGAGTTCGACGAGGGGTCCAATCACGAAGCGGTCGCCTACGCCGCGCGCGCCGGCCTGGACCGACTGAACGCCGTGGTCGTCGACAACCACTCGGCGACACAGGGCTGGCCCGGCGGTCTGGAGACGCGGTTCGCGGCCGAGGGCTGGGCGACCCAGCGGGTCGACGGCCGCGACCACGACGCCCTGGAAAAGGCCTTCACCATCCCGCATCCCGGCCGCCCCGGTCTGGTCGTCGCCGATGTGGGCGCCGCGGCCGACCGCTGACTCCCCCGACCTCAGAGCCATCCAGACCTCAGAGCCACACAGGAGTGCCCTTGGCCGGCATCATGCGTCAGCGCTTCGTCGACACCACGACAGAGCTGCTGGACGTCCACGAGAACCTCGCCCTGGTGACGGCCGACCTCACCTCGGGGCTGTTCGGCACCGCCCAGGAGAACCATCCCGACCGGGTGATCAACCTGGGCATCAGGGAACAACTGCTGGTGAGCGTGGCGGGCGGGCTCTCGCTGGCGGGAATGCGGCCGATCGCCCACAGCTTCGCCCCCTTCCTCGTCGAGCGGCCCTTCGAACAGATCAAACTTGACCTGAACCACCAGGACGTTGGCGCGATCCTGGTCAGCGCCGGCGCCTCCTACGACATGGCGAGCAGCGGCCGATCCCACCAGTCGCCCGGTGATGTCGCGCTGTTGTCGACGCTTCCGCATTGGACCATCCACGTGCCGGGCCACCCGGACGAGGCCGAGGCACAGCTGCGCAAGGCCGCGGCAGGCGACGGACTCGTCTACGTCCGCCTGTCCAACCAGTCGAACGCCGAGCCGTACGGTCTGCGCTCCGGGCCGGGTTTCCGGGTCCTGCGCCGAGGAGAACGGGCCACGGTCATCGCGGTGGGTCCGCTGGCCGACGCCGTGCTCCAGGCCACCGAGCACCTCGACGTCACCGTCCTCTACGCCGCCACCATTCGCCCCTTCGATGCCGAGGGATTGCGCGCCGCGGTACGCGAACAAGCGGTGGCCTCCGTCATCCTGGTCGAGCCCTATCTCGTGGGAACCTCTACGGCCGAAGTTTCCGACGCCTTGGTTGATAGGCCGCACAGAATCCTCGCTCTCGGAGTCGCCAAAGAAGAGCTGAGGAACTACGGATCGCCGCGTCAGCACTCCATCGCGCACGGTCTCGGCCCCGCGGGGATGCGTCAGCGAATTACTTCACTCCTTTCCCCTTGACGCGCCATCCGCCCTCTTATCTAATATTCCCCGGCCCGTCACTCGACGGGAAATCAACTCACCGATAGAAAAGGAGTATTCAATGTCCATCAACGACAAGCTCGCCGCCACCAACGAAGAGGTCCTGATCGCCGAGGCCGAGGCCGAGGTGGCGGAGCTTTCCAGCCACGAGCGCCCGATGGTCGTCGGCGTCATCAACGAGGCCTGACAGCACACCATTCGGAGACGGCCTCCCGGCCGTCTCCGAATGGTTCCATTTGACCGACAAGGATTCTCGTGGGAACTGTGCAGCCGCTTACTCGCCTCATTGATGAAGTCGATCTCATGGGTACCTTCTGGAACAAGAAGCACGGCTTGTTCAAGAATGCCGCTCCCGTCGCGGGAATGCTGAATGAGACTGCCATCCAGGAAATACTGGACGTCGGCCTGCTCCGCTGGCCGTACTTCATGCTCCTGAAGGAGGGGATCCAGCCTGCGATCTCGGACTTCACCCGGACCAGGAACGTCCGCGGCCAGCGCGTGAGCGGCTTCGCCGACGCCCGGAAGGTCCGCAAGTTCCTCGATGACGGCGCCACGATGAAGCTGAGTCAGCTCGAGGACTGGCACCTGCCGACGCGGCGGCTCATGGACGAGATCGAGAGCCAGCTTCCCGCCGAGCTCAAGGCCTATATCTTCTACACCCCGTGCGACAACACCGGCATGCTTCCGCACCGGGACCCGTCCCATGTGCTCGCACTACAGATCGCGGGCGCCAAGGAATGGCGCATCTACGATGCCCCGGACAAGGTCGACTCCCGCGGCGGGCTCCTGCCCGACCTGGGCGCGGACAGCCACTCGCACTCCTTCGTCATGGAGCCCGGGGACGTCCTCTACCTGCCCCACGGCATCCCCCACGTCGCGACGGCCCGCGCCGGCACCTCGCTCCACCTCACCCTGACCCTCACGGAGCCGGCTCCGCTGGAGCTCGTCGAGTCCGTGATGGAGGGCTTCGGCGACGAGGCGGACCGGCTGGAGGCCGCCACCTCCGGGATCTCCACCGAGGACAAGGCAGAGGCGGTGACGAGCGCGTTGCTCGACCACCTGAACCGGATGGATCCGGACGCGCTAGTGGACTCGGCCGTGGCGCGCATGCGGAACCGGAGGGCCTGAACCGATGACGATCGACACTTCCGCACGAACGGAAGAGACCACGCGGACCGATGGGGCCACGCGGACACCCGAGAACCTCGCCGACCTCGTCGGTGACGCCGAGTCGTTCCTCGCCGAGGTGTGGGGGACCCAGACGGCCACGTTCACCTGCGAGCCGGCGAAGGCTCTGCTCTCGGAGGCGGATGTCTGGCGCGAGCTGGACTGCGGCTCGCTGGTCGCCCCCTACTTCGGTGTCCTGCGGGAGGGCACCGCCCCCACTGCCTCGGGCCTCTCCGAGACCCGGATCGTTCAGACGAAGCCCCGGCCGGGGTACGCGAAGCCGGCCGCGGTGCGGGAGCTGGTCGCCGACGGCCACGTCTTCGTACTGAGCCAGCTGGAGGACTGGAACGGCGGGATCGGCACCTTGGTCGACGCGCTCCGCACCGAGTGCCGTGCCCAGGTCGGCGCCGACGCGTACTTCTGCGCCGCCGGATCCGACGGAGTGCCCGCCCGGACCGACGGCGCTCACGCCCTCGTCGTGCAGCTGGCCGGCCGGATGCGTTGGGCCGTGGGCGAGGGAGAGCACGCGTCCGAGACCGTTCTCGACGCCGGTGACGTCCTCTACGTCCCGGCGGGACGGGTGCGGCGGGGAGCCCCGGACCGCACTACCGCTCTCCACCTGGTGATCTCCCTCCAGCAGCCCACGGCCCGCGATCTCGCCGAGCTGGCCCTGGCGTTGTTCCTCAAGGGCTCCGCCGCAGCGGAGATCGCGGGGACGCACCACTTCCTGTCCCCGGCGGAGAAGGTCGCCTGGCTCCGGACCGAGCTGCGGGCCCATCTGGCCGGTCACGATCGCGGAGCATTGGCGGAACAGGCCGTGCGGCTCCGGCAACGTGAAGGCAGGGCGTAGGACCGTGAGCGAGCCCACCACCGAAGGCACCGCCGGGACCGCCCTGTTCGAAATCATCAGGGCACAGCAGCGGCTCAAGGCGGCGCACCGACTCGGCGGCCGTCTTCTCGTCGAATCCGACATCGAGCGGGAGAACCGTCCCGACCTCGTTCCCTTCGTGCTGGGCTATTCCTTCGACGGCGATGACAGCCCGACCCTGTGGCACGCCCACGCGGGCGCCTCGTCGGTGACCGTTCTCGGTGACGACGACTACCTCTTCCTCTCGGACCGGCGACCGCGAGCGGGAGGCCCCGTCGGCGGCCGGTCGCTCTGGAGGCACCGCGAGGGGCGGGAGCCGGAGGCGCTGCTCGGCACCGCTCGCGATGTGGTCTGCTACGCCGCCGCCGGCCGGACTGCCGTCGCGGCCGTCTGGGTCCACGCCGAGGCGGACTCCTTCTCCTCGGACCGCGCGCTCCGAGAGGAGTCGGCCCGTGCGGGCCTGACCGCGATGACCGTCGACGGCGACCTCTGGCCGCGCTCCGGCCACCGGTTCGGCGCCGAGGTGCTCAAGTTGGTCGGACTGCCCCTGGGCGAGGACGCGGCCGGGCCGGAACTGCTGAGCGCGCCCCTCGACTCGGACACCCTGCTGTCGGGGCAGCTCGCCCTGACCCCCGACGGCCGCCGCTGCGCCGCGGGGTTGGTCCGTTTCCTTCCCGGCGGACACCGTCGCCACGGGTTGCTCGTCTTCTCCCCCGGCGCGCCGGACGACGCCCGGCAGGTGTGGGCCGATGACGATCTGAGCGACCCGATCGCCTCCCCGGACGGCGCCTGGTTCGCCTGCACCGCGGAACGGATCGCGGTCCCCGGCACGGCGCCCCGTCAGGAAGCGGCTCTGGTGTCGAGCGACGGCCTCGTCGTGCGCAAGGTCGGTCGGGACCACCGCGACTGGCTCCAGCCCGGCGCTTGGCAGGACCCGAACGCGCTGCTGTGCACCGGAGAGGAGGACGGGCGGCGCCACCTGTGGCGGATCGCCGTCGACTCGGACGTCGTCACGCGTATCGACACCGGCGGCTCGGTGCTCTCCGTGACGGCCCGCGCGGACGAGGCCCTGGTCGTCTGCTCCTCCATCGCCTCGCCCCCCTCGGCCGTCGCCCTCGCGCTCGCCACGCCCGGCGTCCCCCGGACGGAGGTCTTCGCCCCGGCCGCCGCGGCCACTCCCCTGGGACGGATGGAGCGCCTCACCCACAAGGCATCCGACGGGGTCGAGTGGAGCAGCTGGCTCTGCCTGCCCGAGGACGTCGACGGGGAGCTGCCTGTCCTGGTCTGGTGCCACGGCGGACCGATGCTCAGCTGGACCGACTGGTCCTGGCGGTGGAACCCGTGGCCGTTCGTCGCCGACGGGTACGCGGTGCTCATGCCCGACCCACCCCTGTCGGTCGGGTACGGCCAGGACGCCATCGAGAGGGGATGGGGCAAGTGGACCTCCGAGGTGGCCGCCGTGGCCGCCGAGCAGGTCGTGGACGCGCTGCTCGATCCGCGTCTCGACGCCGATCGGGTCGCGGTGATGGGAGCGAGCTTCGGGGGCTTCCTGTCTCTGGCCCTGGGGACCCTCCTGCCCGAACCGCGCCTGATCGTCAGCCACTGCGGCTGGGCCGACTTTCCAGCGGTGGCCCGGGCGTGCGATCTGCACTGGCATTGGCTGCGCGAGTACGGTCCGGTGGACTCGTCGCCCTCCTACCGCTCGGAGAGCCTCTCGCTGGAGGCGATCCCGCCGCGGACGAAGGTGCTGTTGTCCCACGGGTGCGAGGACACCCACGTACCGGTCGGCGAATCCCGCGCCATGTACCGGACGCTGGACACTCGGGGCGTGGATGTCGAACTCATGCTCGTCCCGGACGAGAGACACAGCATCCGCAGGCCCGCGAACGCCGCCGCCTGGCACCGGTGGGTCGCCCGGGCCTGCCGCGAGACGCTCGGCGACCGATCAGCCCGAAAGGAACTCAGCGTCAGATGACGATCGTTCACACGGACGTCCCCGCGGGTGCCCGAACGGGTGCCCCCACGGGGGGCGTTCCCCCGAGCCTCGATCGGGCCCATTGGTTCCCGCCCGCAGGGGACGCGCCCGCCACCGCCTGCGGCACCTCCCTGCGGACGCGCACGCTGGAGGAGACGGAAGTGCTGGCCCGCGCCTCCTTCACCCGGTGCGGCATCACCCGGATCGCCGAGGTGACCGAGCTCGACGACCTCGGCATCCCGGTCTTCAACAGCTTCCGTCCCACCGCGGCCCCCGGGCTCAACACGGTGACCAGCGGTAAGGGCATGACCCCGGCCGCGGCCCGGGTGTCGGCCATGATGGAGGCGATCGAACGGACCTGGTGCGAGCAGCGGGCGGGCGAGGCCCCGCTCCGGGCCTCGTACGCCGAGCTGCGCCAGGCGGGCATCCCGGTCCTGGACCCGCGGCGTCTGATCCTCAAGCGGGGCCACACCTGGACCGAGAACACCTCCATCAGCTGGTGGCCCGTGCGGGAACTGGCCTCGGACGTCGAGGTACTCGTGCCCGCCCTCGCGGTCTTCGTCCCGTTTCCGAACGAGTGCGGGATGTTCCGGTCGAACACCATCGGCCTCGCCGTGGGCAACAGCCCCCGGGAAGCCCTGCTGCACGGGCTGCTCGAGACCATCGAGCACGACTGCACGGCGTTCGGCGAGACCCTCAAGAGCGGCTGGAACATCCGGTTGTCCTCGCTGCCGGACGCCGCCAGAGAACTGATCGGGCGGTTCCAGCGGATCGGGATCGAGGTTCAGGTCTTCGCCTACATCAACGACATCGGGGTGCCGACGTTCTTCGCGACGACCGACGACACCCAGGCCGGCGACGGAATGCTCTTCAACGGAGGCGCGGGCTGCCATCTCGATCCGATCGTCGCGGTGACCCGCGCGCTGACGGAGGCGGCCCAGTCGAGGCTCGCGGTCATCGCGGGCGCACGGGAGGACTTCACGGGGCAGGCCTATCGCCGGCACTCGTCCTACGAGGCGCTGCAGGAGATGTACCGGACGTGGAGCGGCGGACGGCCCACAGCGGACTTCGACGTGGTCGAGAGCGCGAGCACCGGCACGACGGAGGGGGACCTCGAAGTGGTCCTGGCCGGACTGGAACGCGCCGGGCTCCCGCTGGTCCTCACGACGGAACTGGCCCCCGATGATCTTCCTTTCTCGGTGACCAAGGCGATCGTTCCCGGACTCGAGGTCCACCACAACGATCCCGCCCGGCTGGGAACACGCCTGCACCGCGAAATGGTGCGGGCCGGACTCGCGAAGCCGCTGTCATGAGCGCCACCCCCACCGTCACGGTGTTCGCGGGCCCTTCGCTGCGCCCCGCGGACCTCACACGCCTGCGCCGGCTCGCCGACGAACGGAACCAGACGCTCGACCTGCGCCCGCCGGTCCGTCGGCACGACCTGCTGGCCCTCATCGGCACCGAATCCCCTCGCAAGATCGTCATGCTGGACGGGGAGTTCGGCCAGAGCCTCGCGGTCAGCGTCACCGAGGTGCGGGCCCTCCTGTTCGCGGGGCAACCGTTGTCCGGCGCGTCCTCGATGGGCGCCCTGCGGGCCGTGGAGTGCCGGACGATCGGGATGACCGGCAGTGGCTGGGTCTACGAGCAGTACCTGAACGGCTCGATCGAGTCCGACGGCGACGTGGCGCTCCTCTACGACCCGGAGGACTACACCCCCGTCACCGTTCCCCTGGTGAACGTCCGCTGGCTGCTGGCGGAGCGGGTCAGGGAGAAGGACCTTTCCTGCGAGGAAGCAGACACCGCGCTGGAGATCGCGCGGTCCCTGAACTTCCGGGCCAGACGGCACTCCGTCCTGGTGAAGCAGTGGAGACGTGGGCTTCCCGGGGGCGCCGTAGCTGTCCTGGAGGAACACTTCGCCACCGACCGTCTCGACCACTGGGACCGCAAACGGCTCGACGCCCTCGCAGCCGTCCGCGCGGCGCTGTCGTCCTGAGGTCCGGAGCCGCGTCCTCCGGACGCCGGCGGGAGCGGACCGGCGTCAACGCCGCCGACGACCGCGACCACCCGACCGGGCCGTCCGCCTCCACGGTCCCACCCCACGAGATCGCCCGGGCCCCCGCACGGCAGCCCGGGCCCGTACCCCGGATTCCGGCAGGAAGAACGCATGACCCACTCCGTGACCGAAGAACAGGTAGCCGCCTACCGACGCGACGGGTTCGTCCACATCCCCGGCATCGTCGGCAAGGACGAATGCGCCCGCTACGCCAAGGCGGCGCTGGCGGCCCGGGACCGCCAGAAGGACGTTCCCTCCGACCCGACGTTCACCCACGTGATGCAGCTCTGGCAGCAGGACGAGACCCTCCGCGAGCTCACCCTCAGCCCCGTCCTGGCCGCCGCGGCCACCGCCCTGTCCGGGGTCCCGCTGCGGCTGTACCACGACCATCTGATGATCAAGGAACCGCACAACGGCTCCCCCACCGAGTTCCACCAGGACCAGCCCTACTGGCCGCACCTCGGTTCCCGGCACTCCCTGTCCGCGTGGGTCGCCCTCGTCGACGTCCCCGCGTCACGCGGCTGCATGACCTTCATCCCCGGCTCGCACCTCCTCGACGGCCGGCACCGTCAAGACCTGCGCGACGCCGACAACTTGATGCGGGCCGCTCCGGAGCTGGTCTGGGAACCCCGCATCACCGTCCCCCTACGGGCCGGCGACTGCACCTTCCACCACTCGCTCACCGCCCACAGCGCCTCGCCGAACCTCACCGATGACCCGCGCATCGCCCACGTGGTCGTCTACATGGACGCCGAGACGCGCTACGACCCCCGCAAGCGCCCCGTCGGCGAGCCCCTCATCGAACCGGCCGGTGTCACCGCGGGCGTCCCCTTCCCGGACGACGAGTTCCCGCGGCTCCCGTGAAGGCAGGCCATGTGCGGACGGGCCCCCGCGGCCACGTATCGCCCGACATGACACGGAGTTCAACGTGATCGCTTCTTTCGTGCGGAACAACTACGCCTCGCTGAAGGGCCCGGCCAGGACGCTCGGCCTGCTGCACTTCCTCGACAGCGTGGGCGGCGGCATCTTCACGTCCGGTTCGGCCGTCTACTTCATCGTGGTGGCCGACCTCCCCGCCGCCCAGGTCGGTCTCGGCCTCTCCCTCGCGGGCCTCTCCGGATTCGTTTCCAGCGTGCTCATGGGCATGGCCGCCGACCGGATCGGGGCCCGGCGTCTGCTGTTCCTCACCCTGCTGGCGATCGGAGTGGCCTACTGCTTCTATCCGGCGGTCGGTTCGCTGCCGGCGTTCTTCGCGGTGGTGAGCGTGGTCGGAGCACTCGAGTGGGGCAGCGGCCCGTTGTTCCACACCCTGATCGCGGAGTTGGTCCCGGAGGGCGACCGGGTCAGCGCACGCGCGGCCCTGCGTTCGGTGTTCAACGTCGGCTTCTCGGTCGGTGCCCTGATGTCAGCAGCGCTGATCGGCATCGGAGGCTCCGCGATGCAAGCGCTGCCCCTGGGCAACGCCCTCTCCTTCCTGCTGGCGGCGGGACTCGTGCTGCGGTTGCCCGCCACCCCCGCGTCGCCGACCAAGACGGAACGCGTGTCCCGCTTCCGGGCACTGAAGGACATACCCTTCCTCGGCGTGATCGGCGCGTCGAGCCTGTTGGCCCTGCACAGCGCGGTCCTCATGGTGGGCATCCCGCTGTGGCTCGTGACCAGTGACAAGCTTCCCCGCAGCGTCGTCCCTGTGGTCTTCGTGTTGAACACGATCCTGGTCGTGCTCTTCCAGGTGAAGTGCGCCAAGGGATCCGAGACCCTGGACGGCGCCGTCGGCGCGGCTCGCAAGGCGGGTCTGATCAGTGTGGCGGCGTGCCTCACACTGGCCATCGGCAACATCACCACGGCATGGGTCGCGGGCGCCTTCGCCCTGACGGCGGTGCTGCTCGTCACGTTCGCCGAACTGTGGCAATCGGCCGGCGCGTTCGGCCTCGGCTTCGGACTCGCCCCCGAAGCGGCGCGGGGGGAATACCTGGGGGCGTTCCACCTCCACATGGTCATCCAGGCGGCCGTCGGACCGGCCGTGGTCTCCTTGCTCGTGATCCACCACGGCTCGTACGGCTGGCTCACCCTCTGCCTGATCTTCCTCGCCGGCACGGCCGCCATCGCCCCCGCGGTGCGCCGGGCCCGCAAGAACAACCTGACACCGGTGTCCGCCTAGGCAGTGTCGTCGGATCATCCATTGTTCAGTACTTCGGGAGGCACCCCGCCGGCGTCATGTGCGTTGTTCACGAGAAGGGACAGCACCGAGCCTTGGCCCCGCGATCGCTGCGGTACGGGTCCCGGTGGCGTCACCGGGACACCTGCATCGGAGGAGAGCACCTACTCGTGGACCTGGGCAGCATCGGGCAGGCAGCCGGGCTGTTCGCCGATACCGACGTCGACGACATCCTCATCCCGCCTCCGGACCCGGGTCGCCCCCAGTGGCCGGACCACCGTCCCCAGCACCCGCTCGACAGGATAGAACCCGAAGTGCCTTGAATCCACGCTGTGTTGAGGGTTGTCCCCGAGCAGCACCAGACTGCCGTCCGGCACCCGGGGCGGCGGCCCGGGAAGGCCGAGGGACGACGTGGACGGCATGACCTCCGGGACGGGGTCGCCGGGGAGGGCCGCCACCCGCTTGATCAGCCACTGGCGCCGGCCCACCGTCCAGGCACCGGCGGTGGCGGGCAGCGGTCCGCTCGGCCACCGGGTGCGCAGGGCGGGCCGTTCGACGACGAGGACCTGACCGCGGGTGGGACGGGTGGTGCGGCGGACGAGCACCCGGTCGCCGTCCAGGTAGGCGGGGGCCATGCTCACGCCCCGTACGGTCACGACCGCGAGGCGGTGGCTCAGGAGGACGGCGGTCGCGGGCACCAGGGCGGCGAGGCCGAGCAGGGCGGCGGCCGTCGTGGGCCTCATGGCTGCCGTCCGTTATGGGCCGGTGCGGTGTCGCGGTAGCCGGCGGCCTGGAGCGCGAACAGCCGGGCGTACTCTCCGCCTGCCGCCATCAGTGCGTCATGGCTGCCGAGTTCCGCGATGCGGCCCTCGCGCAGCACGGCGATCGCGTCCGCTTCCCGTACCGCGCCCAGCCGGTGCGAGATCAACAGGCTGGTGCGTCCGCTGCGGTGGCGCTTGAGCGAGGAGTGGATCTCGGTCTCGGCCTCGGCGTCCAGGCCCGACGACGGCTCGTCCAGGATCATCAGGTCCCGGCGGTCCCGGAGGAAGGCGCGGGCCAGGGCGAGGCGTTGCCACTGGCCTCCGGAGAGGACGACGCCCGTTTCGGGGTCGTCCCGGTCCGTTCCGGCGAAGAAGATCCGGGACAGCAGGGTGTCGTAACCGTGGGGCAGGGCGGCCAGTTGGGGGGCGATTCCCGCCCGGGCCGCCGCCGCGGCGACCCGCGCGTGGTCGGGCCGCGCGGAGATGTCGCCGAGGGCGATGTTCTCGGTCGCGGTCATGTCGTAGTTCATGTAGTCCTGGAAGACCGCGCCGAGGCGGCTGCGGAGTTCGGCGGGGTCGGTGTCGCGGAGGTCGACGCCGTCCCACAGCACGGCTCCCCGCGTCGGATCGTAGAAGCGGCACAGGAGCTTGATCAGGGTCGATTTTCCGGCGCCGTTGAGGCCGACGAGGGCGAGCGAGGTGCCGTGCGGGAGGAACAGGTCGATGCCGCGCAGCACCCAGGGGTGGTCGTCCGAGTAGCGGAACCATACGTCTTTGAGCTCGATGCCGTGCCGTAGTGCGGGGAGCGTCCGGGGTTCCCGGGGTACGGGCAGGTCCGGGCCGGCGTCGACCACGGCGGTGTAGTGGCCGAACAGCAGCAGTGCCTGGTGGGTCCGGGCGAACGCGGTGGCGAGCGAGGCGAGCGCGCCCTGCACCCCCACGATGGCGGCGACGAAGATCGTGACGTCGCCGACGGAGAGCCGGCCGGCCCGGGCCGCCGCCACCGCCCACAGCAGGCCGCTGCCGGAGACCAGTGCCGCGAGCAGTCCCAGTGCGGTCTGTACCCGTGCCTCCCGCAGATCGAGGCCGCGGCGTGCCGTGTTCACGGCCCGTCGGTCGGCGACCATACGTCCGCGCAGAAAGGCGCCGGTGCCGAAGAGCCGTACCTCTTTCGCCGCTTCCATCCGCGACAGCAGCGTGCTGTAGAAGAACTCGCGGCGCTCCACGGGGCCCAGGTCCCACGCCAGTCGGGCCCGCAGCCGCGACAGCCACAGCTCGGCGGCCAGCACCGGCACCGAGGAGGCCGCGACCAGGAGGGTCATCAGCGGGCTGAGGACGAACAGCGAACCGAGGAAGCCGGTGACGGTGAAGACGGAGCCGGCGACGGTGAGCACCGCGTCGAGGACCTGGCCCGGCGAGGCACCGCCGGACTGCTGGGCGAGCCGCAGCCGGTCCAGGAAGGCGGGGTCTTCGAGACGGCGCAGACCGACGAAGCCGTCCACCGCCCGGTAGAGGCGTTCCTGCGCGGTGACGGCGACTTCCCGGCCCAGCTGTGCCCGCAGGTACTGGGCGGCCTCACCGGTCAGCACCAGGGCGACCCCGGCCGCCGCGAGTCCCGCCGCGGGCCGGAGGACCTGCGAGAGAGGCGCGGCATCGGCCAACCCGTCCAGGACGAGCTTGGTCAGCCATGCCGTCGCCACCGGCAGCACACCGGCAGCCAGGGTGAGGACGGCGTAGCCGGTGAGCAGGACGGGCGCCGCCGCCGCGACCAGGGCGCAGGCCGACCGGGCCAGACGGAGCGGAGCGGCCTCGTCCGGTGCGGACTGCGGGGGTGTGCGCGGTACGGGACCGGGCGCCGCGGGCTTGGGTTCGGACTTCATACGGCCATCGCCGTCGGGCGGGTCAGGTCGACGGCGTTGGAGGTGACCACCGGGCGGCCCTCGGCGTCGGGGCCGGTCCGCAGCAGGGTGGGATACGCGTGCACGCCGAAGGCTCTGCTCAGCGCGCCGTTGGGCTCCTCGATCACCACTTGGGCGACCGGGCCGAGCGGCGCGGCGAACGCGGCGGCCTCCCCCGGCTCACCGACCACGACAGCCAGGACACGGCGGCGCCCGCCGGGCAGGGAGCGCGCGTGGGCCACGAGCCCCGGCAGCTTTTCGACGCAGGGGGCGCAGCCGGGCGAGAGAAACGCCACCAGCAGGTCCTCGGTCAGTGACGCCCGGGTCAGGGGCTCACCGGCCTCGGTCACGGTCTCGAACTCGGCGATCGGCGTGCCGACTTCGATATCGGCGGACGGGGCGCCCCGGCGGCCGGTCAGCAACGCACCGTGTTCCCGTAGCCGTTTGACCACCCCCAGGACGAGGACCAGGTTGAGCGCACCGAGCGCTCCGACGAGTACGACCGCGGCGGTCAGGAAGGGCATAGCGGCTCCGGATTCATCGTCGTAGGGGCGTCATCGGCCGGAACAGGGCGAGCAGTTCGTCGAGGGTGGCGACGAGCGCGCCGAGGACGAGGCCGGCCGCTGCCGCCACCAGTGCCCCTGCCGGGTGGCCGTCCGGCGCGGCGACGGCTGTGGTGGTCGCGCCCAGGACGGCGAGCACGGCGAGCAGCAGGTTGCGGAGGAGATGGTGTGGCCCCAGCGGTGTCGTGGAGGCGCCGAAGCAGTGGCAAGGGGTCCGGGCACCGCGTCGCAGCCCGCGCGCGATACCGGCGGTGAAGACCAGCAGCAGGGCGGTGGCCAGCCCGAAGCCGGCCACCGCCGTCACCGGTCCGGGCACCGCCAGGGCCAGTACCACGCCCGCCTCACCGGCGACGACGAGCACCGCGACCGGCCGCAGGTACGCCCGGGGCACTGCCCCCAGATCGCGCAGTGACCGCTCGAAGCCGCCGAACCCACCGCGGACCACCGTCTTCCCGCACAGTGCGAGCAGGAAGACCACACCGACCAGGCACTTCAGAGCGGTCATCAGGTAGACCATGGTGTCCCTCCGGGAGCGGGTGTTCCTGGGGCCGGTGGCCGGCCCCAGGAACACCCGCGTGGTCGGTCAGTTCCAGTCGCCGGGCGTGCAGTTGTCGCAGTACCCGAAGATCCAGTCGCCGGTGGAACCGTCCGAGCACGCCAGCCGGTACTTCCACCACGTGTGACGGGTCGAGTTGCATCCGCTGGTGCCCCGTACGCACAGGTACTGGTAGTCGCACGAGGTGCTGGATGCCTCGGCTGCCACCTTCGGCACGATTCGTTCGAGGAGTCTGCTCCCCAGTGTCTCCATCCTTGCGAACATGACTGCTCCAAGTTCTGCTCGGCCCACGACTCCGCGTCGTGGTGCATGAAGGGTGTGCGGGACCGGCTTCGGTACGCCCGGCTGACGGACTCGGACGTCCCGCGTCGGTGCCTGGACATGACGATGCCGAGACGAGCGGCGGATCGCGTTGACTATTCGTGCAGAGCGCTTGTCGATTCGCGCACGGCGCCGCGGAGGGCGTGCTGCCGGTAGTCGCGGGGCGGCATGCCGTGGACCGCGCGGAAGGCCCGGCTGAAGTGCGCGGGATCGATGAATCCCCACTGGGCGGCGATGGCGTGGATGGGGCGCAGCTGGAGGTGGGGGTTGGCGAGGTCGCGGCGGCAGCGTTCCAGGCGGCGTCCCCGTATCCAGGCCGCGGCGGTGGTGCCTTCCTCGGCGAACAACTGGTGTACGTAGCGGACCGATATCCCGTGGGCGGCGGCGATCGTGGCCGGGGAGAGCGAGGGGTCGCCGAGGTTCCGGCGGATGAAGTCGCGGATCTGCACCCGTAAGGCACGTCGCCGGGATTCCGGGGTCATCGTGTCCTCGGCGTCCAGGCAGCCGCCGAGCGCCGCGGCGAGGAGATCCGCGGTGACCGAACGCAGGGTGGGGATATCGGCGGGAGTGAACTCATCGGCCCGGACGTGGACTTCGGCGAGCCAGCGCCAGAGCACCCCGCTCATTCCCCGGCCGCCGCATATCGGGCGGGCAGTCGCCCGCCGGACGGTTTTCCACGGCAGTGGCAGCAGTTCCCGGGGCAGCTGAATGATCATCGCGGCGTAGTTCTCCGCCCCGCCGCGCAACCGCCCACGAAACGGAAGTCCGCTGTCCACGAGCACCAGCTGCCCCTGCCGGAGGGACATGTTCCGCTCCCCCTGGGAAACGTCACCGGAACCGCTGAGGACACAATTGACTTGATAGAATTCCTGATCGCTCTGCTGCCGTATGAGCTTCGGTGTCCGTACGACCTCCAGACTCGGGAAGGTCATCGTGGATATCTGAGTGTCCCCCATGTCCAGCACCCGCATCGTCGCACGGAAGTCGTCCTCGTGGTCGCTGCGGATCCAGTTGCGCATATGTGAGTGAACGGCGAATTCCTCCCACAGCTCGAATCTGTCCCGCGCAGCCACCATCTCGGTGCTGAAGTTGTTCACCAGCATCGTTCCCCCGCCTCTCCGTGCTGGCTCCGGCCGTCGTGGCCCGAGTATGTGGGGAACGGTCCTGAACGGCCGAGTAGGAGACCGGCCGTTCTGCGCATGAGGGATGATCCGTTCAAGAGGGAGCGTTAAGCGTCACCCGCTTTCCGCGATATCAGCGACCAGGGGCTACGGGTACGGGAATTCCGGTTCGGGCCCCGCGGCCGACGGCGAGCCGGGCCCGGCCGGACTTCCCGCTCAGCCGACGGGCGCGCCGAACCACTTGGGCAGCGCACCGAGCAGCTCCCGCTGGTCCTCGCCGGCCCACGCCACATGCCCGTCCGGCCGCAGCAGCACCGCGGGCACGTCCAGTTCCTCGCTGCTGTCGACGACGTGGTCGACGCGATCCGCCCAGCCCGTCACCGAGAGCTGGCCGGTCCGGTCGAGCAGCAGTCCGCGGCCGTCGTGCATCAGCTCGTAGAGCCGCCCCCGCTTCAGCGCCACGTCCCGCATCCGCCGGCCGAGCAGGTCGTGGCCCTCGCCGAAGTCGTAGCGGACCCCGACCGCGGTGATCATCTCGGTCACGTACCGGTTCACCTCCTCGAAGTCCATCAGCTTCGCGAAGAGTTCCCGCAGCGCGGTCGCCCCCGGGTCGGTCCCCAGCAGCGTGATCTGCGCGCGGGTGTTGTCCAGCACGGCGGCGCCCACCGGGTGCCGTTCGGCGTGATAGCTGTCCAGCAGCCCCTCCGGCGCCCAGCCGTTGACCGCGGCGGCCAGCTTCCAGCCGAGGTTGAAGGCGTCCTGCACGCCGAGGTTGAGCCCCTGCCCACCGGTCGGCGGGTGGATGTGCGCCGCATCGCCGGCCAGCAGCGCCCGGCCGACCCGGTAGCGCTCGGCCTGCCGGGTGGCATCGCCGAACCGGGACAGCCAGCGCGGCGAGTGCACCCCGAAATCGGTACCCGCGACGGCCCGCAGCTGCCGCCGGAACTCCTCCAGGGTCGGCGCGGCCGTACGGTCCTCGGCCACACCGTCGGCGGGCACGATGATGCGGTACACCCCCACCTTCCCGTCCACGTCGGGCACGGCGCCGAACCGAAGCTGAGTCTTGCGGACTTCCTCGACCACAGCGGCAATCGTCGCCGGATCCTCGGCCGCCTCCATGTCGCCCAGCATCGTCTCGACCTTGGCGGGCTCGCCGGGGAAGCCGACGCCGAGCAGCTTGCGCACCGCACTGCGGCCGCCGTCACACCCGACGAGATACCGCGCACGCAGCCGCGTACCGTCCGCCAGCCCGACACTCACCCCGTCCTCGTCCTGGCTCAGCCCCACCACTTCGCAGCCGCGCCGGATCTCGGCACCGACTTCGAGGGCACGCTCGTTGAGCAGCCGCTCGGTGACCGGCTGCGGGGTGGCCAGGCCGTACGGGTGCGCCGTGTCCACCCGGTCCGGCCACGGCTTCATGATGCCGCCGAAGAGGCCGCCGACCTGGAACTTCTCACTGGCCGCGAGGAACCGGTCCAGCAGGCCGCGCTGGTCCATCAGCTCGACGCTGCGCGTATGCAGGCCGCGCCCGCGGGACTGCTCGGTCGGCTCGGCCAGCCTCTCCAGCACGACCACCCGCACCCCGTGCAGCCGCAACTCGCCGGCCAGCATCAAACCGGTCGGTCCGCCGCCGACCACGATCACGTCAATCATCAAAAACGCCCGTTCACCGAGAAGGAATTCCGGCCAGCCGCTCCGCACCATCCGGGATTCGCCCAGCAGACGCACTTGGTGAATCCCGGATTTCCGCAGGTTCTGGCTTCGAGCGCAGATTCTGACGCACCACGGGGGCCTTGCCGCAAGGCCCCCCATGCGCTATACATTGAGAGTGGCAAGGAGTGGATTACCTCCTTGCCTTTGCTTTTTGTCGCCCTCGGTGGACGGACAACGGATTCCGTCTCGTCCTTGTCCACCACGGCTGCCCCTCCGCGCCCGACAACCCGCGGGAGACGGGCTGTCAGGCGCATCAGCGCATCAGATATTGGGGGCCGCGACTCGGGTGTAGACCGCCGGTGTGCTGGTGCCGCCGGGGCTGATGACGGTGACATCGACCGTGCCGGCCGCGCCGGCCGGGATGTCGGCGACGAGATGGGTGTCGGAGACGACCGTGAAGCCGGTGGGCACTCCGCCGACGAGCACCGTGGTCGTCTGGGCGAAGTTGCTGCCGGTGAGGGTGGCGGTGCTGCCACCGGAGGTGGACCCCAGGTTCGGCACCAGCGTCGTGATGCTGGGCGCCGCCAGGTAGGTGTAGGAGACCGGGTTGCTGGTCCCGCCCACAGTGGTGACGGTGACGTTCGACAGACCGGCGGCTCCCGCCGGGACCACGGCGGTGATCTGGGTGTCGGAGACAACGGTGAAGGAGGTCGCCGGTGTGGCCCCGAAGCGCACCGCGGTGGCCTCGATGAGGTTGGTGCCGGTAAGGGTGACGGTGTTGCCGCCCGAGAGCGGGCCGGAGAGCGGGATGACGGCGGCGAGCACCGGGGGGCTGACGTAGAAGTAGGACTTCGGGAGGGTGCTGGTGCCGCCGGGGGTGGTGACGGTGACATCGACCGGTCCGGCGGTGCCGGCCGGAACCACGGCGGTGATCTGGGTCGGGGAGAGCACTGTCACGGAGGTCGCCGGGGTGCCGCCGAAGGTGACCGAGGTGGCGCCGGTGAGGTTGGTGCCGGTGAGCGTGACGGTGTTCGCGCCCGAGGTGCTCCCCTGGTGGGGACTGATGCTGCTCAGCGTGGGGGCGCCGGAGTAGGTGTAGGAAAGGCCGTTGCTGGTGCCCCCGGGGGTCGTCACGGTGATCTGTACGGTGCCGGTTCCGGGCGGGGCGACCGCGGTGACGTGGGTGTCGGAGACGACGGTGAAGGAGGTCGCCGGTGTGGCGCCGAACCGTACAGCGGTGGTGGTGGCCAGTCCCGTGCCGGTGAGGGTGACCGTCGTCCCGCCCGCGGCCGGGCCGGAGTTGGGGCTGACCGAGGTCAGGACCGGTACGGACACCGAGACGTAGGTGAACGACACACCGTTGCTCGTCCCCCCAGGCGTCGTCACCGTCACCGCGACAGTCCCCGAACCCGCCGGCGCCGTCGCCGTGATCTGCGAACTCGAATTCACCGTGAACGACGCCGACACCCCACCGAACCGCACCGCCGTCGCACCCGAAAACCCCGAACCCGACAACGTCACCACCGTCCCACCCGACGCCGGACCGGAGTTGGGACTCACCGAGGTCAGGACCGGCACGGACGCCGAGACGTAGGTGAACGACACACCGTTGCTCGTCCCCCCAGGCGTCGTCACCGTCACCGCGACAGTCCCCGAACCCGCCGGCGCCGTCGCCGTGATCTGCGAACTCGAATTCACCGTGAACGACGCCGACACCCCACCGAACCGCACCGCCGTCGCACCCGAAAACCCCGAACCCGACAACGTCACCACCGTCCCACCCGACGCCGGACCGGAGTTGGGACTCACCGAAGTGAGGCTCGGCACGGGTGCGGTGACGTAGGAGAAGGTGACGAACTGGTTGCTGGTGCCGCTCGGGGTGGTCACGGTGACCTGCACCGTTCCGCTGCCGACCGGGCTGAAGGCGGTGATCTGGGTGTCGGAGTTGACGGTGAAGGACGCCGCGTGGGTGGCGCCGAAGCGGACGGCGGTGGCGCCGGTGAAGCCGGTGCCGGTCACCGTCACTGCCGTGCCGCCCGCGGTGGAACCGGACGTGGGAGAGACGGACGTGACGGTGGGCGTGGCCGCCAGGGAGGGCTCGGCGGAGGAGGTGGGCGGGTGTGCGGAGGGATTCACGGCCATGGTCCTTCGTGGGCGTGAGCCCCGGCCGGCCCCGAGGAGAGGTACCGGGCCGGGGCTCGTCATGGGAAGGGGGAGAGTGCCCGGACAGGGCGGTGTCCCCTGTCCGGGCGGGTGGTCCGCCCCCGCCTGGTCGCAGGACCAGGCCGTCGGCGGCTCAGGGTCCGGTCAGATGCCGGGCCCGGCGAGGTAGGTGAAGCCGTCGTCAAGCGTGGCGGCGCCACCGCTGGTGGTCACGGTGACGTCGACGGCGCCGGCCGTTCCGGGCGGGGTGACGACCGAGAGGCTGGTGTCGCTGAGGACGGAGAACGGCGCGAGCGTGCCTCCGAAGTCGACCGACGTGGTGGTGCTGAGGTTGGTGCCGGTGACGGTCACCACCGTGCCACCGGTGGCCGGACCGGACGTGGGGTTCAGGGTGGTGACCGTGGGCGCGTCGATGTAGGTGTACGAGAACCCGTTGTTGGTGCCGCCGGCGGTGGTGACCGAGACGCTCACCGGGCCCGCCGCCGCGCCCGCCGGAACGGTGACGGTCAGCTGGCCGTCGTTGACCACGGTCGGGGTCGCGGCATTGGCACCGAAGTTGACCGCGGTGGCGGTGCTCAGCCCGGTCCCGGTGATGGTGACGGTGTTACCGCCCGCGGTGACGCCGCTCACCGGCGCCAGCGTGGACTTGAAGGGCGCGCCCACGTAGAAGAACTGAAGCGGGTTGCTGGTTCCGCCAGGAGTGGTGACCGTGACCGGCACGGTGCCCGTACCGGACGGCGAGGTCACGGTGACCGAGGTAGGTGTGTTGGCGGTGATGGTGGCGTTCTTCGTACCGAACTTCACCGCGGTGGCGCCGCCGAGGTTGGTACCGGTGATGGTGACCGTGGTCCCGCCGGCGGTCGATCCCTGATTCGGGGAGATGGGCATGCTGGTGCTCCTTCGATGAGGTGTGAGAGGGAGTGCTGAACCGAGCCCGATGGCCGCGTTCGCCGTCGTCGGTCGGTTGGTGCCTGGTGGAGCAGCCGGCCGAGATCTCGGCCGGACCGTCAGGTGCAGCCCACGACGCTGCCTGACGGAGCACAGTTGTCGGGGGTGTTGTTGCGCACCCCCGTGCCCAGCAGCGTCACACCACCGGAGTTGACGTAGATGCCGCCCCCGGTGGACGTCGCCTGGTTACCGGTGACGGAGCTGGTGGTGAGCGTGATGCTGCCGTTGTCGTTGTAGAGCCCGCCCCCGGCGACGGCGGTGTTGCCGGTGACGGAACTGGAGAACAGCGAGACGGTGCCACCCAGGTTCGAGAGGCCACCGCCCGGATACGGGGACACCGCGCTGCCGCCACGGATGGTGAGGCCCACCGCGCTCAACTGCCCTTGGGTGCCGGGCACGTTCGCGGCGCCCTCCACCTGCATGATCCGGAAGGCCGGCGCGTTCGCGGCGCGGGTGATGGTGGATCCCAGCCCCACCATGGTGATCGGGGTGGTGATCGGTGGCAGCCCCACCGGACCGTGGGGCGAACTGCCGTGAGCACTGGTGAGCTGGTAGGTGCAGAACGGAATGAGGGTCAGGGTGTCCCCGCCGGCCGCATTGGCCGTATTGATCGCATTCACCAGCGAGGTCTCGCTGCACAGGACCGGAATCTGAGCGTGTGCCTTGGTCGGAGCCGCGGCCATCGCCACGGTCAGTCCCAGGGTCAGCGCACAGACCCCGAGGAGGGATCGCAACGTGCGGACAGTTCGCATGACGCCCCCAGAAAGAGGTGACGTGAGCTACCGCACCAGCCGGTCCCCGTGAAGGCGCACCGAGTGGTGAAGGCACTTCCTCAAGCGTGGGAGTGCGCTGCCGCGGATGCCAGGGCCGCATCGCCGCCCGCACTCTCAATGGGGCATAAGGGCAGGCCAGTTGCCACTCCCCCGAGAGGAATGGGCAGCCCACCGGATTGGAATGTGAACAGTTATCCATTGGGGTGAGCACACGAGCAAGCGCCTTGACGCCCCCTCACTCGAATGGCAGAGCGCGCTTCGGAGGCACCGCAAAACACCGGCGCTGCCGCCCGGCTCGCTCCGGTCCTGTTACGCCGAGCGCGCACCCGGCCGCCGACTGCCCTCACCGGCGAACGGCACCAACTGCCGCCGAATGCCCCGTCCTTGATCGGCTCCAGCGATACGGTGTGCGGATGACCGCTACCTGGAACGCTGCCGACGCCGGGGTCCTGAGGCTTCCTTCCGGTCGTCTGATCCGGGGCCGGGGCCTCAGCCGACCGCTGCCGGAGGGCCCGACACCCGACTTCGCCGTCTATCTCCTGGGCAAGCAGCCACCCGAAGTCCCCTGGGAATTCCAGTGGCTGCGCTGGCCCGACTTCCGGCTGCCCAGCAGTCACACCGAGACCCGAGCGGTGCTCCGTACGGCCTGGACGCGTGCCGGGACCGAGCGCGTCGAGATCGCCTGCGCCGGCGGCCGGGGCCGGACCGGCACCGCGCTGGCCTGTATCGCGGTGCTGGACGGCGTACCGGCCGACGAGGCAGTGGATTTTGTACGCCGGAACTACAATCCCCGGGCCGTCGAAACCCCCTGGCAGAAGCGCTACGTCCGCCGCTTCGCCGACTGACGGCCAAGGCCCGTCGGCCGCCCCTCCGGCCCCGGTTCAGCGCCCGAGGCGTCCCCGGACCATGCCGACCATGGCGCTGAGCTCCGCCACCCGCATCCAGTGCGCGAGCAGCACGAAGACACCGAGCAGGACACACCCGCCGGCCAGCAGCGTCACGAGTGAGCCCAGGGCGCCACTGCCGACGGCCAGGGTGAGCGCGTAGGCCACACCGCCGCCGGCGAGCGCCGCGGGAATCGCCGCGGCGCTCAGCCGGGCATAGGTACGCAGGACGCGTGAGCCGTCCAGATCGCCGCCCAGCCGCTTGCGCAGCCGGCGCCAGGCGGTGCCGACCCCGACCGCGTAGGCCAGACCGTAGGAGGCGGCCATTCCGGCGACGGCCCAGCGCGGCGGGAGAAGGACGAAGCAGGCCCCGGACGCGGCGGCGTTCACCGTGGCGACGATGACGGTGTTGTAGAACGGGGTTTTGGTGTCCTCGTAGGCGTAGAAGCCGCGCAGCACGACGTACTGCACCGAGTAGGGAATGAGCCCCGGGCCGAAGGACATGAGGACATAGCCGATGCCACGGGCGCCCTCGGCGTCGGAGCCGGCGTAGAGCAGCGTGGCCATCGGCACACCCAGCGCCAGGAAGGCGAACGCGCAGGGCACGATGGCGACGGCGGAGGTCCGCAGGCCGTAGGAGATGTCCTCGCGGATCGCGGACACCTCCCCGTCCTGGACCGCACGGGACATCCGGGGCAGCACCGCGGTCATCACCGACACGGTGATGATGGCCTGCGGCATCTGCCACAGCAGCTGGGCGTAGTTGTAGGCGGTGATACCGGAGCCGGTGTGCCCGGCCCGTTCGGCGAGGGAGCCGGCCTTGGTGGCAAGTTGTGTGACGACGATCAGGCCGGCCTGGTTGACGAGGACGAAGAGCAGCGTCCATTTGGCCAGGCCCATGGCCCTGCCCAGGCCATGACCGCGGAAGTCGAAGCGCGGGCGGAGCCTGAACCGGGCGTCGCTCAGATACGGCAGCATCGCCAGCGCTTGTACGGCGAGGCCCAGGAGGGTGCCGAGGCCCAGGAGCCGCACCCCTTCGGGGGTGATGGTGGCGGGGCTGACGCGGGAGTCGGTGAAGCCGCCGAAGGCCCAGATGAAGCCGCCGAAGGTGGCGATGATCAGGATGTTGTTGAGCACCGGGGTCCACATCATCGCGCCGAACCGGCCCCGGGCGTTGAGGATCTGTCCGAGCACCACATGCGCGCCCATGAAGAACATGGTGGGCAGGCAGTACCGGGCGAAGGCCACCGTGACCGCCATCCGGCGCGGGTCGGCGGCGATATCCGGCGACATCATGTGCACCAGCAGCGGCGCCGCCAGCACACAGAGGACCGTGACACTCCCCAGCACCACCATGACCAGGGTGATCAGACGGTTGGCGTACGCCTCGCCGCCGTCGTCGTCCTGCTTCATGGCGCGTACGAGTTGCGGCACGAAGACGGCGTTCAGCGCACCGCCGCCGACCAGAATGTAGATCATCGTGGGCAGGACATTGGCGACCTGGTAGGAGTCGTTGAGGGTGCCGACTCCGATCGCCGCGGCCATGACGAGCGTGCGGAGAAATCCGGTGATGCGGGAGACGAAGGTGCCCGCCGCCATGAGGGCGCTGGACTTCAGCAGGCCCGAGGCGCCGCCCCCCGACCGCTTCGGCTCGGGTATCGGCTCACCGGCCGGGGACGGGAACGGAGCCTGCTGCTCACCCGCCGGGTTCGCTGCCCCGCCGCCGTACGCCTCGCGAGGCGTGGTCGCGTGGTGGTCCCCCAGGCGTGGCCGCAGCGGGACCGTGTCATCCGGCAGGACGTGGCCCCCCTGCCCCCGGCCGTCGTTCTCCCGCCCCTGTGCCTTCATGGCTGCCCCGCCTCGTTCGCCCCCGGCCCGTCACCGGGCCCCGTCGTCGCTCAACGGGACACTCTTTCACCTGCCGGCTGACGTCCCGACAGGTGGCCTGGTCACGGGCCCGCCGGGGACCGCAGGGCGCGCGGTCCCCGGCCTTCGTCGTGCGTTCCGGCCGGGTCAGCCGAGCTGCGCTCCGGTCTTTTCGAGGGCCTCGCGCACGGGCTGGTAGTAGGTCACCCCACCGGCCGTGCAGTCGCCCCTGCCGCCCGAGGTGAGACCGAGCGCGGTGTCACCGTCGAAGAGCGAGCCGCCGCTGTCCCCGGCCTCCGCGCAGATGCTCGCCTGGATCAGACCGTCGACCGCGCCCTCCTGGTAGTTGGCGGTCACTTCGAGCGCGATGACGTCACCGTCATGCACATGTGTGGAGCCGCCGCTGCGCTGCACCTTCTGGCCCACGATCGGATCGCCGGCCCGGGTGATGGGCTGCATGCTGTCGTTGTAGAGATCCACCTGGCCGGGGTGCACGATGTCGTCGTCGGTGTACTTCACGATCCCGTAGTCGTCGCCGGGGAAGGTGCCGGCCTCCGTCACCGCGATCTCCTCGCCGCCCTGTGTCGCCGACCAGCTCCGTACGGCGTTGGTGCAGTGCCCCGCCGTCAGGAAGTACGGCTGCCCGCCCCTGGTGACGTTGAAGCCGAGCGAGCAGCGCGCCTGGGTCCCCCAGATGGCGTCGCCGCCGGCGATCAGCGGCCGGAGGGTGCCGGTGGACCGTCTGAGGACGGCCCGGTCACCGAGCGCGGCGGCGACCCGCTTCAGCCGCGTCAGCTTGTCGCCCCGGACCGTGCGGTCGGCGCTGATGACCACCTTGTTGATCCTGGGGTCCATCCCCCAGGAGGTGCCGGGGATGGTGGCCTGCTTCTTGAGGGTCGCGCGGGCGGCGTCCAGCGAGGCGAGCGAGTGCTTGACGACCCTGGCTTCGGCACCGGCCGCCCTTGCCTTGGCGGCGGCGGCCTCGGTGGTGACATTGACGATGAGTCGGCGGTTCTTGGCGTCGTAGTAGGCGCCCGCGCCGTCGGAACCGAGGGTGGAGCTGATGCCCTTGGCGCGCTGTCCGGCGGCGCTGGCCGTCGGCGGGTCGGGTGCCTTGGCGGGGGCCGCCTCGGCGGTCTTCAGGGTGAGTGTGGCGGCGGTCAGGGCCACCACCAGAGCGGCACCGGTGAGGACGGTGCGGGGCGTCGGTACGCGGGTGTGCTTCAACTCGGAACCTCTGGTGGGGGTCGGACCGGGCCAGGGGTCGGGCCCGGATGCGGTCGCGTCGTTTCCTGCCCCACCCTCGAGGGGCCGTCGGCACCGTCTGTGGCCCGGGGGCGGGACATCGCGGCGCGGACGTATCTCTTCCTGGCCCCGCCGCGCCCCACACCCGCCCGGCCACAGGACCGCAGGAATCACCTGTACGGCGGCGGCCCGGCGCCGTCACCAAATGCTGGACCGTACGAGTGAAATCGGGTCACTCACCCTATGCACGGGGCGTGCCGTGGTGGGTCAATCGTGCTATCCGCGCGACGGGCCGCCCATTCCTCCGCACGGGGCAAGGACCAGTCCTTCCATCCGATCCCGGGCGACCCACCGGCGCAGCCATACGTCAATGAGTGGTGCCACGGGCCCGGGCGTTCCCCCGCAGGAGGCCCTCGTGCACCCTCATTCCGGTCCGTCCTCCGAGTCAACCGCCAGAGCGGGAAGCCCCCGTGGTGAGCAAGGGGAGGAGGCACC
The DNA here is from genome assembly GCF_057708345.1 of Streptomyces sp. bgisy130. Lineage (NCBI taxonomy): Bacteria > Bacillati > Actinomycetota > Actinomycetes > Kitasatosporales > Streptomycetaceae > Streptomyces > Streptomyces sp. bgisy130. The sequence continues at coordinate 44,874 of NZ_JBYISA010000017.1, forward strand.
GCAGGCCGCGGACAGGCCGTCCGCCATCCCCAAGCGGTTGCCTTCGCTGACCGGTCTGCGCTTCGCCGCCGCGGTCGGGGTCCTCTATACGCACAGCAGGCTGATGATTGATCCGCATCTCGCCGAGACCCTCGGGCCCGAAGTATGGCTGGGCGGAAGCTCGGTATCGCTCTTCTTCATTCTCAGCGGCTATGTGCTGACGCACTCCGCCCGCCCGGACGACACCGCTCGCGCGTTCTGGCGGCGGCGGGCCGCCAAAATTTTTCCCAATCACCTGCTCACCTGGGGTGTGGTGGTCATCGCGCTGGCCTGTGCCGGTACGGCGGCCGTCACCACGGGCTCCGGGATAGGGGCCGCTCTGGCCAGCCTCTTCCTGGTGCACACCTGGGTCCCCAGCCACCTTTTCGTCTCCGCGGGCAACCCTGTTTCCTGGTCCCTCGCCGCCGAAATGTTCTTCTACTTTCTCTTTCCCGTACTGCTGCCCAGGATCAAGCGGCTGTCGCCCCGTGGACTGCTGATCGGCGCGGCCACGGCGATCGCGGTCGTCTGGTCATTGCCGTTGTTCTGTGCGCTCGTGGTCAACCCTGATGGCTCCTCGTTTCCCGAGTACTGGTTCCTGTACATGCTGCCGGTCGCCCGGCTGCCCGAGTTCCTGCTCGGGATGATGGCGGCGCGGATTGCCTCGTCGGATCTCCGGCTTCCGCGGATAGGCGTGCTGCCGGCCGCGCTGGGTGTCATCAGCGCGGTCATCATGAACCCCGCGTTCCTGCCGCAGCGCTTCCTGTACGCGGCCTCGACCGTGGCGCCGCTCGTCGTGCTGGTGTACGCGACCGCGGAGCTGGATCTGCGCGACCGGCCCTCGCTGCTGCGCACCCGGCCCTGTGTGTTCCTCGGTGAGCTCTCCTACGCCATGTATCTCGTGCACTTCACGGTGCTGGGGCTGCTGTACCTGGGGCTGCGGGGCCACGGCTGGAGCAATCTCGGTGTGGTGCTGGTCGGCCTCCCCTTCGTCCTGCTGGCCTCGTGGCTGCTGTACGCGGGGGTGGAGCGCCCCTGTGTGCGCCGGTTCTCCACACCACGTGCCCGGGCTCGTACCCGTACGGCAGCGGCCTCGTGAGCGCCGGACGGTGCCCCGGCCGGCGGCCGCAGCTGCCCCGCCCGGCGCTCCCGCCGCGGTGCGCACTCGGGGTGACACACCGTCAGCCGACCGCCCGTCCCGGCCCGCCGGTCCGGCTCGGTCTGCCGGCCGTACGGCCGCGGAAGGCCAACCTCGCGTATCGCGTCCACCGTCCACACCGAAAGCCACGCCCACGCCACCAGGACTACAGCTGAAAGGGGCTCCCCGTGAGGAATAAGCGAAGCGAGCAGATCGCCGCCCACAGACCCCTCTACCAAGACGAGCTGGCGCACGGGCTGGACCGGTTCTTCGATCCGGAGCGCGCCACCTGCCCCTGGTGCACCTCCGCCCGCCTGCGCCGCCGACTGCGCACCACCAACCATCCCCAGCGCAAACCAGGGAACTTCGTACTCGACCAGTGCCGCAACTGCGGGCACGTATTCCAGAACCCCCGGCTCAGCGCGGACGGGCTGGATTTCTACTACCGCGACTGCTACGACGGCCTGGGCGAGGCAACGATGGCGCGGATGGCCGCCTCGCCCCTCGCGGTCAAGCTCTACCGGGCCCGCGCGCGGGCACTGCTCCCGTTCAGCCGGCCCGCACGCTGGCTGGACGTGGGGACCGGCCACGGCCACTTCTGCGCCGAGGCCCGGCGCATCCACCCGCGTACCGAATTCCACGGACTCGACTGGGGCGAAGGCGTCGAGATCGGCGTACGCAACGGCCGGATCAGCCGCGCCTACCGAGGCTCCTTCGCCGGTCTGGCGGGCCAACTCACCTCGCAGTACGACGTGGTGAGCATGTACCACTACCTGGAACACACCCTGGCGCCACGGCAGGAACTGGCCGCCGCGCATACAGCGCTGCGGCGCGGCGGGCATCTCCTGATCGAGGTACCCGACCCCCAGTCCACCGCCGCCCGGATACTCGGCCGCTGGTGGGGTCCCTGGCTACAGCCACAGCATCTGCACCTCATCCCGCTGGACAACCTCTGCGCCGCACTGACCGAGCAGGGCTTCACCGTGGTGGCCACCAACCGGCGGGAGCCGCACATCCCGACCGATCTGACCTCCGCGGCCGTGAACGTACTCAACTGCCTGCTGCCGGGCGAAGATCTGCCGTGGCTGCCCAGGAGACCCGGCCCGGTCAGCCGCTGGGTCCGCAGGCTCTCCCTGCTGGCCGCCGCACCCGCACTCCTCGTCCTCTTCGGAATCGACATCCTGCTCGCGCCGCTCACCCGGCGCACCCGTCTCTCCAACGCCTACCGGGTGATCGCCCGCCGGGACTGATGGCGGGCGCCCTGCACAACCGTGCAGGAAGACAAGCGTTTTCGGCTCCACGGGGCTGCGGCGGATAGCCCACCCGGGTGAAGCAATACGTGGTCGGAATCGCCGGAACTCAGGGAACGGAACACTGCCGACTATGCACATCCTCATCGCTACCGCGGGGTCGCACGGCGACGTGGCTCCCTACACCGGCCTCGGTGCCCGGCTGCGGCAAGCCGGACACCGGGTGGTGATGGCCACCCATGCGCGCTCGGCCGAGGCGGTCCGCCGCAGCGGCCTCGGTTTCCGCCCGCTTCCACTCGACCGGTACGCCACCTCCGGAGCGGATCCCCAGGAGGGAACCGGACCGGGTAAGGGCGGCTCGGGGGCCGGTCTCACCAAGGTCGAACAGATAAAGCTGGCACGGGAACTGGCGCCGGAGATGGCCGACGCGGTGACGGAGGCATGTGCGGCCGGAGCCGAAGTCGTGTTGCTGTCCAGTGCTTTGGCGCCCCTGGGCCTCGTAGCGGCGGAGGGCCTGGGGCTGCCCAGCCTCGGTGTCTTCCTGCAACCCCTCGCGCCCACCCGCGAGTTCCCGCCGGTCATCTTCGGCATGCCGTCGATGGGACCGTTCGCCAACCGGGCCGCGGCACGGTGCGCCGAGTCCCTGCTGAACCGGGCCTTCGCCCCGGGCGTGCGCCATCTGGAGCGCCGGCTGGGCGTGCCGCCGGCCGCCCTCGAACGGCGCCGGGCCACCTGGCCCGTCCAGCACGGCTTCAGCCCGGTGGTGGTCCCCCGGCCCGCCGACTGGCGGCGGGGGATGGAGGTGGCGGGCTACTGGTGGCCGTCGGAGAGCCCCGACTGGACGCCGCAGCCCCGGCTCGCGGACTTTCTGTCCGCCGGCCCGCCGCCGGTGTATGTGGGATTCGGCAGTATGCAGCCCAGTGATCCGGAGCGCCTGGGACGACTCGTGGCCCGGGCCCTGAAGCTCGCCGGGGTGCGCGGTGTCGTCCAGGCGAGCTGGGCCGGGCTGTCGGTGACCGGGGACGATGTGCTGACCGTGGGCGAGGTGCCGCACTCCTGGCTGTTCCCGCAGATGGCGGCCGTCGTCCATCACGCGGGGGCCGGCACCACGGCGGCCGGCCTGCGCGCGGGGGTGCCGGCGGTCCCGGTGCCGATGATGCTGGACCAGCCCTTCTGGGCGTCGCGTCTCACGGCGCTCAGGGTCAGCCCCGGAAAGCTGCCGTTCCGGCGGCTGTCCACGGAGAACCTGGCGGAGGCGCTACGGAAGGCCGTGTACGACCCCCGCTACCGTCATCGCGCCCGGCAGGTCTCGGCGCTGATCGGCACCGAGGACGGGGCCGGCCGGGTCCTGGCGGCCGTGGAGCAGTTGGCGGGGCGGTGACAGGGGGTTGACGGGGCGGACGGCGCGGCGCTCCGCCCCCGGCCCCCGGATCACCCGCCACCCGCCACCCGCCACCCGCCACCCGCCACCCGCCCTGAGATTCCCCTCAGTTGATGTCGTCCATAAAAGCCAGCATGCGGCTGTTGACCCGTTCCGCATGGTCGATCTGCGGTCCGTGGCCGGTGTCGGCGATGATCTCGACGCGGGCGCCGGGTACCAGACGCGGGACGCGTTCCCGCTGCCGTTCCGGGTGCACCATCAGACTCCGCTTGCCCAGCAGTACATACAACGGGGTGCGGATGCTGCGCAGTTCGGCCTCGGTGAGGGGCAGCGGAGCGGGGCGGCGGATGCGGTAGGCGCGGACACCCAGCCGCACCATGGTCCGTAGTTCCGGCACCACCAGGACCGGCTGTTCGAGCCAGGCGGCGAGGCGCGGACGCATTGCCTTCGGCGCGAAGGTGGCCATCAGGCTGAGGAACACCCAGCCGAAGAACCGGACGCCCACCTTCTCCAGGCCGCCCGGGTCCAGCAGGGTCGCGGAGGCGAGTCGGCCGGGGCGGTGCAGCGCCTGGTTCAGTGCGAGCCATCCGCCGTAGGAGGACCCGATGAGGTGGACTTGGTCGAGTCCGAGGCCGTCGAGCGTCTCGTCCAGCCACTGGGCGGCGCGTTCGGGCTGATGGATGGGTTCGCTCTGCACGCTGCGGCCCGGGTCGCCGACGGTGTCGACCGCGTAAACGGGGCGCTCCGCGCTCAGCGCGGCGACGTTCGGATACCACATCGACGAGTTGCCCCCGGCACCGTGCACCAGCACCACGGGGGTGCGGGCGGCGGCATCGGGGTCGGACGGCCCGTACCGGTAGACGTGCGTGGACCCGAAGCGGGTCGCTATCACCAACTCCCCCTGTGGGGCCGGTCCCAGCGCATAGACCGCGTCACAGGCGGCGAAGTACCGGTCCCGCAGGGCCTCGTTCACATAGCGGCCGACCGCGGGATCACGGTCGCGCGTCTTGGTTTCAGGCATGGCAGGCCCCCTCCGGACATCAGGTTTAGTGGTACCACCGTACCATCAAAGTGATACAGCGGTATCATGAAGCGGTCCGAGCGGCCGGACGGAACCAACGAAGCGGAGGGCAGGGGCTGATGCCGAAGCGGGTGGACCACGAGGAGCGACGCGCGCAGATCACCGAGGCGCTGGTCCGAGTGGCCGGGCGGCGGGGCCTGCACGCCGTCGGGATGCGCGATGTGGCCGCTGAGGCGGGGGTGTCCCTGCGGCTGGTGCAGTACTACTTCGAGACCAAGGAGAGGCTGCTGCTGCACGGCCTCCAGTGGCTGACCACCGGACTCAGCCGCCGTATCGCCGACCGGGTCCGGGCCGCCGGGGAAGCGCCGGGGCCGCGGGCGGTGATCGAGGCCGTACTCCTCGAAGCCCTCCCCACCGACGAGGAGAGCCGGGCCTTTCACCTCGTCCACACCGCCTACGCCGTGCTGGCGGTGACGGACGAGACGCTGGCCGCGCAGCCGTTCATCGACGGCCCCAATGCCGCCGAGGACGCACTGGCCGACCAGCTGGAACGGGCGCGCGAGGCCGGTCTCACCCCGCCCGGCCTGGAGGTACGCACCGAGGCGATCAGCCTGCTCGCCCTGTCGGCCGGCCTCGGCACCAGCGTCCTGGTCGGCCAGCGCACCCCGGAGGCGGCCGCGGGGATTCTCCGTCATCACCTGGACCGGATCTTCCCGAACGGGAGCTGAACCCAGGGCACGCCGCGCCCCGTCCCACCCGGCACGCCCCGCCCCATCCCGCCCCGCCGTCGCCAGGTGCGCCACGGCCGCGGCGGCCCGCGGCGGGACGTCATACGCTGCGCCGAACCGGCTCCCCCGAGAAAGGACCCTGCATGGCCGAGGCGTTGACCTCACAACTCATCTCCGCCATCTACGAGAACCAGGCCGGCACGGTGGCGGCGCTCCTGCGGCAGGGGGCCTCCCCGTCCGCGCCGGACGCCGACGGGGAGACGCCGTTGTACCTGGCCGCGGTGGCGGGACAGGCGGAGCTCGCACGACTCCTGCTCGAAGCCGGAGCCACCCCCGACACGGAGAGCAGGGGGGAGCCGGGAAGCGAGGGACTGCCGCTGTGCGCGGCCGCCTGCTGGGGCCACGAGGAGGTGGTGCGCGCGCTGCTCGCCCACGGCGCCGATCCCAACCTCCGGGAGGATGACGGCACTTCCCACACCCCCTTGATGTGGGCGGCGGCCAACGGCCACCACGGCACCGCTCAGCTCCTACTGGACGGGCAGGCCGATCCGGACGCGGGCCACGGCGACCGGACCCCGTTGATGGTGGCGGCCGAGCGGGGATCGATCGCGGTCGTACGGACTCTGCTGCGCCATGGCGCCAGCCCGCAGCTCGCCGATGCGCAGGGCCGCACGGCGTGGCACATGGCCCGTGATGAGAGCGGCAAGGACGTCGAAAGCGAGCTGCGCCGGAAAGCGGGCGCGTCCCCGGACAGCCGGTGCGAGGTCCGCCGCAGCCCCCGCCCCGAGGGCACCGAACTGGTCGAGCTCATTGTCCGCGCGCCGGACGGAACGCACGCGGCCGAGTACCACCGGGAGACGGGGCACGCCGCCATTGCGGCGCTGCTGGAGGAGAACGCGCCGGATTGAGGCGGGCCGGCCCGTGGGCGCACAGAATTCCCGTCACGCCCCGGTTGAGATTTTCGGGCTCGGCCCCCCTCCTGCGGTTTCCCACCCACCGACCGCATTCATAGGATTTCTGCTTTTCTCCGGCTTCTGTCTGCATTGCGTAAAACCATGGGTATTGGCGGGATGGAGTGAGCGCCACAGGTGCATGGTCATCCTGCCCGGCCAACGGCGGGGCAGCCAACATCACGGCAATGCAGAAAGGCATGATCCGCAATGATTGACGGGTTCAAGCGCGCCCTCGCTCTCGGCGCCGCCACCGTGGCCCTCGCCGGAGGCGCGGCCTTCTCCTCGGTGGGGGTCGCCTCGGCCACGCCGTCGCACCACGGCGACCACTCCGCCACGAAGCATGTCGACCGGGGACGGTGCCATATGGTCCGCGGCCACTGGGTCCGGGTCTGGCACCCGGCATGGCGGGACCGGCACGGCCACCGCCACCCGGGCCACTGGACGCGGACCTGGCACCGCGGCCACCTCGTGTGCCACAGACACTGATCACGGCGCCCCCAGCAGTTCCCGGGCCCCCGAGCCGATCACCGGCTCGGGGGCCCTCTGCCGTCACACGGGAACACCGCCCCGGAGTTCAGTGCACGCCGTGCGGCCGGAACTGGATGCTGATCCGCGGCCCGGCCGCCCGGGCGGTCTTGGGTATCGCATGCTCCCAGGTCCGCTGGCAGGAGCCGCCCATCACGAGCAGATCGCCGTGCCCGAGCGGATGCCGTATCGAGCCGCCGCCGCGCCGCGGGCGCAACAGCAGATCGCGCGGCGCACCTACGGACAGGATCGCGACCATTGTGTCCGCCCGTCTGCCGCGGCCGATCCGGTCGCCGTGCCAGGCCACACTGTCGTGGCCGTCCCGGTAGTAGCAGAGGCCGGCCGTGGTGAACGGTTCGCCGAGCTCGGTGGCGTAGTGGGCGGAGAGGGCGTCCCTCGCCTCGTTCAGGACGGGGTGCGGCAGGGCGTCGTCGGCCTGGTAGAAGGCGAGCAGTCGCGGTACGTCCACCACCTGCTCATACATCCGCCGGCGCTCGGCCTGCCAGGGCACCTCCGCGGCGAGCTGCCCGAACAGGGCGTCGGCCCCGCTCAGCCACCCGGGCAGCAGATCGATCCAGGCACCGTCACCGAGCCCGGAGCGGCGCATCCCGCGCAGCGGACCGAGCCGGACCTCGTCGGTCTGATCGAAGAGCGAGCCCTGAAGGTGCGTGGCCATGCCGCAAGGGTACGCCCGTAATCGAATGTGCGTTCTGTCGCTGTGGACGAGCGGCACCGAGGGGTGGCGCATCGGGGCCAGGGCAACACCGCTCCCGGCGGGGCCCGTGCTGCGCCCCAGCCGCGGACGGGCGGGCACCCCTAGGATGCCGATCATGACCGACTCGTCGACGACCCACATAGAGATCAACGGCCGTGCCACCGAGGCCGATCCCCTGCTGTTCGAGATGCTGAGCGGCCAGGGGCATTTCACGGCCATGCAGGTCCGGGGAGGCCGGGTCCGCGGGCTGGATCTCCATCTGCGGCGGCTGGACGCGGCAAGCCGTGAGCTCTTCGGTGTGGAGCTGGACGGCGAGCTGGTCCGCGGCAGGATCCGCCATGCCCTGCGGGACCGGAGCCACGACGCAGCCGTCCGTGTGTACGTCTACCATCCCGAGCCCGGCGACGGACCGGTCACGGTGGTGACCGTCCGTCCCCCGGTCCCCGAGCCCGAGACCGCACAGCGGCTGCGCAGTGTGCAGTACCAGCGGCCCGCGGCCCACCTCAAGCATCTCGGCGGCTTCGGGCAGCGGTACCACCGGGACCGGGTGCGGCAGGAGGGGTACGACGAGGCGCTCCTTGTGGCGCCGGACGGCGCGGTGGCCGAGGGCGCGATCACCAACATCGGCTTCATCGAGGGCGCCACGGTCGTCTGGCCCGACGCGCCCGCCCTCCAGGGCACCACCATGCTGGCACTCCGACAGGAACTGGACCGGGCCGGGTTCCCCTGGACACAACGGCCGGTCCACACAAGCGACTTGGCATCCTTCGACGGGGCGTTCGTCTGCAACTCCCTAGGAGTGGCCGCCGTCTCGGCGATCGACGACACCCCGTATCCGGCGGATACGGAGCTGGTGCGCACGGTGCGGAGGCTGTACGGGGCCGCCCCCTGGGACGAGATCTGATCGCCGCCCCGCAGCATTCTGGATCACCTTGCCCGCGAACGCCTTGCCTGCCGTGTGTGCCGCGGCGCATACCGTCCGCAAGCGAGGGTGAACTCCGGCGGGGCGACCCTTGCCCGGGTGGGGCGCCAGGGGCAGGCTGAACGTATGGGCAACGGCGAGGGCCCCACCCTCATCACCTCCGTCCAGCGAGCCTTCCGGCTGATGGAGGCGGTCGGCGCACACGAGGGCGGTGCGCCGGCGAAGCAGCTGGCACGGGAGACGGAGCTGCCCCTGGCCACCGCTTACCACCTGCTGCGCACGCTGGCGCACGACGGATACATCCGGAAGCTGGACGACGGCGGCTTCGTCCTGGGCGAGAAGCTGACCACGCTGCACGCCGGCGGACGGGGCCAGGCGCTGCTGAGCCGGGTCCGCCCCGCGCTCGCGGCGCTGCGGGACGAGCTCTCGGCCGCCGCCTACCTGACCTTCTACGAGGACGGCGAGATCCGGGTCGCCGAGATCGTCGACGGTCCCCGGGCGCCGCGGGTGGACCTCTGGGTCGGCTTCGAGGACGCCGGGCACGCCACGGCGCTGGGCAAGTGTGTACTGCGCGAGCTGGACGACGAGGCCCGCGACGACTACCTGGCACGGCATCCGCTCGCCGATCTCACGCCGCGCACCATCACCGGCCGCGCCGAACTCCTCCGGCGGCTCGGCACGACATCCCTGACGCCGGCGGTGACGGACATGGAGGAGTACGCCCTGGGGACGCTCTGTGTCGCGGTACCGGTGTACAGCGGCGAGACTCTTGGCTCCCTCGGTGTGTCCCTCCGGGCCGACCGGGTCGCCCACATCGACGAGATCCGGAACCGGCTGATTCCGACCGCGGACCGCGTGACCAGGGGACTGTCGCTCACTATCTGAAATACCGGTCCTTGCGGCCACCCCTCTGCACCCGTTTCCTAGATGAAACGGACATTTAGGCACGTAAGTGCCATGAGCAGGGAAGCGAGCCGCGGACGAGGATGCGCCCAGCCCGAATCCACCACCACAACCAACGGCAGCAGTGGCAGCTTGCGCATCCGTTCTCCGCTCTGCGGGCGGTTGCCCGGCGCCCCGTCCCGCCGCGGGGCGAGGCACCGTCCGGCGGCGCGGGCGTCCGCCGGCACTTCGCCGCCGTAGTACCGGTTCTGATCATCGCGGCCGTCACGCTCCTCGCCCTGACGGGAGGCACCGGGATGAGCTGGCTGCCGCTGCTCGCCGTCGGTCCCGCGCTGGCCGCCGCGACCAGCGGGCCGTGGGGAGTGCTCCGCATCGGTGCGCTGGCAGTGGGACTGGGCGCGGCCATCGGGATCCATGCCGGGACGCCGGATCGTGAGCTGGCGATCGTGCTGTCCGCCCTGTCCGCCGTGACCCTGGCCAGCAGTCTGGCCGGTGCCCTGCGCAGGCGCCGGGAACAGGTACTGGCCGCGGTCCGCTCGGTCGCCGAGGCCGCGCAGCACGCCTTCCTCAAGCCGGTCCCCGCGACCGTGGGGCCCTTCCAGGCGGCGGTCCGGTACAGCGCCGCCGCGGCCGAGGCACGGATCGGCGGGGACCTGTACGCACTGGTACCCACCCCCTTCGGAATCCGGCTCATCGTCGGCGACGTCCGCGGCAAAGGACTGCCGGCGGTCGGCGTCGCCGCCCTCGTCCTGGGGGTGTTCCGGGAGGCGGCCTACGACGAACCGGATCTCCTCGATGTCGTCCACCGCATCGAACGGAGCCTGGCGCGCAACCTCGGCCCGGACGACTTCGTCACCGCGGTGATCGCCGGCTACCCCGACGCCGACCGGATGGAGCTGGTCAACTGCGGGCATGCCGCTCCGCTGCTGGTCCAGGACTCGGGCGTACTGCCCGTGGAGCCTGCCCGGCCGACCCCGCCGCTCGGCCTGCGGGCCCTGGCCGACGAGACCCCGGCCCTCCAGGAGGTGGCGCTGGCCGACGGGAACCAGCTGCTCTTCTACACCGACGGCGTGACCGAGGCCCGCGACCACGAGCGGGAGTTCTATCCGCTCGCGGAGCGGCTGGCGGTGCATCTCTCGGAGGAGCCGTCCCACACACTCGCCGCACTCCATGAGGATCTGCTCACGCATGTGGGCGGAGAGCTCCACGACGACGCAGCGATGCTGCTGCTCCGGAAGCCGGCCGTCGCCCCGGTGGGACCGGTGGTGGTATCGGATGCCGTCGACGAGCCGGTCGAACGGTGCTCCTCCCGGCCGGTGGCTGCCGAGTAGGACGCGAGGGTGGGGGCGGGGGCGCCGGGCCACGGTCGCCCCGTCGCGCCGGTCGCCCATGGTCGATCCGATCCCCCGTCGCGTCGGTCGCGCATGGTCGGTCCGATCGCCCCGTCGCCCCGGTCAGCAGGAAGGTGCGGGGCGGGCTGCGTACAGTCGTTGATGTCGATCATGTCGAACGTCCCGACTCATCGGCCACGTCGCCGACATCCGCGCGGACGACACGCTCGCCGATATCGACCGACTGGCACAGCAGTACCTCGGCAAGCCGTACCCGCAGCGGGACCGCGGTCGGGTCAGAGCCTGGATCGAGGTCGAGCGGTGGCACGGCTGGGGCAGCTTGAAGGACAGCGGCCAGGCCGGCTGATCACGGGCGGGCCCGGCGCGGCGCGGCCTGGGGCCGCACCCGGTCGGCGCCGGCCCTGACCGCCGGCCACGTCCCCGTCACGCCTCTGAGCCACCGTCACGGCCGGCACTTCATCCCTCGGCGAGCAATCCCTCGCGCAGGGTGGTGCAGGCGCGGGTCAGCAGGCGCGAGACATGCATCTGGGAGAGGCCGAGCTCCTCGCCGATCTCAGCCTGCGTCATCTCCGCCCCGAAGCGCAGCTGGAGGAGGGTGCGGTCGCGGTCGTCGAGCTTGGCCAGGTGCGGCTTGAGCGCCTGGATGTCCTCGGCGAGGCCGAGGGCGGGGTCCTCTGCGCCGATGAGGTCGGCGACGAGACCGGTCTGCTGCTTGCCGCCACCGCCGGCCTGGATGGGCCGGTCGATGGAGTCACTGTCATAGCCGTTGCAGGCCACCAGACCTTCCTGCACCTCGTTCTCGGGCATACCGAGGTGTTCGGCGAGCTCCGCGGCGGACGGCTCGTGACTGCCCTCCCCCTCCAGCTCCTCCCGGGCCCGGGCGAGATCGATCCGAAGCTCCTGGAGGCGACGCGGCACCCGCACCGACCAGGTGGTGTCGCGGAAGAACCGCTTGATCTCACCCTGGATGTAGGGGACGGCCAGCGTGGTGAACTCCACGTCACGGGAGGGGTCGTAGCGGTCGATCGCCTTGATCAGACCGATCGTCCCGACCTGGAGGACATCCTCCATGGATTCCCTGCGGCTGGAGAAACGGCGGGCGACATAGCGCACCAGGGAGAGGTTCATCTCGATGAGGGTGTTCCGCACGTACTGGTACTCGGGTGTGCCCTCCTCCACCGTTTCCAGCCGCGCGAGGAAGAGCTTGGACAACTCCCGTGCGTCGGCCGGGGCGACGCGCTGCGGCGCCTCGATGCGCGGCAGCACCGCCGGAGCCGGAACGGCACACACCTTCGACGTGGTCTCCGGCTCCGTTCCGGCCGCCATGGTGCTGTTGGTCCTCATGCTCTGGCTCCCGCCTTGTTGCTGAGCCCCCGTCGCACGCTCCCCTACCCGACGCTGACACATGCATGTCCACTCGTTCCGGTGGGTTGAGCCGGGTGGGCGGTGGCGACTCAGAATTCCGGTGAGTGGGGGCGGCGGGCGCCGTTCCCTCGGCGGGAAGCCATCTGCGGGCAGCCAACTGACCGTGTTGCGCTGGTCGTTGGCGATCTCCGGAGGGAGTCCGCCCTCCAGCTGCACCGCTCGCTGGTGCCCCGCGACGGGACCTCGCCAAAAATTCTTGTTGCTTCTGCGGCGGCGCCGTGACAGCATTCTTAATGCAACTGATGTAGCAGTAGTGACTCCGGTCGGCCCTGCTTCGGCACTGCCGCTCCCGCACGTACGCCCGCTCCCTCACCCCCGACCACGGCCCCGCACCCCGCTGAAAGGACCAGCACCACCGATGACCCGACGTACCGCCTCGTTCCAGCAGATCCCCGTCTCCGACGCGGACGCGGGCCCGTACGCCCTCACCACCGGGCCGGATGGCGCACTGTGGTGCACCTTGGTCCACGCGGGGCAGATCGCCCGCCTGACCCCGGACGGCCGACTCGACCACTACGCACTCGACTCCGCTTCCTGCGGGCCGTCCGTCATCACCCCAGGCCCCGACGGCGCGTTGTGGTTCACCCGAAGCCGGGACCATCGGATCGGACGGATCACCGTGGCTGGCGAGGTGAGCTCGTTCCCCCTCCCCACTCCGGGCGGTGGTCCCTTCGGCATAACGTCCGCTCCCGATGGAGCGCTGTGGTTCACCCAGCTGCACGGCGACCGGATCGGCCGGATCACCACGGACGGCCGGGTGACGGAATTTCCGCTGCCGCTCAACGGCGTGTTCCCCTCAGCCCTCACCACCGGGCCCGACGACGCCCTGTGGTTCACCCTCAATCAAGCGCATGCGATCGGTCGCATCAGCTTCGACGGGGACATCACCCTCCACTCCCTCCCCACCGAGAACGCCGCGCCGGTCGGCATCACCTGCGGCTCGGACGGCGCACTCTGGTTCGTGGAGATAGGCGCCGGCCGGATAGGCCGGATCACCACCGACGGCCGGATAGACGAGTTCCCTCTCGCGGACCCCGCGTCCCGGCCCCATGCGATCGTCGCCGGACCGGCCGGTGACTGCTGGTTCACCGAATGGGGAGCCAACCGCATCGGTTCCATCACCCCTGACGGCCACATCGAGGAGTACGACCTTCCGATCGCCTCGTCCGAACCGCATGGCCTGGCCTTCGGGCCGGACGGTGCCCTCTATGTGGCGCTGGAAATCGGAACGGTTGCCAGGCTGGCGCTTTAGGAGGGAGAGGGAGGGAGCGAACTGCCCGCCTCATGGCTCACCTCTGACTGCGGCGACCGCAGAGCTGTTGCCGGGCGACGGCATCGTGGCCCCGTAGCCCGGTCCGGGGGCGTGGTCTTGGTCGTGATCGTGGCCTTGCCCTTGGCGTTGGCCTTGGTCGTGGTCGTGGTCGTGGTCGTGATCGAGCGACGCATCGCTTCCGGTCACGCAGCGCCCACCGTCCGCGACCCGGAGGTGTCGCTTCGGTGCCGTACCGCGGCGTCGCTTCGGCGAGCTCCGTACAGGTGCCACCATCGACAGCACAGGCACCGCCACTGGCCGCAGGAACAGCCGAGGATGCCGTGAGAGGGACAGCCCACGGGCCGGACGGCTCGGCGGGCAGGCGTCCGGTTCCGGAAGGGAGACGGAGTCGGCGGCGGATGTGGTGCGGGTGGAGGGCACGCTCGCCGGCCGGGCGTTCCAGACCGGGGCCATCGTCGCGGGCAGCAGCGCCGAGACGGGCCAGTGGTGGGTGCCGATGCTCGACGGCACCGAACGGCTGGGGGTGCTGCGCGCCACCGCCGCCCCGGACTCGGAGATGGACGCCCAAGCGGCCCAGGAACTGCGCAATCTCGGCGGGCTGGTCGCCTTGATGATGGTCAGCAAGCGAGGGGGGAGCGATACCTACGCCCGGCTGGTACGGCGCCGCAGGATGAATGTGGCCGCGGAGATGGAGTGGCGCGTCATGCCGCCCCGGACCTTCGCCACCGACCGGGTGCTGATCAGCGCGGTGATGGAACCCGCCTATGAGGTCAGCGGCGATGTCTTCGACTACGCCATCGCCGAGGAGACCGTCCACCTGGCACTCTTCGACGCCATGGGCCACGACACGGCCGCCGGGCTGACCGCGAATCTCGCGCTGGCCGCCAGCCGTAATCACCGCCGGCAGGACTGCGGCCTCCTGGAGATCGCCGAGGCGGTGGAACGGTCCCTCGTGGCGCAGTTCGGCTCGAACCGCTTCGCCACCGGCATCCTCGCCGAGCTGAACGCCGGCACCGGAGCGCTGACCTGGACCAGCCTCGGACACCCATCGCCGGTCATCATCCGCAAGGGGCGTACGGCCATGACGCTGTCCTGCTCGCCCGCCCCTCCCATGGGCACCGACCTTGGCGTACCGCCCACACTCTGCCGGGACCAACTGGAGCCCGGCGACCGGCTGTTGCTCTATACCGACGGCATCACCGAGGCACGTGATCACAAGGGAGAAGAATTCGGCCTGGACAGCTTCGCCGACTTCCTCATCCAGCACCATGCCGACGGACTGCCCGTACCCGAGACGCTGCGTCGGCTGATCCGGCGTCATCTCGCCTACCACGACGGGCGACTCGAGGATGACGCAACCGTGTTGCTGCTGGAGTGGAGCGGCCCCACCCCGTACCGCCCCGCCCGTGTCGAAGCCCTCGCCGGTCTCCCCGAGCACACCACCCCCGCCACCGCCCTGCCCACCCCGTGGACGACGCCCGGCACGGACGCCCCGTGACGCGGCCCGCGCCGGGCGCGCCCTCAGGCAGAGCGGGACGACGACGGCGTACGCGGACCGACTGCGGCCGGCGTACGCGGACCGGCTTCGGTCGGCGTGCGCGGACCAGCTGCGGCCGGCATACGCGGACCGGCTTCGGTCAGCGTGCGCGGACCAGCTGCAGCCGGCGTACGCGGACCTACTGCGGCCGGCGGGCCCGGTGGTTTCCGTTCTGCGGCCAGGGGCAAACGGAGTGCACCCGACGGCTGGGTCAAGCCTCTGGAGGACACATATGCACCCCACCACCGCGGTACCCCACATCGGACGAGGTACGGCCCACCGCGCGGCCCGCAGCTCCGCGGTGCGCGTCGCGGCACGTGGTGGTTTCGTGGCACGGGGCGTGATCTACCTCCTTGTGGGGGCGCTGGCCCTGCGGATCGCGTTCGGTGGCTCCGGGGAGCAGGCCGATCGGGGCGGGGCGCTGGCAGAGCTCGCCGCTCGGCCATTCGGCAACGTGATGATCTGGGCGCTCGGGCTGGGCCTGGCGGGGATGGCGCTGTGGCGCCTGTCCGAGGCGGGCTTCGGCGCGGCCGGGCCCGAGGGGCACAAGGCCGGTACCCGACTGCTGTCGTTCGCCCGCTTCGTGTTCTACGCCGTGGTGTCGCTCTCCGTCGTGTCCTTCGCGGCAGGTGAGAAGGGCAGCGGCAGCGGGTCGAGCGACCAGCAGTCCCGGGATGCCACGGCCCAGGCGCTGGGCCTGCCCGGTGGCCCCTGGCTGGTGGCCGCCGCGGGCGTGGGCATAGCCCTCGCCGGGGCCTGGATCGCGGTGCGCGCGCTCCTCCGCTCGTTCCACAAACATCTCGACCGGAGTGGAATGTCGCCACGGCTACGGCGTGGGGTCGATGTGCTCGGCATATCCGGCGGGCTCGCCCGTGGTGGGGTGTTCGCGGCCGCCGGGGTGTTCGTCGTGAAGGCCGCGGTGGCCTACGACCCCGACCGGGCCAAGGGTATGGACGACACCCTCCGCTCCTTCGCGGAGACCTCGGCCGGGCCCTGGCTGCTCGCCGCGATCGCCGCGGGCCTCGCCCTGTTCGGGCTCTTCTCGTTCGCCATGGCCCGGTGGCGCGACATCTGACCGCGCCACCCCAGGCCACGCCGCGCGGGCGGTGCCTCTCTCCCCCGCACGTCACCGCGTCACCGCATGCCCATCGGAAGCCGCACAGCACACCGACCACTCCCCTGCCTCATGACAGGAGTTCCTCTCGCATGACCGAGACCCATCAGAACGCCCGGACGGTACGAGCGGTGTTCCGCGCGGAGGCCTTCGTCCGGAACGGTCGCTGGCACCTCGAAATCGCCAGCCTCGACCGCGAGCCCGAGACCGGCGACACCGAGGCCCTGCTCGTCACCCTGTGGCCCGTCGAGGACACCCCCGACGGCAGCGGCTTCCCCGCCGTCCCGCTCGGCGAGCAACTGCACGAGAACGGCTTCGCCCTCGCCGACCCGGACCATGGCACCGGCGGCTGGACACCCACCGGCGACCGGGGCCACTACAGCGCGGCGTGCTATCCGACGGGCGGCGGCACGACGGTCTGACGCCTCCGGCATCGAAGGGACGAGGCACCCTTGCCCTCGCCCCTCCGGTGCCGTCGGGGCAGCCGGGATCGGCCGGGTTCAGTCAGGGTCAGCCGGGATCAGCCGGTCTGGAGCGTCACGTCGTCGATGACGAAGCTGCTCTGGAGACTGGCGTCTTCGGTGGCGGTGAAGGTGAGCGTGATGCGTTGTCCGACGTAGCGGCTCAGGTCCAGGGTGCGCTGGGTGTAGCCACTGGCGGCGTCGGTGTTGGAGAGGGTCGTCAGGGTGGTGCTGCCCACCTTGACCTTGAAGGCGTCGTAGGCGACGCGGTCGGTCTCATCGGTGTCGATGTGCAGCCAGTAGCTCAAGGTGGCCTTGGCGCATCCGGCGGGCACGGTCACCGACTGGTTGAGGGTATCGGTGGCCGAGGAGCCGTAGCCGCCGAGCCAGGCGAATCTGCTGCCGCCGTGGGCGGACTGGCCGGCGTGGGCGCCGATCGTCCCGGTGTCACCCGTCCAGGGGGTGGTGCCGCTCTCGAATCCGCCGTTGGTGAGGAGCTGTTGGGCGGTGCAGCCGCCGGTTCCCCGGACGGTCAGGGTGTAGGTCGTGGTGTGGGTGACGGACCCGGTACCGGTGATCGTGAGGGGGTAGGTGCCGGGTGCGGTGGCCGAGGTCGTGGCGACGGTCATGGCCGAGCTGCCGCCGGAGGTCACCGAGGCGGGGCTGAAGGAGACGGTCACTCCGGCCGGAGCGCCGGTGGCCGACAGCTGCACCGACTGGGCGGATCCGCTGGTGGTGGCCGTGGAGACGGTGCTGGTGGCCGAGCCGCCCGGGTCGACGCTGCCGGTGGCCGGGCTGGTGGCCAGGGAGAAGTCGTTCGCCGGGGTGGAGTTGGTGACGGCGAGCTTCCACAGGGTGTAGGCGATGCCGTCGGCGCTGCGGTTCAGTCCCGTGGCGTTGATGTTGCCGGTGGTGTCGCAGGACTGGTGGTAGCAGGGGTCGTAGGCACGGCTGGCGGTGCCGCCCCACTTGGCCGCCTGGGCCGAGGTCTTCCTGGCGCTGGCCCCCATCGCGTATCCGGAGGTCGGGATGCCGGCCTGCTCGAAGGAGTAGTCGTCGGAGCGGCCGGCGCCCTCGGTGTTCTCCTCGGGCTGGAGGTTGAGGGAGTCCCAGTACGCCTTCATCGGCTGGGCGGCGGTGGAGTTGACGTGGTTGATGAAGTAGCCGCCGTTGGTCGAGGCGATCATGTCGAAGTTGTAGTACGCCTTGATCTTTGACCGCTCGGCAGAGGAGAGCGAACCGACGTAGAAGTCGGAGCCGTTGAGGCCCTGTTCCTCGTCGGTCCACCAGCCGAAGCGGACCCGGGCGGCCATGGCCGGGTGCTGTTCCGCGAGGGCCAGTGCGGTCTCCAGCAGCGCGGCCGAGCCGGAGCCGTTGTCGTTGATGCCCGGTCCGGCGCCGACGCTGTCGAGGTGGGAGCCGAACATATACACCTTGGTGGCGTCGCCCTGCGGCCATTCGGCGATCAGGTTGGGTCCGGCTCCGCCGGCGCAGCCGGAGGTGCAGGGCTGTTCGGTGACGGTGTAGCCGGCCGCCTGGAGCTTGTTCTTGACGTAGGCGACGGAGTCCCGGTAGCCCTGTCCGCTGGACTTGCGGTTGCCGCCGTTGCGGGTGGCGATGGCGTTCAGCTCGGTGAGATGTTCCTGGACCTTGGCCACATCGATGTCCGGGGCATCGGCGGCCGAAGTGCGGTCGGCGACGGGGCCGTTGGCCGCGGCGCCGGGAGCGCTGTGTGCGGCCTGAGCGGTGGATATCGCGGAGTGGGGCGGGTGGGTCCGGGGGGTCGCCGCGGCCGTGGGGGCCACGGCCAGTGCGGCCGCTCCGATGGTGGCGGCGAGGGATACCCCGGCCACCGCGAATCTTCGAAACACCATGACTCCTTGAGGGGGTAGGGAGTGCTACCGACGGAGGTTCTGGTGGAGCGCCGGGCCGTGGCAGCGCCTGGTCGTCCGGCCGGCTGCGACGAGGTGGGGCCCGCGCGCGGCAGGAGAAGGCATGTCCATGACCCAAGCCGCCGTACCATCACACCGCGACACCCATGACGTCAACGGATGTCCCCGCGTGGAGCGGTGTTTGTCGAAAAACGGCAGGTGACGCCCGATATCCGGGCACCTACCGGTGCTTGTGGCCGCGGCCGGACCCGGCGCCGAGCCCTCCGTGACACGACGAACCCCCGCCCCGGCTGGGAAGCCAGGGCGGGGGCGCAGGTTCCGCTCACGCGGAGGACGATCCGTCAAGCGGTCGTGGCCTAAAGGAAGCTGACGTTCTGGGCGAGGGCGAGCCGGCTGGAGTAGTTGATGGTGTTGGTGGCGGAGCGCATGTAGGCGCGCCAGGCGTCGGAACCGGACTCGCGGCCGCCGCCGGTCTCCTTCTCGCCGCCGAAGGCGCCGCCGATCTCGGCTCCGGAGGTGCCGATGTTGACATTGGCGATACCGCAGTCGGAGCCCTCCGCCGACAGGAAGAGCTCGGCTTCCTGCTGGTCCCGGGTGAAGATGCTGGACGAGAGGCCCTGCGGGACATCGTTGTGCAGCGCGATGGCCTCCTCCAGGGTCTCGTAGGTCTGGACGTACAGGATGGGGGCGAAGGTCTCCTCGCGGACCACGTCGGTCTGTGCGTCGACGCGGATGATGACCGGCTCGACGTAACTGGCCCGGGGCGCGGCGTCGGTGAGGCGCCGGTTGCCGCCGGCCAGGATCTTGCCGCCCTCCGCCTGTGCGCGGACGAGGGCCTCCTGCATGGTGTCCAGCGCCTGCGGGGTGATGAGCGGCCCGACGAGGGTGGTCTCGTCGAAGGGGTCGCCGATGGGGAGCTTCTGATAGGCGGCGGTCAGCCGGGCGATGAGGGTGTCGGCGATGTCCTGGTGGACGATGAGACGGCGCAGGGTGGTGCAGCGCTGCCCCGCGGTGCCGGCCGCGGCGAAGACGATGCCCTGGACGGCGAGGTCCAGGTCGGCGGAGGGCGCGACGACGGCGGCGTTGTTCCCGCCGAGTTCCAGCAGGGTGCGGCCGAAGCGGGCGGCGACGCGGGGGCCGACCTCGCGTCCCATACGGGTCGAACCGGTGGCGCTGACCAGCGCGACCCGGGGATCGTCGACGAGCTTTTCCCCGACGGTGCGGTCACCCAGCAGCAGGCGGTGCACGTCACGCGGCGCACCGACCTCTTCGGCGGCCCGGTCCAGCAGCCGGGTGCAGGCCAGCGAGATCAGCGAAGTGAGCTCGGAGGGCTTCCAGATCACGGTGTCGCCGCAGGCCAGAGCGACGGCGGTGTTCCACGACCAGACGGCCGCGGGGAAGTTGAACGCCGAGATCACCCCGACCACACCGAGCGGGTGCCAGGTTTCGGCGAGACGGTGGCCGGGGCGCTCGGAGGCGATCGTCCGGCCGTAGAGCTGGCGGGACAGACCGACGGCGAAGTCACAGATGTCGATCATTTCCTGTACCTCGCCGAGCGCCTCGGAGCGGATCTTGCCCGCTTCGATGGTGATGAGGTCACCCAGGTCGCTCTTGTGCTCCCGCAGCAACTCCCCCAGGCGGCGGACGAGTTCGCCGCGGCGGGGCGCCGGGGTGCTGCGCCAGGTGAGGAACGCCTCGCGGGAGGCGGCGAGCGCTTCCTCGGTGTCGGCGGCGGTGGCGGCGCGCAGGCCGAAGAGGTCTTCACCGGTGATGGGGCTGCGGGCGTGGAAGTCGCCGCCTTCCTCGACGGTGACGCCGACGCGGGTGAGGGCGGCGCGGGCGCGGGTGCGCAGGTCCTCGGTGGTGGGGAGGGCGGTGGCGGTCATGATGCTCCTTGGGTGGGGAGGGGTGGGTGACGGATCGGCCGGGTCAGCCGGGGAGACCGTCCAGGGCGAGTTCTCGGGCGACCTGGGCGAGGGAGCGGTTCTGTTGCTCTTCGTAGAGGTCGAAGGGGTCCAGGACTTCGCGGCCGATGGCGCCGGAGAGCCAGTCGCTGTCGTAGGCGGTGCCGGTGCGGTCGTTGTTCCTGGAGCCTTCTTCGCTGAGGTTGGACTGGAAGATTCCTGCTGCGGAGCGTGGCAGGAAGTCCTCGTAGACGATCGGTTCGGCCCGGACCCAGCCCTGGTCGAGCAGTTCGTCGAGGCCGGCGGGCGGGCGGCTGCCGTCCGCCGGCCGGCCCGGGATGGCGTGATAGGTGAAGTGCGCCAGGCCCTGGGCGGCGAGGGCGTGTTCGGTGCCGGGGAGTTCCGCCGTCCACAGGGCGCGGGCGATCTCGGCCCGGTCGGTCTCCGGCTCGCGGGCGGCCAGTTCGTCGACCCGTGCGAGGAGCGTGTCGTAGCGGGCGCGGCCCTGGCGGGTGAGGGCGATGCCGCGGGCTTCGACCTCACCGAAACGCACCCGCAGGGCACCGCTGGTCACCTCGCCGTCGGGGGTGCGCATCGCGCGGGGCTCGGCGAGGGCGCGGAAGGACGTCTGGCGCAGCAGGACGTCGGGGCCCGGCCACCGGGGTGGTCCCTGGATGGCGTCGATCATCTCGATTCCGCGCTCGGTCATCCGCCGGTAGAGCGCGTCGATATCGAGGACGCGGGGGGTGAGGTGGTTGATGTGGGTGCTGCCTACGCCGCCGATGTCCGCGGCGACGGCGGAGACCTTCTCCAGGGTTTCGTACCAGGCCCTGTCGACCGGCTCCGGGGACAGTTCGAAGACCTGCACGGCGAGGTGGAGGAAGCGTTCGGCGTCGGTGTCGGACAGCTCTCCGGCGGCCTCCGCGCGGTCGGCCAGCGCCAGCAGCTCCGGGGGGAACAGCTCGCGGCCGGCGAGGAAATTCTCCAGGCGGGCGCGCAGTTCGGGGTCGAAGAACCGAGGGTCTGCCGGGGTGAGCAGGGAGGTGAAAACCCGGAACGGATTGTGGGCCAGCTCCTCGCCGTCGACGGGGCGGAAGGCGGTCGAGATGACGGGGACCGCGCTGGCGGCGGCCTCCCGCAGGTCGTAGAAGCCCACCGGGTGCATGCCCAGCGCGCCGAAGATCCGGGCGACCTGGGAGAGTTCCTCGGGGGTGCCGACGCGGATGGCGCCGTGGCGTTCGGCGGTCACCCGGCCGATGGATCCCAGGCGTTCGGCGTCGGCGCCCCGCTCGCCCAGCACCTCCTCGTTGATCTCCCGCGAGACGTCCACGAGCGTCGTGTAGGCGGGCACCTCCCGCCCGTACATCTCGGAGAGCCGCCGGGCGAAGGCGGCACGCAGTTGCCACTGGCTGAACATCGACAGGTCTGCCTTTCGGTCGGGGGAACTCACACCACGTGTGCTTCGGGGCGGGTTTCGGCACCGGTCGTGAACCGGTCGGCGCTGAGCGGGGTGACGTCCACGAACGGTGTGCGGCCGAGGTGGAGATCGCGCATGATCTCGCCGACCGCGGGGGCCTGGAGGAAGCCATGGCCGGAGAACCCGGTGGCGTACAGGAAGTTGGGCAGCGTGCCGGAGCGCCCGATCAGTGCGTTGTGGTCCGGGGTGACCTCGTACAGTCCGGCCCAGCCGTCCTGGGTCTCCATGTCGGCGAGGGCGGGGGCCCGGCGCCGTGCGGCGGCGCGGAAGAGCCGGAGCCAGTCCGGTGTCCAGGTGGTGTCGAAGCCGTCGGCCTGCTCGGGGTCGGCGAGGCCGAAGAGCAGTCCGTCGTCGCTGTTGTGGAAGTAGGCCGTGGAAGCGAAGTCGATGGTGAAGGGGATGCGCGGGGCGGGCGGTGCGAGCGGCGCCGTGAAGGCGAGCTGGCGGCGCACCGGGCGCACCGGGAGGTGGACGCCCGCCATCGCGCCGATCCGTGCGGACCAGGCGCCGGCGGCACAGATGACCGTGGAGCAGGAGATCCGGCCGTGGTCGGTGTGGACGGTGGTGACCCGGTCGCCGGTGGTGTCGAGGCCGGTGACGGCGGTGTGCGGGGCGAAGACCACCCCCGCCCGTGCGGCGGCGCGCGCATAGCCCTGGACCGCGAGTCCGGGCCGGGCGTGGCCGTCGGTCGGTGAGTAGGCGGCGGCCACCAGCCCGTCGGTGCTGAGGTAGGGGCACAGTTGCTGCGCCTCGCGGGGGCCGATCATGCGGCTGGGGACGCCGAGGGTGTTCTGGAGGCGGACGCCGGTCTCGAAATCCGCGGCCTGCTGGTCGCTGGTGAGCAGGAAGAGGTAGCCGACGCTGTCCAGCCGGATGTCGGCGCCGGGCCGCTGCGGGAAGTCCTGCCAGGCGCGCAGACTCCGGCTGCCCAGGGCGATGTTGAGTGGGTCGGAGAACTGTGCCCGGACGCCGCCGATCGGCTTGCCCGAGCTGCCGCTGCCCAGTTCACCGCGTTCGACGACGACGATGTTGTGGACCCCGGCCTCGGCCAGATGGAACGCGATGCTGGTGCCCATCACACCGCCGCCGACGATCACCACGTCGGCCGTGGGCGGGACGGTGCGGGAGGTGGATGACATGGACAAGAGGCCGATCCCTTCCAGAGGCCCGGCCCGGTGCCGGGGGCGTCCGTCCGGCACGAGGGCTGGGCTGTCAATGCATGGCGAGGACTGCTGATCAGCTAGCTGCCCGCCATCGTGCAGCACCCCAACCGTTGACGTCTACGAACAGTTACTGCGTCTGATCTATTACGATCTCTATATGGACTGGACGAGTGCCCAGCTGCGGTCGCTGGTGGAGTTGACCAGGCGCGGCACGATCACCGCGGCGGCCCAGGCCCTTGGATACACGCCCGGCGGGGTCTCCCAGCAGATCGCCGCGCTGGAGAAGGCCGCGGGCATGGAGCTGCTGCGCCGGGTCGGGCGGCGGGTGGAGCTGACCGATGCCGGCCGGACGCTGTCCCGCCACGCGGAGCGGATCCTGTCCACGGAGGCGGAAGCCGTCGAGGCCCTGGAGCGCACCCGGCACGAGATCTCCGGCGTCCTCCAGGTCGGGCTGTTCGCCACGGCGGCCGCCGAGCTGCTGCCGCCGGCGCTCCAGGAGGTGCGGCGGGCGCATCCCGAGCTGACGGTGCAGAGCCGCGACATGGATGTGGACGAGGTGTATGACGCCGTGGCGTCCGGCGCGGTGGACCTGGCGCTCGGGCTGGACTACCCGGATGTGCCGATTCCGCGCGAGCCCGCCCTGCGGGTGCGGCGGCTGTACCGCGAGCGGTTCGCGCTGGCGGTACCGGCCGGATCGATGGCGGGCCGCGAGGTGATCGGCCTGGCGGAGACCCAGGAGCTTGGCTGGATCCTGCCGTCGGCGGACAGCTACTACGGGCGGGCGGTGCGCACCGCCTGCCGGCGGGCGGGTGTCGAACCGCGGGTCCAGCACGAGGTGACCGATACCGCGGCCACGCTGGCGCTGGTCGAGGCGGGGATCGGGGTGAGCACGGTGACGGATCTGATGCTCGGCCTGCGGGCGTCCCGCCTGGACGTGGTGCGGCTGCGGGAGCGGATCGAGCGGCACATCGTGGTGATCTTCCGTTCCGCCGTCGAGCACCGGCCCACGGTGACGGCTCTGGTCGAGGTCCTGCGGGCGGTGTCCGGGGCCGGCAACGAGCCCACCGGCTAAGGGCTGTCCCGCGGAGCAGGGCCGGCCCATCCAACCGCCCAACACCCCAGCCTCTGGGACGAGTTGACCCGCCCGGGGAACAAGATGCTGCGTACACGAGAGCCCGGCGCCCTCATCCTCTGACGCGGCTGCGCCAGTTTTCCTTGCGCTCAGCACCGCAAGTTGTCGCCCTGCGGTCTCTTTTGCCAGGGGACCTCGTGAGCGATGGTTTCAGGCCAGTGGTGACCCACGCCACAACGGTGGCCCGTCGTGCTGCCGGTGCCTGACAGGGAGCGGTCATGTCCCCTCATCACACCCCGAAATCCACCCTCCCCGCGCTGCTGGGAAGAGGCCCCAAGGGGGTATTCAGGCGAACACTTCCCCATGAACAGCCCACCGGTGCGCGCATGGTGCGCACACTGGGCCTGACCCAGCTGACGATGATCGGCATAGGTGCCATCATCGGGGCCGGCATCTTCAGTCTGGCCGCGGCCGTCGCCCGGGATGTCGCCGGTCCGGCCGTCCTGATCTCGTTCCTGGTGGCCGGAGCCGCCTCGCTCTGCGCGGCCTTCGCCTACGCCGAGTTCGCCGGCATGGTGCCGAAGGCCGGCTCGTCCTACACCTACTGTGCCGCGGTGCTCGGGGAGCTCGTGGGCTGGATCGTCGGCTGGGATCTGCTCCTGGAGTACACCGCCATCGTCGCCGTCGTGGCGATCGGGATGTCGGGCTACCTGGGATTCCTGCTGGAGGCCGTCGGTATCCATCTGCCGGCCTGGGCCCTGGGTGCTCCCGGCACCGGAGCCGGGCACAAGATCGACCTGCTCGCCGTGGCGATCTGCCTCGGCGTGGCCTGGCTGCTGACCCGTGGCACCCGCACCTCGGCCCGGGTGGAGACGGTGCTGACCATCGTCAAGATCGCGATCGTGCTGCTGGTGATCGTGGTCGGCTTCACCAAGGTCGACAGCGGCAATCTCCAGCCCTTCGCGCCGTTCGGTCTCGGCGGGGCGTTCACCGGGGCGGCGACCGTCTTCTTCGCGGTCTTCGGCTATGACGCGCTGAGTACGGCCGCGGAGGAGTCGCTGGAGGCCCGGCGCAAGCTGCCGAAGGCGATGATGCTGTCGCTGGCGGTCTCCATGGTGCTGTATGTGCTGGTCTGCGTGGTGCTCACCGGGATGCAGCACTACAGCGAGATCAATCCGAAGAGCGGGATCTCCAGCGCGTTCCAGAGCGTGGGGCTGAGCGGACTGGCCAATGTGATCGCCGTCGGTGCGGTCATCGGCATCGTCACCGTGACCTTCTCGTTCATGATGGGCGCCTCCCGGCTCTGGTACGCCCTCAGCCGCGACGGTCTGATGCCCGCCTGGTTCGGTGCCATCCACCCCAAGCGCAAGGTTCCGCACCGCGCCACCTGGCTGATCGGTGGGGTGTCCGCCGTGCTGGCGGGGGTGCTGCCCATCAACGCCGTCGCCGAACTCACCAATATCGGCGTGCTGCTGGCGTTCGTGGTGGTCTCCGCCTCGGTGCTGGTGCTGCGCTACAAGAAGCCGCACCTCAAGCGGGGTTTCCGGTGTCCGGGCATGCCGGTGGTGCCCGTCCTCGGCATCGTCTTCTCCGTCTGGCTGATGTCGTTCCTCCAGTGGGAGACCTGGGTGCGGCTCGGCTGCTGGCTGGTCGTCGGGCTGGTCATCTACGCCGCGTACGGCTACCGGCACACCCGCCAGGTCATGCCGGGCGGCTCGGTGGATCTCGACACGCTGGACGACCTGTCCGAATCCGACGAGGCCGAGCCCACGCCCGTTCCGTGACGGACGGTCGGCCACCTCTACCGGCTCCGTCCCTCCCTCCTCCCCTGGAGGGACGGAGCCCGCCTCCGCCGTCACCGTCAGGCGTCGCCTGCCGGGTGCAGATACGGCTCACCGGACGGCACGGCGCGGCGCAGACAGCTCAGCACGGCGGGGAGCAGCGGATTGCTGTTCTCACTGCGGTGCAGCGCCATCACCTGACGGTGCGCGGAACGCTGGTTGAGCAGGGTGGCTTCGACCCCGTCACTGGGCAGATGCCCGAGTGCCGGGACCACCGCCACGCCGAGGCCGGCCGAGACCAGCTCCCGCACCACGGCGTAGTTGTTGCTGCGGAAGGCGACGGCGGCCTCGAAGCCCGCGGCCGCGCACAGCCGGCGGAAGGACCGGGCCCCGGCGGTGTCCTCGCGGCTGGTGATCCAGCGGGCCCGGGACAGCTGGGACAGCTGCGCGCTCAGACCGCTGCCCCGGGCCCTGAGCAGGATGAGGTCCTCCCGCAGCAGATGATGGCGGGTCAGGCCGGCGGGCCACTGGCGGGGGCTGAGTCCGTACTCGTAGACCAGCGCGACGTCCAGGTCGCCCTGGCTGAGCGCGGTGAGCAGCTCATCGGGTTCGGCCTCCTCCAGCTGGATCTGCGCCTGCGGATGGGTCTCGACGAGGGCGGACAGCGCCGAGGGCACCAGCCGGACATCGGCCGTGGGGAAGCTGCCCAGCCGCAGCCGGCCGGTGGCGCCGGTGGCCAGCTCCTGCACCTGGTGGTCGAGATCGTCCATGGCGGCCAGCACGTGGGTGCTGAGATCGACCAGTCGGTGGGCGGCCGCGGTGGGACGGATACCGTGTGCCTCCCGCTCGAACAGCACCAGCCCGGTCTCCTTCTCCAGGGCGGAGATCTGCTGCGAGATGGCGGACGCGGTGTAGCCGAGGTCGCGGGCCGCGAGGGCGAACGACTCGCTGCGGACGACGGCCTTCAGCGTGAGCAGATGCAGTGGCTTCAGCACGGCGGACTCCCGGGAACGACGGGGGCGAGCATAAGCATTGCTCGCCCTCAAGCGTCAATACTTTTGTCCTGCTGGGCCTTGTCCCTGTCCCCTCCGGCCCACATCGTGGTCTCACCAGGCCGAACCTGGCCGGTGAGCGCAAAGGAGCAAGCACGGTGACCACAGCATCGCAGGCCGGCAGACTCGACGCGGCGGCCGTGGCCGAGGCTCTCGGCGCGGGGGACTGCGGCGAGGTCGCCGGTGACGCCGGCCGCCGCGCGCAGTACGCGTCCGATGCCTCCAACTACCGGCAGATCCCGCTGGCCGTCGTCTTCCCCGGCGAGCGGCGGCACATCCGGAACACGCTCGCGGTCTGCCGCCGGCTGGGCGTGCCGGTCACCGCACGCGGCGCGGGCACCAGCACCTCCGGGCAGGCCGTCGGGCCGGGCGTGGTGCTCGACTTCTCCCGGTACTTCCACCGGTTGCTCGCACTGGACCCGGAGGCCCGGACCGCGACCGTCGAGCCCGGCATCGTGCTGGACGATCTCCAGCGGGCCGCCGCCCCGCACGGCCTGCTGTTCGGCGCCGATCCGTCCACCCACAGTCGCTGCACGCTCGGCGGCATGATTGGCAACAATGCCTGCGGATCACACTCCCTGGCCTGGGGACGCACCGCGGACAACATCGTGGAACTCGAAGTGATCACCTACCGCGGCACGGTGGTCCGGCTCGGCGAGATGACCACGGAGGAGATCGACGAGGCCATCGCCGCGGGCGGCGACCGCGGCCAGCTGATCGCCTCCCTGCACCGTCTCGCCCAGCGCAATCTGGCCACGCTGCGCACCGGGCTGGGGCGGTTCCCGCGGCAGGTGTCGGGCTACGCACTGGAACAGCTGCTGCCCGAGCGGCGCTTCCACCTCGCCCGCGCACTGGTCGGCAGCGAGGGCACACTGGCCGTCGTCCTCTCGGCGACCGTCCGGCTCCTCTCCCCGCCCCCCGCGCGGGCCCTGGTCGTCCTCGGGTTCACGGACGCCTGTGCCGCGGCCGACGCGGTGCCCGCCCTGCTGGAGCACCGGCCGCTGGCGCTGGAAGGGCTCGACCACGCGCTGACCGACATCGTCACCCGGCCCGCGACCCGGGCCGCCATCGACACCCTGCCGGCCGCCCGAGCCTGGCTGTTCGCCGAACTCGGCGACACCGCGGACGCGTTGCCCCGGCAGACCGAGGCGCTGGCCGAGACCGCCCGCCAAGCCGCCGGATCCACCGGCAGTGAGATCATCACCGACCCCGTGCGCGCCCGCACCCTGTGGCGGATCCGGGAGGACGGCGCGGGGCTGGCCACCCGGCTGCCCGACGGCTCGGAAGCCTGGCCCGGATGGGAGGACGCGGCCGTCCCGCCTGGCCAACTGGGCTCCTATCTCCGCAAGTTCACCGAGCTGCTGGATCATCACGGGCTCCAGGGCGCCGTCTACGGGCACTTCGGCGAAGGCTGTCTGCACGTCCGGATCAACTTCGACTTCGGCACCGAGCAGGGCACCGCCGTCTTCCGCGCCTTCGTCACCGACGCCGCCCGGCTGATCGCCGCCCACGGTGGTTCGCTGTCCGGTGAGCACGGCGACGGGCAGGCCCGCTCCGAGCTGCTGCCGCTGATGTACGGACCCGACATCATCGCGCTGTTCGAGGAGTTCAAGAGCATCTGGGACCCCGACAACGGCCTCAACCCCGGCATGATCGTCCAGCCGCTGCCGGTCGACGGCAATCTGCGCGTCAGCCCGCACCGCAGGCCGCTGCCCCTGGCCACCGTCTTCCCCTTCCACGCCGACGACGGGGACTTCGCCAAGGCCACGCGCCGCTGCGTCGGCGTCGGCAAGTGCCGCTCCACCGACCACCGCGGCGAGGTCATGTGCCCCAGCTACCGGGTCACCCGGGACGAGAAGGACTCCACCCGCGGCCGCGCCCGGCTGCTGTACGAGATGACGCAGGGCGAAGTGATCACCGACGGCTGGCGTTCCACCGAAGTCCGCGACGCCCTCGATCTGTGTCTGTCCTGCAAGGGGTGCAGCGCCGACTGCCCCGTCGGAGTGGACATGGCCACCTACAAGTCGGAGTTCCTGCACCACCACTACAAGGGGCGGCTCCGGCCCGCCTCGCACTACACCATGGGCTGGCTGCCGCTGCTGTCACGGCTGGCCGCCCGGGTCCCCCGCCTGGTCAACGCCCTCACCTCCTCCCGGCTGGCCCCGGCCGTCAAACGGCTCGGCGGGATCGCCGCCCAGCGGGAACTCCCCCGCTTCGCCGGGCAGACCTTCCTGGCCTGGTTCCGCGGCCGTACGCCCCGGGGCGACGGCCGGCGCGGCCCGGTCGTGCTGTGGGTCGACTCCTTCAACAACCACTTCAGCCCCGAGGTCCTCCAGGCCGGGGTGGCCGTACTGGAAGACGCCGGGTTCCGGGTCCAGGTCCCGGACGGCACACAGTGCTGCGGACTCACCTGGATCACCACCGGACAGCTCGGCACGGCCCGCCGCATCGCCCGGCGCACCACCGCCGCACTGGCCCCCGCCGTCGCCGCCGGCCTCCCCGTCGTCGGACTGGAGCCGAGCTGCACGGCAGCCCTCAAGGGCGATCTGCCCGAACTCCTCGACGGCGACGAGGACGCCCGCGCCCTCTCCCGCGCCACGCTCACCCTCGCCGAACTCCTCGTCCACCACGCCCCCGACTGGCAGCCCCCGCGGATCGAGGCCCGCTCGATCAGCCAGACCCACTGCCACCAGCACGCCACCTCCGGCTTCGGTGCCGACAGCGCGCTGCTGGACCGGCTGGGCGTCGACAACACCGCCCTCGATTCCGGCTGTTGCGGTCTCGCCGGCAACTTCGGCTTCGAGCGCGGCCACTACGACGTCTCCGTCGCCGCGGGCGAACAGGTCCTGCTCCCCGCGGTGCGCTCGGCCCCGGCTCACACCCGGATCCTGGCCGACGGCTTCAGCTGCCGCACCCAGATCGCTCAGCAGACCTCGCGCGAGGGCACCCATCTCGCCCAGCTGATCGCCCAGGCACTGCGACCGGCCGGCTCCGCTGCCCGCGCCGGTCTCCCTTCGCTTCCTACCGACAAGGAACACTCCCGTGACTGACGCACTCTCCCTCGTCGACGAGTGGGGCCCCGAGAAAATCGTCGTCGTCTCGCACCGGCGCACCGGCATGAAGGGCGTCCTGGTGATCGACAACACCGCCCGCGGGATCGGCAAGGGCGGAACGAGGATGAGCCCCGGTGTGACCGTGGAGGAGGTCTCCCGGCTGGCCCGCGTCATGACGTGGAAGTGGGCCGCGGTCGACCTCTTCTACGGCGGCGCCAAGGCCGGCATCGTCGCCGACCCGGCGTCCCGCGACAAGGAGGCGGTGCTGCGGGCCTTCGCCCGTGCGTTGTCCAACGAGGTGCCCCGCGAGTATGTGATGGGGCTCGACATGGGCCTGACCGAGAGTGATGCCGCCATCATCCAGGACGAGCTGGGCGACCGCGGCGCCGCCGTCGGCACTCCTGAGCATCTCGGCGGGGTGGCCTACGACAAGCTCGGCGTCACCGGCTACGGGGTGGCCGAGGCGGCCGACGCCGCGGCGCAGCACCAGGGGCTGCCGCTGGCCGGCTCCCGGGTCGCCCTTCAGGGCTTCGGTGCGGTCGGCAGCGCGGCCGCCACCCGGTTCGCGGAGCTGGGCGCCACCATCGTGGCGGTGTCCACCGCCCAGGGGGTGCGGTACGACCCCAGCGGTCTCGACGTGGGAGCCCTGCTGGCGGCGCGCGACGAGCACGGCGACCACTTCGTCACCCGTCACCCGGCCGGTACCGCGCTCCCCGCGGGCGCCGAACTCACCGTGGACTGCGACGTCCTGGTGCCCGCCGCGCTCCAGGACGTGATCCACCGCGGCACCGCACACGAGATCAAGGCGAAGCTCATCGTGGAGGGCGCAAACCTGCCGACGTCGGCGGAGGCCCGGAGCATTCTCGCCGAGCGCGGTGTCACCGTGCTGCCCGACTTCGTGGCCAACGCCGGCGGTGTGGTCGCGGCCGCCTTCGCGATGGATGCCCGCTATTCCGGGTTCCGGCCCGGCACAGCGAGCATCTTCGAGTCGGTCTCGGCCAGGCTGCGGGCCAACACGGTGACGGTCCTGGACGAGGCCCGGCAGCAGGACATCACCCCGCATGCGGCCGGCCGCCGCCTCGCCGAGGACCGCGTCCGCGCCGCCATGCGGAGCAAGGGCCGGCTCCCGCGCGACTGAGCCCCGCGGCACCGGGGGCGCCGGGTGTCAGGCCGGACACTCTTCATGGGTCTTGACGACGGTGAGCGTGGCCTTGCGCCCCTGTAGGGGTGCACCGGCGTCCGGGCTCTGCGAGCAGACCTTCCAGCTCGCCGGCCACAGCACATGGCGGCCCGCGCCGCGCCCGTCCCGGAGCTGCACGGAGGTGTCGTAGTTCAGGGCCCGGTAGGCGGCGACCAGGCCCTGGCCTGCCACCTGCGGCATCCGCTCGGGGCCGTCGGCCTGCGCCGGAGCGGCCGGGACCAGGCAGGACAGGACAAGGAACGAGGTGGTGAGGATGCGTTTCATCACCTGAGAACGACCATTCCGGACATCGGTCACATACAGCTTTCGGGGCCGGCCCCAGGCGCCGGGGCAAAGGCCGTGCGGCCGGGCCCGGCGGGCGGACCACCTGCCCGACGGCGATCCGGGGTCAGACGGCGGCCCGCGCATGCTCGATGCGGACTTCCTCGATGACCCGCCGGGCGATGGCCGCCATCACCGGGTTGCTGTCGCGGTAGTAGCGGAGTTCGCTGAGCGCGATGGACAGCGCCCAGCCACGGCCCCGGGCCCAGGTGGCGTCGTCGGCTCCCAGGGCCGTACGGAAGGCGCCGCGCGCGTCGGCGGGCAGCAGATACCACGCCACGATCAGATCGACGGCGGGATCGCCGAGGCCGAGGCAGCCGAAGTCGATGACGGCCGCGAGCCGGCCACGGACGGTCAGCAGATTTCCTGGTTGCAGGTCTGCGTGGATCCAGACGGCCGGGCCGGGCCGGGCGGGCGCCTGGAGGGCCGTCTCCCAGGCGGCGATCGCCGCGCCGGTGTCGACGATGCCGGACAGCTCCGCCACCGCGGCGCGGGTCGCCCGGTCCCGGGCCGCCAGGGATTCGCTGCGGTAGGACGGCGGCCCGTCCGCGGGGTCGATCCGGTGCAGTGCGGTGATGAACTCCGCCAGATCCGCCGCGAGCGCGTGGGGCGCGGCGAGACGGCCGGTGGCCGGTGTCTCCCCGTCGAGCCAGCGGTAGACGGACCAGTGCCAGGGGTAGCCGTCGGCGGGCCGGCCCTTGCCCAGCGGTCCGGGTACGGCAACCGGGAGCGAGGGGGCCAGCCGTGGCAGCCAGTGGTGCTCCTTCGCCACGTCGTGGGCGGCCCCCGCGATGCGCGGGAGCCGTACGACCATGTCGCCGCCGAGCCGGAACATGGCGTTGGAGGTACCGGCGGAGTCGACCGCCGTGACGGGCAGGTCCGCCCACCGGGGAAACTGCGCGGCCACCAGACGGCGCACGAGAGGGACGTCGATGTCCGCCTCGTCGGTGTGCATCTTGCGCGCGCACATGGCGCCCTCCGCATCGGAACGGTGTCGTGGACAGCGTCCCTTGATACCCCGGCCGGTCCTTCGGGTCGACTCAGTTTTCTCCGGTCAGGGGGCGGCAGAGCAGGGCGTCGGGGCGGCCCAGGTGGCCGAGGCGGTAGGTGTAGGCGATGCCCGCCGCGTAGGAGCGGGAGGGGCACTGTCCCTTGTAGTGGCCGTGCGCGAAGTCGCCACCGGGGCCGTCGGGCGGACGGTTGTCGCCGCGGTCGAACCAGACGGTGCTGCCGCCGGTGCCGAGAGCGGTGCGGGCCGGGGTGCACAACGCGGCGGAGACCCCCGCACCCCGCAGGCTGTAACCGGTGAGGAAGTGGCCGTCGGGACACTGGAGTTTGCTGTAGCCGGGCGCCCAGTCGCCGCCGGCGGGGACATGGCGTTCGTCCCGCACCACGGTGGGGACACTGCCGGGTTCGTTCAGAGGGCCGGCCGTGGGGGCGTCGGTGCACAGCCCGCGGCCTCGGGTGTGGCTGAGGCCGATAAGCCGTTCGCCGTCGGGGCAGGCCGCTTTGCGGGCGCCGCTGTCCCAGTCGCCCAGCGAGCGGGCGCTCAGGGACTGCACGAAGTCGCGGTGGTCGGTGGTGAGCAGGTGCCAGGCGGGGGTCGCCGGCACCGGTCCCGTCTTTTGCGGCGCGGTCATGAGCCGGTGCCATACGGCCGCCCGCCAGTCGTCGCCGTCGAGGATGCCGCTGCGGCGCCCGGCGCTGTCGTACCGCAGCATGGCCCAGTTGTCCCCGGCCGGCCCGCCCTGGCCGTCGGTGCTCCAGCCGACGAGCGGCCAGTAGGCGAAGTCCGTGTCGGTGTCGGCGAGGTAGTCCGTGAGGTTGCCGAACCAGGCGCGGGCGGCCGGGTTCGACTCCCCGGAGCCGACGCCGAATTCGCTGATCCACAGGGGCGCGGTGAAATGCCGGCCGCTCTCCGCGGAGACGTAGAACGCCTGGTCGTACAGGACGGCACGGAGCTGGTCGCGGGTCAGGTCCTGGTAGCGGGGATCGCTGGTCTCCCCCACCCCGGTGGCGCCGCTGTGGTGCGGGCCCGTATAGCCGTAGAAGTGGGCCGAGTAGACGAGCTTCCCGGAGGTGACGAGGGTGTGCGAGAGCGTACGGACCGGGGTGAGGGTGGGGCGGCCGTGCGGCAGACCGTCCACCGGCACGCCGGTCCAGTTGATGCCCTCGATGACGATGAGGAGACGGGGGTTGGCCTCGGTGAGGATCCGGTCCGCCGCCTCCTGCGCGGCGGCCTGCCAGTCATGGCCGTCGCCCAGGCCCCAGTTGGGGTCGTCCAGGACGTCACGGCGCACCTCGTTGTAGAGGTCCGCCCCCACCACGCGGCTGTTGTGCTGGTAGCGGCGCGCCATGAAGACCCAGTCGTCCGCCCATTGCCGGGTGGTCTGGCGGCTGTTCCACCGCTCGTTGCCGTCGAGGCCGCAGCACCAACGGGTGGTGTTGGTGTGGTTGTTGAGGATGACCGCGAAGCCGCCCGCGGTCAGGGCCTCGACCACGGCATCGAAGACGCCCAGGGGGGTTTTGCCGCGCAGGTGCGGGTTGGCGGCGACCGCGGCATCCGGCACGGGGGCCGTGGCATGGAGCATCTCGTTGGAGAACGGCAGCCGGATGCTGTTCAGTCCCAGCGCCCGGAAGTCGTCCAGCAGCGTGGCGATCCCCACCCGGTCGAGGCCGAGGGGCATGCCGTGGGAGTTCTGCCCGCCGTGGTGGCCGGCCGGTTCGTCGATGTCACCCGAACCGTTCCAGGAGCCCTGTGCCCCGTCCCAGTTGGCCGACTTCAGCCGGAAGCGCCGGCCGTCGGCGTCGACGATATAGCGGCCCCTGGTGGAGAGCGGAGCGGTCCACGCCTCCGCGGCCTTCCCGGCGGCCGACGGTCCGGACCCGGAGGCATCCGGCCGGGCCGGGGCCGCGGCCGCCCCGGGGACGGCAAGCCCCGTCAGTACCAGGCACATCACCAGGGCACGGCACACGGAACGTAGGAGCGGCTGCACGTCATCGCCTGCTTCGTCGGGCGTGCTCGCCGGCGTCGTCCGACAAGCGGCCGCTCGGCGGGGCACCACCGACAGGCCAGGGACAAGTTACCGGCGGTAGGCGCAGGTGGCCATACCCGTGGAGGCGGATCGAGCCGCAGCTGCCGACGGGGCAACAGCAGCTCCGCTCACCGCACTTGGAGGAACTCCCGGACTCCCCGCAGCCGGGTGCGGACGCGCCGCTGTGTGGCACTGCTGTCGAGGCGGACATCGAGGGCCCCGGGCATGCGGGTGTCGGCTCGGCGTCCGGCAGCCAGCCGGCCGGCGTCGAGCCCATCACGTCGGGCGATGAGAACGCCGAGTTCATGACGGCTGACGGCGTCCGCCCCGGCGAGGTGGAATACGCCGGCCCCGTCGGACACCGCGAGTTCCCACAGCGCGGAGGCCAGGTCGTCGACATGCACCGGGCAGCGGATGTCATCGGTGAACAGCACACCGTCGCGGGTGCCGGCCGCCAGGGCGTGGACCCGGCGCTCGTGCTCGGAGCCGCCGTGCCCGATGATCAATGAGGTGCGGACGACCGCAGCGGCCGGCGCCAGGAGCCGCACGGCGGTCTCGGCGGCGGCCTTCGCCGCGCCATACGGGGTGACCGGGTCGGGCAGACAGGTCTCGTCGTAGCGAGTCGGTGAACCGGAGAAGACGGCGTCGCTGGAGACATGCACCAGTCGGCAGCCCCGTTGCGCCGCGGCCATCGCCACCCGGATCGAGCCCTCGGCGGTGACCGCCCAGTCACTCCCTCCGCTCGTTGCGTTGATGACCACGTCGGGGTCGGCCGCGGCCAGTACCTCGTCGAGGTGCCCGGGGGCGCGCAGGTCGAGAGGATGCCACGAGGCTCCGGGAAGGCTGCCGGGGCGGGAACAGTACGTCGCGGCCGTCCCTCCGCCGGCAGCCGTCGCCCGGCGCACCAGTGCCGTCCCCAGGAACCCGCTGCCACCGATGATCAGAGCCTTCATGGCGCCCTACGGTAGGGCAGCGAGGCCGGTCTCCGGCGGCGAACCTGTGAGGGCGGCACATGAGCCTGACACGTCGTCCGCCTCAGGGGCCCGGCCTCGGCTGTGATCGCCCGGGACCGCACACCTCTGCACAGCGCCGGATTTCAGGCGCCTGGCCCAGTCCCGGGCCGGGCTGCCGGGGGCCTCGCGGATACCCACTTAAAGTGACGAGGTGATCACGGTACGGATGTCCCACCGGCCGGCCGTCGGCGGTGGATCTCCCGGCATCCGATTCCGGCACTCGGTCGCACCGGAGAAAGGGACACATATGCGCGCTCGCCATCTCGCCACAGCCGCCGCTCTGGCGTTCACCACCGCTCTTGTCGCCGCCACCCCGGCCCCGGCACAGCCCTCCGCCCCCACCCCGCCGTCAGGCGGCCCGTCCGCCCCGGCCCGCCCCGCAGGCCACACCGAGGTCCCCGTCAAGGGCGGCTCGGCCCGCTTCGCCACGCCGCCCGCCCTTCTTGCCGCGCTCAAGGCACGCGGTGTGGCGCTCGCCGACGTCGACAGCCGGGGCACCGTCACCCCGCACCACGACTCCGGCGGCATCAGTCTGGGCATCAAGGGCGGTGCGGTCACCAACAGCGGCGGCAAGGTCGGCGGCGAGCTGCGGCTCGCCGATGCCGGGATCGCGCTGGTCAACCGCACGGCCAAGAAGGTCGTCAAGATCACCGGCTTCACCGTCGACCTCGGCCAGGGCACCCTCCGCGCCCGGCTGAACCGCGGCCCGAGCATGACCGTGGGCACCTTCACCCGCCCCGCCATCGCCTCCGCCATCGACACCCATGCCGCGGCGCTGCGTATGGACACCGGCATCACGGTCACCGCGGCGGCCGCCGCCAAGCTGAACACGGCCCTCGGCACCACCGGCTTCACCGGCGGCGGCCCGCTGCTCCACGCCCGTATCGACGCCGCGCTGGACCCGACCGTCGATCTCGGCACCGCCCTCAACCTGGGCCGTCGCCCGGCCTCGACCGACGCGGGCCGCCGCTCGGCCGGAGGCGTGGGCGAAAGCGCAGGCGAAGGCGCGGGCGGAAGGGTGCCGTGGGAGTGGTGATCTGAGGGGGGGCAGGGATCGGCGCGTCGGCTCCCTGCCGGGCAGGTGGACCTGGCGCCGGAGGGGCCTCAGCGCCGCGCGTGCCGGATCTTCAACCGTCCGAACCCCATGGTTCCGGAGATCCGGATCGTCGGTCCGCCGGTACGGGGGCGCCGCGGGACCTTGTAAACCGGGTCCTTCCACCCGGCTTGCAGCGCCTCGACATCGACCATCGCGTCGCGAGGCACCGTGATCCTGGCTCTGCCGGTGCCGAGTTGCAGCTCGATGTCGACCACCGGATGCTCGATCACCGCCCGGGACAGGTCCAGGTGCACCCTTCCGAATGCGGACGCGACCGTGAGCGTGCGAGGTACCCGCCATGCGCCGCGCCGGTGGATGCGTCCGCCGGCGACGGTGATCGTGGCCGTGGTCCCCGCATCCTCCTCAGGGAGCGAGGTCAGAGCCTCCACGAGCGCACCGGGCGTCTTGGCGGTAAGTGCCTGGTGGAGGCGGGCGTCCATCTCCTCGTGCGAGAGATGCCCTTGGGTGAACGCGTCCTGGAGGCGCTGTACGGCCGCGTCGCGGTCCTCTTCGCTGATCCGTGGCGGCAGGTTTTCCGATAACGGGGTCACCGCTTCACTCTAGTGCGGTGGTGGCGATATCGAACGCCCTTAGGTAGGTACTGGGCAACGCATTGGGTCCGTACTGGGCAGGGCATCGGGGGCGGAACTCACGGACGCTGTGGGGCCCAGGGCAGTGGCAGGCCGTCGCTGTGGCGCCGGGGGATCAGATGGACATGGGCGTGGAAGACCGTCTGGGTCGCCGCCGGGCCGGCGGCGGTGATGATGTTCAGGTCCTCGGCGAGTTCTCCGCCGAGCTCCGCGGCGCGCTGCATCACAGCGGCGGTCACGGCAGGGTCGGTCGTCGCGTCCCGGACATGGCGGCGGGGAATGACCAGGAGGTGTCCGGGGGTGACCGGGCGGCGGGGCACGATCGCGAAGGCGTCGGGCCAGTCACGGACGAGCGGGGCGGGGTCCGTGCCGGCGGCCATCCGGCAGAAGGCGCAGACCTCCAGTTGCTTCGCGGGCTCGCGGTGGATCAAAGGGCGGGCGATGTCGCGGTGTTCGACGTCGGCGGCCGTTCCGCGCTCGGCGAGCCAGTCGGCGACGGCACGGGCGACGGCCGGCGCCCGGTGGCGGCCGTACCAGCAGGCGACGTAGAGGTGCACCGCCTCGTCGGTGGCGGCCCGGTGGAGCGCGAGCAGCTGACGGCCGGTGCGCTCGACGGTCTGCCGGGCGTCGGGGGCGGACAGCACATAGTCGCGGACCTCGGGATCCAGCCCCGTCAGCACGACCAGCGGCGCGGTGACCGCCACGTCGGCCGGGTCCCACATCCGGTCCCGGACGTCCAGTACGAGGGCGCCGGTGTCATGCCGGGGCGGGGCGCCCCAGCGGGCGCCGTAGGACGTGATGCGGATCGGGGCGGGGCTGCTGGACATCGGCTCTCCTGCCGTGGGGAACTGGGGGGCGGTGCGGGGCGGGAGACCTGATCCCGCGTCGTCGTCGGCGTCGGCGTCGGCGGGCGGCAGGTTTCCCTGTCGGCGGGCGGCGGGTTTCCCCGCGGTTTGCCTTCGACAGATGTACCGGACATCGCGTCGTCATGCGGCGGCTTCGGGGCGGGACGTCCCGGTCGGCGCGGCCGGGCGAGGGGCGGACGGTAACCGACAGGCAATGGGTGTACCGCGTTCCGGGTTCGTTCAGCTACCGGTCACGCGCACCGCCCAAGCTCTGGAATGAGACATTCCGATTGGTGACACCGCTGTGGTCGGGCCTCCCCGCCACGGCACGGAGGGCCGCATGGCCGGTATGACCCAGATCCCCACCAACCGTCGTCACTTCCTCCTCACTTCCGGTGCCGCCGTCGCCGGAGCCGGCGCCGCCTGGGCACTTCCGAGCCAGCGCAGCAGCAGCGCGGCGCCGGGCGCCGGACACGCACGGACACTCCCCCGCACCGCGCCCGCCCGCCCGGCCGTACGCCGCGCGGCACCGCACAGCGCCACCACGCTGGACACCGCGGCGCGCCTCGTCGGCAGCAGCGGCTACCGCCGCCTCAGCTCCGGCCCGGGCTGGCCGCTGGTCGTCCGGGGTGAACTCGCCGCCGCGTCGACCCGACGCCAGGACCGGCGCACCCCGCTGGCGTGCTTCGTCCAGTTCACCGACCTCCATGTGGTCGACGTCCAGAGCCCGTTGCGCACCGAGTTCCTGCGCGCCGGGTCGCCGGGAATGTGGCGGGCGCAGGAGGCGCTGTCGGTGGCCGGTTCGGTCTCGCTGGTGGAGCAGGCCAACGCGCTCGGCGGCGGGCCGCACACCGGTCGTCCGCCGGCGTTCGTCATGTCCACGGGCGACAACATCGACAACCACTCCATGGTCGAGCTGGAGTGGTTCCTCACCCTCATGAGCGGCGGCCGCATCACCCCCAACACCGGGGACCCGGCGTCCTTCGAGGGCGTACAGAACTCCGGCCTCCCGCTGTACTGGCACCCGGACGACGCGCTGCGCGACCAGGACAAGAAGCGGGGTCTGCCGCAGATACCCGGCTACCTCGAAGCCGCGATGCGCCCGGTCACCAGCCCCGGTCTGCGCATGCCGTGGTACTCGACGCCCGGCAACCACGACGACCTGCCGGGCGGCTGTCTGGCCCCCCAGGACCCGATGCTGACGGAGTACATCACCGGGTCGCGCAAGCTGTTCTCCGTACCTGACACCGATGTCGCCGCGTTCAAGAAGGTGCTGGATTCCGGCGACGACCCCAAGAGCACGGTGCTCAAGGACATCCTCGCCCGCAACGCCGGCCGGGCACGGACCGTGACCCCCGACGAGCGCCGGCGGATGGCCACACCGCACGAGTATCTGCGGGCCCACCTGGACCCGGCCTTCGCGGGCGCGGGGCCCGTCGGACACGGCTACACCGACAACCACCTCGACGGCGACCGGATGTACTACACCTTCCCCGTCGCGGAGGGTGTCGTCGGCATCAGCATCGACACCACCTACCGCAGCGGTCACTACGAGGGGTCGCTGGGCACCGAGCAACTCCAGTGGCTGGAGCGGACGTTGGCCGCGCACAGCTCCCGCCATTACGACGCGGACGGGCGGCTGGTACGCAATGCCGGTGCCGATGACGCGCACATCCTGGTGTTCAGCCACCATCACAGCCCGAGTATGACCCGGCGGCCCGACGCGGCGCGCGCGGAGGAGCGGCGGCACGACGGCGAGGAGGTCATCGCGCTGCTGAACCGGTTCCCGAACGTGGTGGCGTGGATCAACGGCCACAGCCACATCAATCGCATCACGCCGCACGCCCACCCGACGGCCGCCCGTTCCTTCTGGGAGGTCAACACCGCCTCGCATGTGGACTATCCGCAGCATGCCCGGGTCATCGAACTCGTCGACAACCATGACGGGACGCTGTCCCTGTTCACCACCCTGATCGAGTCCGCCGCGCCGCACCGCACGGACTTCGACGACCTGTCGGCCGTCGGGCTCGCGTCCCTCTACCGCGAGCTGTCCTACAACGCACCCCGTCTCGCCGGTATGACCGGCGCGGTCCATGAAGGGCTGGCGGGCACCCCGGCGGACCGCAACACCGAACTCCTCGTCCGACGGGCCTGATCCGGGGCGGTCACGCCGGACGGGATCCACCGAGGCTTGCCCGTCACCGGTCCGGGCCGGCCCCGCTCAGGCCGCGGAGAGCAAGAAGTCGGCGAAGTGCCCGGTCAGCGGTTCCCCCGTGAGCGGTTCCAGGAACAGGAATTGCCCCTGCGGATTCACCTCAAGCCATACCGGCTCCCCTTCCGGGGTCAGTTTCAGGTCCACGACGCCCATACGCAGGCCGAGTTGGCGCAGTACCGTGCCGACGCGCCGCCGGATGTCGTCGGGGACGGGCCACGGGGAGATGGGCACATTGAGGTCGGGGCGCCAGTCGAGCGCGGTGGTCTCGATCAGGGCGGCATACATCCGGTCACCGAAGCAATTGAGCCTGATGTGGCGGCTTCCCTCGATGTACTCCTGATACGTCGCGGGGCAGATCTCGAACGACGGTGCCGGGATCCCTTCCGGGTCGTCGATCCAGCGGGTGTAGAGGGAAGGCCCGCGGGCGCCGACCACGGGCTTGACGATGGTCCGTCCGACCTTCCGGGTGAAGGCGATGACCTCGTCCCGTGACTGCGAAATCAGGGTCCGTGGCACGCGGAAGCCGGACGCCTGGGCCACGGCCAGTTGATACAGCTTGTCGGCGGCCAGGTCGGTCGCGGCGGGCGGTGAAATCCAGTCGCCGTGAAAGGTGGCCGCGAGAATTCCGCCCAGCGCGCCACGACAGTCGTTGTTGACCAGACTGCGCTCATGGGCGCTGCCCGCCGCCCCGGTGACGTCCTGGTCGGCCCTGGCCCGCCGCCACCACAGCAGCGCCGCCTCCTCCGGGGCCACCGGCACGCCCTCGGACGTCAGGACGGTCGCGGCACCGGTGCGACCGTCCGCTTCCTCGCGGTGGGAGCGCCAAGAGAGGCTCTGCCGGCCGCTGATGGTGTCGCATTCCACGATATGGAAGACGTGACCGCGGCTGCGCACCGCGTGCTGGACCGCGAGGGCATGCAGGTCGTCGTGGAAGGAGACGGCCAGGATCATGCCATGTCGCACGCGTCGCTATGGCTTGCCTCGCCGAATTCACAGCCCGATTCGGCGGCCACACCCGCGAGGTTGTCGGCGACGATTTCCAGGCCGGTGGTCAGTCGCACCGCGTTTTCCCACGCCCGGAGTTGCTCGGGGGTCTTCAACCGCACAAAGCCGCTCGGCTGGACCCGGAGGACGACGGGGGGTGGTGTCGTGACGAACTCTTCCGAGTTCTTGTCCAGCGCCGCCGGTCACGGTGAACAGCCGCGAACCGCGCAGCGCACGGTGTGCCGCGAGCGCGCCCTCGTAGTACGTGGCGGGATCGTGCTCCGAGTTGAGCATCAGCGTGGTCGGCAGGCCCTTGCCGGTGACGCGTACTCGGGGTGCGGCGGGCACCGGCCAGGCCGCGCAGGTCGCCGCGTAGGCGAGTTCGCGCGCCCCGACGAGCGGATGGGCCGCGGTGTCCTCGGCGCTGCGCCGGATCCAGTAGCCGAGGTCACCGCGCCACGGGGTGTCGTTGCAGGTCACCGAGAAGAAGGTGGCGGCGAAGCCCGGGGACAGATTGCGCACGCCGAGCAGGGCACGGAACAGATCCATGTCGCGCACCGCCTGCTCGGTGGTCAGCCAGGGCACCAGATCGCCGCTGCGCCGCAGACAGCCGGCGACGAGCCGCCGGGAGCGGTCGAGGTCGCCGCGCAGGGCCGCGGGCGCACGGTCGCGGAAGTCATGGGCGTAGAAGTCCTGGAACTCGGCGTCGGTCTGACACCGGGCGGGTGTGCTGCTGCCGACCCGCGCTGGTCGAAGCCGACCACGTCGTACGCGGCGCCTACGGCGGGCGAACGTGCGGCGAAGTCCGCGGGCCGGGTCAGCCCCGAGGCCCCCGGGCCGCCCGCCGCCATCATCAGGACACCGCGCCGCCGGGCGGGGTCGCTCGCGCGATGCCGGGAGACCGCGACGGTGAGGTCCGGCCCGGTGTCCGGGTGGTGCCAGTCGCGCGGCACGGTCATGCGCGCGCACTCCAAGGACGGTTTCGCCTCGCAGGGCTGCCAGTTGAGCTGCTGGTGGGCGTAGCGGGCCGGTACCGGCGGCCCGGTGCGGTCCGCCGCGCGGGCCGGGGCCGCGGTGGGCAGCGCCGCCGTCAGTAATGCGGCGGCGGCCATTCCCGACAGCGCGGCTCTCGGCCACCGTGGTGCTTTGAACGCGGACATCGATCCTCCCGTCGGCGCGCGGGGTGCGCTGCCACGGCAAGAATCCTCGGCGTCCGGTCGCTCCGCGGTCGATCACCCTGGTGCCCGTTCGCGGGGTGGCACCAGCACCACCACGGCTCTCCCCGCGCCGCGCACTCGCCATGTGCGCGCCGCCGCCTTCTCGCCGTCGTGGGGGCGCGCGCCGACTGCCTCCCCCGTCTGCCGTCCGCACCCCGGCGCTGGGACGT
Source organism: Streptomyces sp. bgisy130 (assembly GCF_057708345.1). Lineage (NCBI taxonomy): Bacteria > Bacillati > Actinomycetota > Actinomycetes > Kitasatosporales > Streptomycetaceae > Streptomyces > Streptomyces sp. bgisy130. Next base: position 87,671 of record NZ_JBYISA010000017.1, read on the forward strand.
CCGGGGGACCCTGGCCGACGTGCTGCGGCCTCGCGACGGTCGTGGGCAGTACTGTCAGGGCGGGCATATCGGCAGATATGCGGCAGAACAACACCATCGGTGGAGTCTGTATGTCCCCCTCCGTCCCCACGCGGTCGGCCCGGCGGCGGGTCTTCGGCACCCTGTGTGTGCTGCTGGCCGTCGGCGTCGTCATCACCGGCCTCGTCCAGGCGGCGCCGTCCGCCACGCCCCGCACGCTCGACCCGCGGATCGCCTCGGTCATGCGGAAGCCGGACTACCGGCATGCCCAGTGGGGCCTGTTCCAACAGGATCCGCGGACCGGCAAGGTGACCCAGTCCCGCTACGCCGACCAGTTCTTCATCCCCGGTTCGGCGGCCAAGCTGTTCAGCGTCAGCGGAACCTGGCACACCCTGGGCGGCGACCACCGCTTCGTCACGCCGGTCCACGCCGTCGGACAGCGCCGGAACGCGACGCTCAAGGGCGATCTGGACCTGGTGGCACAGGGCGATCTGACCCTTGGCGGCAGAACCCGCAAGGACGGCACGGTCGCGTACACCACCATCGACCACACCTACGCCAACGACGTCCCGGGAGCCACCCTCACCCCGGAGAACCCGCTGGCCGGTATCGACCAGCTGGCCCGGCAGGTACGGCAGTCGGGCATCCGCCGGGTCGACGGCGATGTGGTCGTCGACGCCCGGCTGTTCACGCCGGACCCCGGCCTCGATCCGGTCCCCACCCCGCTGATCATCAATGACAACGTCATCGATCTGCTCACCACCCCCGGCGCCGAGGCAGGCACCCCCGCCGGGCTGGAGTGGCGCCCGAAGGTCGCGCCCTACCACGTCACGTCCTCCGTCCGTACGGTCGCGGCAGGCAAACCCTCCGACATCAATGTGAGCAGCTCCCCCGACGGCACCCGCATCCAGCTGTCCGGCACCATCGCCGCCGACTCGGCCCCCGTCCTCCGGGTGTCCGCCATCAAGGACCCGAACGCTTTCGGCCGCACCGCCCTGATCGAGGCACTACAGCGAGCCGGCGTCGAGGTCCGCGCGAAGGCCATCGGCCGCAACCCCGCCCGCCGGCTGCCGCGCTCCTATGAGGGCGTCCCCACCGTGGCCCGCTACACCTCCCCCGTGTACGCCCAGTACGCCAAACTCATCCTCAAGGTGAGCCACAACCTCGGGGCAAACCTGGGGATCTGCCTGATGGCCACCAGCACGGGAAGCACCAACTGCAACGACGGTTTCCCCGTCCTCGCCACATTCCTGGACCGTGCCCAGGTGGACCGCAAGGCCGTACAACTCGCCGACGGCCGCGGCGGCAACCCCGCCGACCGGACCACCCCGCGCGCCATGGCACAGATCCTGACGTACTGGCAGCGCACCCCCGAGGCGCAGCGCTTCCGCACCTCACTGCCGATCCTGGGCGTCGACGGCACCCTGGCGGATTCCTGCCGCAGCTGCCCGTCACGCGGCAAGGTCTTCGCCAAGACCGGCACCGCGGCGGGCGGCGACCTCCTCAACGACCGGCTGGCCGTGGGCGCCGAAACCACGGCCGGCTATCTGGAGACCCGTAAGGGCCACTTCGACGTCTTCTTCGCCGGCGTGAACGGCGCCGCCACCCCCACCGCCGACATCACCGGCGTCCTGACCATCGCCAACGACGTGGCCGATGTCGCCGCCTACCTCCAGCAACAGGCGGCGGGCGGGCGATGAGCGGGGCGGCGGAGGGGAGCGTGGCTCTTCGCGCACCCGCCTCGCGGCCTGACCCGTTCCGCCGCGTTCACCGCCCCTCCGCCTCCCCCATGACCACCCGGGGCCACGACCTCGCCCTCCTCCCCAGTCCCTTAATTGGCATCTTGGATGCCATTTCTATAGAGTGCTGCTGTGCGACTCACCAAAAGCACCGACATCGCCCTCCGCATCGCCATGCGCCTGGCGGTGCTCGGCGATACAGGGGACGCGCCCACTACCCGGGAGGTGGCGAGCGCCGTCCAGGTGCCGTACACCCATGCCGCCAAGGTGGTCAGCAAGCTTCAGCATCTCGGCGCCGTCGAAGCGCGGCGCGGGCGAGGCGGCGGGCTGGCGCTGACGACGGCGGGGCGTACGGGGTCGCTCGGGCGGCTGGTGCGTGAGCTGGAGGGGACCGATGACGTCGTGGGGTGCGAGGACGATCCGCCGTGTCCGCTGCGTGGCGGGTGCCGGCTGCGCGGGGCGCTGCGGGCGGCGCAGGAAGCGTTCTACGCCTCGCTCGATCCGCTCTCCGTCGCCGACCTGATCGAATCGCCGACCGGTCCGTTGCTGATCAGCCTGACGTCCGCTCCATCCACGGACTGAGCCGCACCGTCGGTCGGCCGGCCGAGGGCGCGCGCCTCCGGGCCGCCCCCTCGGACCAACCCATCCCGCACGCCGCCTTTTTCATGGCTGGAAATACGCATCTGAGATGCGACTTTAGCGCTCCCCCCGCCTTCGAGAGTCAGGAGTTACCCATGCTGTCGCCGAAGTCCGCCGAGACCGTACGTGCCACCCTCCCCGCTGTGAGCGGCGCCATCGACGAGATCGCGACGCTGTTCTACGAGAAGCTCTTCGCCGCCCACCCCGAGCTGTTGCGCGACCTCTTCAACCGCGGCAACCAGGCCAACGGCAGCCAGCGGCAGGCCCTCGCCGGGTCCATCGCCACCTTCGCGCGCCATCTCCTCGACCACCCGGACAGCCGGCCGGACGCCATGCTCGCGCGGATCGCGCACAAGCACGCCTCCCTCGGGGTGCGCGAGGACCAGTACCCGGTCGTGCGGGAGCACCTTTTCGCGGCCATCGCCGAGGTGCTGGGCGAGGCGGTGACCGACGACGTGGTCCGGGCCTGGGACGAGGTGTACTGGCTGATGGCCCATGCTCTGATCGCCGTCGAGAAGCGGCTCTTCCGGGAGGCGGGTGTGCGGGACGGCGCGGTATGGCGTCCCTACCGGGTGGCCGGCCGGGTGCAGGAGACCGATGAGGTGGCCACCTTCCTCCTGCGGCCTGCCGACGGCGCCCCGGTACCGGCGTCCCGGCCCGGCCAGTACGTTTCCGTACAGGTCCAACTCCCGGACGGCGCACGGCAGATACGTCAGTACAGCCTGTCCGGGCAGCCGGACGGCGGGCTACAGATCTCCGTGAAGCGGGTGGCGGCGGACGGCCCGTCCGGTGCCCCGGCGGGCGAGGTGTCCGAGTATCTGCACACGCAAGTGCACGGCGAGGAGACCCTGTACGTGAGCCCGCCGTTCGGCGATGTGGTGCTGTCCGACGACGGTGACGGGCCCCTGCTCTTCGCCTCGGCGGGCATCGGCTGCACCCCCATGGTCGGCATGCTCGCGCACCTCGCCGCCACCGGCTCCCGGCGCCGGATCATCACCGCGCACGCCGACCGCTCCCCCGCCACGCACCCGTTCCGTACGGATCTGCGCCGGCTCACCGGCAAGCTCGCCGACGCGACGGTGGAACTCTGGTACGAGGACGGGGCCGGGATCGAAGAGGAGGGCGCGGGGCGGGAGTCGGGCGGCGCGGTGGACGCCGTGGACGCGGTGGACGGGGTGACCGTGCGCTCCGGGCTGATGGATCTGACGCAGCTCGCCCTTCCTGCCGGGACCACCGCGTATCTGTGCGGGCCGGTGCCGTTCATGAAGGCGGTACGGGCCCAACTGCTGGACTCCGGTGTACCGTCCGCGGCGATCCACTACGAGGTCTTCGGCCCGGACCTCGGGCTGTAGGTGCGTCCACACCGGCCGGTGAGGCAGGAACAGCATTGCCAACGGTCGGTGGGGGCAGCAAGATCGAGGAATGACAGCGCACCTGCCTTCCGCGTCGCCGGCTGTGGTCCGGCTGACGCGGTTCACGCGGACGGAACTGAGCGAGATCGTCGGGGACGGCGAGGACGCCTTCGGGGTCTCCTGGACGGGGCTGACCTGGCGGGCCAAGGAGGAGCACTTCGGCATCAAACGGGACGGCCGTCTCGTGGCGCACACCGGTCTGGTGACGGTTCCGCTGTCGATCGGTTCCGTGGAGACCCGGGCGGTCGGCGTCGGAGGGGTGGTCGTCGCTCCCGATCTGAGAGGGCAGGGGCTGGCGCGGGTCGTCATGGCCGCCGCTCTGGAGCATGCGCGTACGTTGGGACCGGATTACGGCCTCCTCTTCTGTATGCCGCATCTCCTCCCCCTGTACGAGCGGTTCGGCTGGCAGCAGCTCCATGAGGACGTGGAGGTCGAGCAGCCCGGGGACACCACCGCGGTCATGCCGCTGCGGAATATGTGGGTGCCGCTCTGCGAGGGGGCGCGGTGGCCGGTGGGGCCGGTGCGGCTGCGGTCGCTGCCCATGTGAGCGACCGTGTCCGTCACGGGCTCGACGGGGGCGGGGCCGATCGCACCGCCGCGTGCGGCCGCCGCCGTCGGCGGCTCGGGACTGCCACGGGAGTTCGTATGTGTCCTTCGTCCGCGTGGCCGATCGGCGCGTCGTTTGGACAGCTCACGGGCCTCCGACACCGTGAGGGCGTGCGCCCTCTCCTCCTTCGCCTCGTCGCAGCGACGGCCGTTCTCCTCGCGGTCGGCGGCTGTGTGTCCCTTCCCGCCGACGGCTCCCCGCACGACCCCGGTCCCGCGTCGGGCGGACGCACGGTCGCCCCGGCCCGGCCCTCGCCGCTGGTGCTGCCCACCGAGGCGTCATCGCGCGAGCGGCTGGTGGATGTGGCGTCCGCGCGGCGGAAGGCGAAGCGGACCGCGGCGTCACGGAAGGGGCACGCCGCCCCGCGGCACGCCTCGCCGGGGCACCGGGCGGAACGGCGCCCCGTGGGGCGGCCGGTGCCGCGGCCCGCTCGTTCGGTGGCGTCGAGGCCGCGTCCGGTGCCGGTGCGCACGGTGCCGGGGAAGCGGCATCACGTGGCGCCGCCGCGTGCGCACCGGCGGCCGCCGCGGCCCCGCTCGACGATCGATCCCGGTGTGGTGTGCCGGATGGCGGCCGGCCGGGTCCGTGGGGATCTGCTGCGACTGTGTCATCGGACGTACGGGAACTGAGCGGTGCGGCCGCCGAGTTGGTGCCGGCCGCGCCGACCGGTGAGCGTCAGGAACAGGAGCGTCAGGAACAGGAGTCGCCGCGGGGGACCCAGCCGTTGGCGGCTCCGGTGTGGATCAGGTCCTGGGCGTAGCGCCAGAGTTCCGCGCAGGCGTCCTTGATGACGGACTTGCGGGCGAGTACGTCGTCCTCCGTGACGCCCGGGGTGCGCCAGGTCCCGCCGCGGTTGCCGTAGTTGAGCAGCAGCGGCTGGAGCCGGTCCATGGCCTTGGCGAAACGTGCCTCGGGGGTGACCCGGGCCTCGAACTCGTCCCACAGGGCCCGGAAATGCTCCCGCTGGTCGTCGGGCAGCAGCGCGAAGAGCTTGTCCGCCGCCCGCTGTTCCCTCTCCTCCTGGTCCGCGGCGGCCGCGGTGTCGTACAGGAAGGTGTCTCCGGCGTAGATCTCCACCAGGTCGTGCACGACGACCAGGGCGAGCACCTTGCCGGCGTCGACGGGTACGTCCGCGTACTCCGTGAGCACCAGGGTCATCAGTGCGAGGTGCCAGGAGTGCTCGGCGTCGTTCTCCCTGCGGTCCGCGCTCAGCAGCGGACTGCGCCGGAAGACGTTCTTGAGCCGGTCGGCCTCCATGATGAACTCGATCTGGCGGCGCAGCCGTTCGGGGGTGCCGTCGGGCTGCCGGACGGTCCCGGCGAGGAGGGGGATGTCCTGGTCATCGTCGTGCGGCATGGCGGGCTCCTTGGAGGGGTGGGGGACGCGGCGGTCAGCGGTGGAGGTATTGCAGTACGACGCCGGCCATGAGCAATAACGTCGTCACCCATAGCGCGGGATGCGGCCGCCGGCGGCCGATGAGGCTCGCGGCCACGCTCACCACGAAGGCCGCGGCCATCGCCTGGTCGATCGCCAGGGTGGCGACGGTGACGGCCACGGCGGTCACCGTGACGGTCAGGCCCAGGCGGTCGGTGCCGCCCGGCCGGCGGGTGGTCAGCATCTTGACGGCCACGAAGACCAGGGTGCCCGTAGTGGCCTCCACCGGGACATGGACCAGGACCGGGCCGAGGAACAGGCAGGAGAACAGGAGCAGTCCGGTGACGACCGCCGCGATCCCGGTCCGGGCACCGGCGCGGATCCCGACCGCGCTCTCCACGAACGCCACGAAGCTGGACGAGCCCACGGCGGACCCGGCGACGGTGGCCCCGGCGTCGACCAGCAGCGCCGCACGCATCCCGGGTACCCGCCCCTTGGCGTCCTGCAACGGGGTGTGCGCCGAGAGGCCCACGACTTTCGCGATGCTGCCGAAGAAGTCGAGTGCGAACAGCACCAGAATGACGCTCCATGCGCGGGGATCGGTGAGGACGGTGAGGTCGAAGCGGAGGAGCGCCGCGCCGCTTCCGTGGACGCCGTCGTGCACCGCGCCGGCGCGGAGGCCCGCGACGGCGCAGTACAGCGCGGCGGCCGCGATGCCGCCCAGGACGGCCGCGGCCCGTGCGCCGAGCCGGTCCAGGACCAGGGCGACCGCGAGGCCGAGGTACAGGGCCACGGCGGGTGGTCCCGTCCAGTCGCCCAGGCCGGACAGCCGTCCGTCGGTGGTGCGCACGAGGTGTGCGATCTGTAGCCCCACCAGGCCGATGAACGCGCCGACCGCGGCGGCGAGGGCCGAACGCAGCTCCGGCGGGATGGCGTTGATCACCGCCGCGCGCAGCCGCAGCAGCGACACCGCCAGCATCGCCACTCCGGACCAGAACACCATGCCCAGCGCCTGGGGCCAGGTGTAGGCGAGGGTGCCGACCACGGAGAACGCCACCATCGCGTTCATCTCCATGCCCGGCGCCACCGCGAACGGGAGCCGGGCCCACAGCCCCATGGCCATGGTGGCGAGGCCGCCGACCGCCGCCGTCGCGAAGAAGGCGGCGGAGTGCGGGATGCCTCCCTGGGCGAGAATCGCCGGGTTGACGACCACGATGTAGGAGAGCGCCAGGAACGTCGATATCCCGGCGACGATCTCGCGGCGCCAGGTCGAGCCGCGGGCGCTCAGGGAGAAGTAGCGGTCGACGGCTCCGGGCCCGGCCGTGGCCTCGCGCCGGAGCAGTTCCGGGCCGCGCCCCGGGCTGTCCGGAGTGGTCACGCCGGGGTCCCCCGGGGCGGGGAGGCGGGCGCCACCGGGCTGATGGTGTCCCCGACATCGCCCAGTACGACCTGTTCGGGGGCGTCCGGCCGCACGGCGTAGAACTTTTCGTTCAGCGCGCCCGACACCTGTCCGACGTGCAGGGTCAGCGACACCTGAAGTTGCTCGGCGTAGCGCGCCAGGGCGAGCGCGCCCTGCTGGGTGGAGTGGCAGGTGAAGATCTCGACGTCGGCACCGGGCCGGACGGTCAGCTGCATGAGGGCCATGAGGGTCACCCCGCTGGCCACCACACCGTCGATGATCACCAGCCGGTCGGCCTGCGAGGGCAGCCATTCGTCCACCCCGACGAGCAGCCCGCCGCCCACCGGCATCCGCTTGGCCTGGGGCGTCCAGCCCTGGCGCTGGGGCATGACACCGAGTCGTTCGGCGAGGATGCGGCCTTCGCGTTCCGGGGCTATGACGGTCGTTCCCCATGCGGAGGCACGGTGGGCCGGCGGGACGGGCAGCATGCCGTAGATGTCGAGCAGCGCCTGGAGATAGCGGGTGCGGTCGGCGTGCTGCTGGTGGGGGAGGTTGGCGACGGCCGTGACGGTGGCCATCCGCTCGGTCACGTCGGGACGGACGGCGGAGGCGACAGAGATGTTCCCCGGCAGCGGCCCCGGGGTGTGCAGCGACTCCAGCAGCTCGGGGCCGAAGTGGACCAAGTGGCTGAAGTAGGTGTCGTGTTCCTTCTCGAAGTCGTCCACCGTGCGCCGGGCCTCCGGCGGGAGTCCTGGCCGGTCGAGCAAGTGAGCGGTGTTCATCGATGACCTCCGGTCCGTGGCTCGAAAGAGGGGTCGTGCGGGGAGACGGGGGCGGGCGTGGGCCCGGTACGCGGCAGGCGGAGCAGCGCCGCCGGCGCGGCGGCCGCGGCGATGACCGCGGTGGCGCAGAAGGTCCACACGAAGTCCCCGGCCACCGGATGCTCCCCGTGGAGGAGGACCAGCAGCGCCAGGCCGAGGGAGCCGCCGAGGTACTGCGCCGTGGTGACCAGGGCGCTCCCGGTGCCGTTGCTCTCCGGCGGGAGGTCGCGGGTGCCCGTGATGAACATGCCGGTGAACGCCATGCCCTGGCCGAAACCGCTCAGCAGCAGCCCCGGCAGGATGCCCGCCACATATCCGCCCCGGGTGCCGACGGCCAGCGCGAGCACCACCAGTCCGGCCGCTCCGGTGAGATAGGCGAGGGACAGCAGCCGCCCCAGCGGCAGCCGGCCCGCCAGCCGTCCGGCGACGGTGTTTCCCACCACGATGGTCCCGGCGAGCGGCAGGAAGGCCATGCCCGCGGCGAGCGCGCTGTAGCCCCGTACGTCCTGGAGGTACAGGGTGACGAGGTAGAACTCGGCGCCGAAGCTCGCCATGTACAACGCCGCGACCAGGCAGGCCACTTGGAGGGCCCGTACGCCCAGCAGGGCGCGGGGCACCAGCGGCCGGCGCCGGCTGCGGACGAGGACCCCGCCGGCGAGCACCGCCACCACCAGCGCGGCGGCGACCACGGGCCGGGAGGGGTGGGCGCGGGAGAGTTCGGTGCAGGCCAGGACGACAGCGACGACCGCGGCACAGGCGGAGAGGGTGGCCGCGGTGGCGAGCGGGGCCCGCTCGGCTTCGGTGGTGGCGCGGACCGCCCGCCCGGCGGCGAGCAGACAGACCGCCACGATGGGGAGGTTGATCCAGAAGATCCACTGCCAGGAGGCCACTTCGAGGATGCCTCCCCCGGCCGTGACACCGAGGGCGAGTCCGACCGCGCCCGTGGTCCCCCACACGCTCACCGCCCGGTCCCGCTCCGGCCCCGACGGGTAGGCGGCGCTGAGCAGTCCCAGCGTCGCCGGCACCAGCAGGGCGGCCGCCACCCCCTGCCCGACGCGCGCCGCGATCAGGGGGGCGGCGGACGAGGAGAGCGCGGCGCCGACCGAGGACGCGGCGAAGAGCAGCTGGGCGGTGAGGAAGACCCGGCCGGGTCCGAAGATATCGGCCAACTGCCCGCCCAGCAGCAGGAATCCGGCGAAGAAGATGGCGTATGCGCTGACGATCCACTGAAGGGCGACCGCGGAGAAGTGCAGGCTTCCCCCGATGTCGGGGAGCGCGACGTAGATGATGGAGAAGTCGAGCGCCACCAGCAGCTGCGCCCCTGCCAATGCCGTGAGTAAGCGGGCACCGGGAGTCGGTACGGGAGAAGCGGGCACGGTCGGTCAGCCTCCGTTGGTCAACAGGTCAGCCCAGGGCGGCGAGCGCCTTCAGGAACACGTCCCAGAACCGCTCGGTGTCCAGATGCGTCGCCACCAGGGCATTGGGGGCTCTCCCCGTCACACCGTAGAGGTCGATCACGGTCGCGCCCCGGGTGAACTCGCCACGCAATTCGATCGAGACGGGGGCCTCGACGCAGTCCACCAGGCTCGGGTCGAGCACCCGGGCGATGGCGACGGGGTCGTGCAGCGGCGCGTCGGGCAGATCCCAGATCTGGTCGTAGGTGCGGGAGCGGAAGGCGAGGAGGGCCGCGGACACCTCGCTGATGTGGGTGCCGACATCGAGGATCCGGTCCAGCACCTCGCGGGTGACCGGGGCCTGGTGGGTGACGTTGAGGCCGCAGTAGGTGAGGGGGACGCCGGTGGCGAGTACTTCGTGGGCTGCCTCGGGGTCGACCAGGATGTTGTACTCGGAGTAGGGCAGGGTGTTGCCGCGGTGGGTGGCCCCACCCATGCAGACGATCTCCTTGATCTTCGCCTTGTCCTCCGGGTGCAGGGCGAGGAGTCCGGCGATATTCGTCTGCGGACCGGTGACCACCAGGGTGACGGGTTCGGGACTGTCGGACAGGATGCCGTGGATCAGGTCCACGGCGTGCGCGGAGTGCAGCGGCACCTCGGGCTCGGGGAAGTCCCAGCCGTCCAGGCCGGTTTCGCCGTGTACATCGTCGCCGATCAGCAGCATGCCGGTGAGCGGCTTGGGATATCCGGCGGCGACGGGGACGTCAAACGCTTTGGCGAGGGCGCACATCCGCCGCGCGTTGAGCGCGGTCTTCGCCACGGTCTGGTTGCCCGCGCTGGTGGTCACGGCCTTCAGCTCCACGCGGGGGTCGCCGACGGCGAGCAGGATGGCCATCGCGTCGTCGTGGCCGGGGTCGCAGTCCAGGATGATCGGGGTGGGCATGCGGGGCTCCCTGGTGGGTGGGTCGGGGCAACTGCGGCAGGTCGGCGGTTTCATGGCGCCGGGCGGGGTGCGGGCGACCGGTCCGTCACGCGGGGCCGGCCAGGGTCCGGTAGAAGGCCAGGTGGTGCCGGCCGGCGGTGGCGAAACCGTCCCGGAGGTGCTGGGCCAGGGCGCGGTCAGCGGTGGTCGGTGCGACGGCCGGCCGGTCCATCGCTGCCCTGAGCGCCTCGGTCAGGGCCCGGACATCGCCGGCGGGGACGAGGGTGGCGGCCGAGTAATCGCCCAGCAGCAGCGGCAGGTTGCCCGAGTCGCTGGCGATGATCCGGCGGCCGCAGATGATGGCCTGGGCGACGGACAGCGAGAACGGCTCGCCGTGGGCGCCGCGGTCGATGGTCGGGTGGATGACGAGGTCGCTGGCGCGGATCGCGGCCCAGCTCTGCTCGGGCCGGTAGTGGGTGAAGTGCACCCGCCCCTTCGCCTGCCAGACCGCGGCCCGTTCGAGCAGCGCGTCGGGGATGCCGGGCGGCCAGATGAGGTGCTGGGTTCCCGCGTGCACGAAGTGCAGATCGACGCCTTCGTCCAGCAGCGTCAGGGATGCCGCAAGGCTCAGGTGGGAGCCCTTCCACCGGGTCATCCGGCTGGGTTGCAGCACGGTGGTGCCGCCCGCTCCGCCGGGGAGCCGGAAGGGGGCCTCGAACAGCGGCAGCGCCAGCGGCAGGGTGACGACCTCGGCCGCGGGCAGTCTGCGCCGGACCTCGCCGGCCACGAACTCGGAGTGCACGGCGAGCGGGCCGGGGAGTGTGGCGAGGAACTCCCACCGCTCCGGCCGTTCGTCGATGTTGTGCAGATCGAAGACGAAGCGGCCGGACCAGCGGCGCTCCCGCAGCCGCGCCACAAGGGCGGTCACGACCTCGGGTTTGTGCCACTGCGGGTTGTGCCAGTGCACGACGTCCGCGCTCCGGCACCGCTCGGCGAGTGCGGCGACACCGGCCGGGCCGGCGGGCACCTCGATGTCGAGGGCCGGGTCGTAGTCGCAGTCCGGTGACCGCGGGGTGCCGACGACGGCCCGTACCTCGCACGGCAGGGCGGCGAGTTGGCCGACGACCGCCCGCAGATGGGTCTCTACGCCGCCGGTGACCGGTAAGCCGGTCCAGTGGACATGGACGATGCGCACCGTGCGTCAGCCCTCCTCGGACATCGGGACGTCCTCGGCCAGCCGGAACCCCATCGCGTACAGCGAGCGCGGGTAGGGTCCGTGCCGGCGCTGGCAGCGGGCGAGGTCCCGGAACCGGTTGAAGGCCCCGCCCCGGGCGATGCGGTAGGCGCCGAGCCGCAGATACAGGTCGTCCCGCACCACTTCCCCTCCCGGGTAGGGCTCGTAGGTGCTGCTGGTGTACTCCTCGACGTTTCCGGCCAGGTCCAGGGCCCCGCACCACGACCGGCCGCCGGGGAAGGCCCCGACCGGGCTGCTCATGAGCAGGCCCGTCTCCAGCGTGTTGGCCGCGGCGGCGTCCCAGGTGTCACCCCAGGGATGCCGCAGCCCGTCCGGCCCGCCCGCGGCGTACTCCCATTCCTGCTCGGTGGGCAGCCGGAAGCGGCGGCCGGTCCGGCGGCTCAGCCAGTCCGTGTACCAGTCGGCGGCCTCCGCGGTGACCGTGTAGACGGGGTGGTTGGCGGCGGCGGGGTCGTAGCGTCCGTAGTTCCAGTTGCTCGGCAGCCCGGCATGGCCGGTGTCCTTGAGGAAGACCGCGAACTCGGCGTTGGTGACCGGGTACTTGGCGAGGTGGAAGGCCGCGATCCCGACCGTGTGCCGTGGGCACTCCTTGGCCACCCAGGACCGCTGCACCCCGAACCGGGCGGAGTCGGCGTGCAGGGCGTCGACCGCGCTCTCGGGGGTGCCGATCAGCGCCCGGCCCGCGGGGACGGGCAGCATGACCGGGGCGTCCCAGCGGGTCCGCGGGTCGCCCGACAGGGCCAGTGCGGTGCCCGCGGCAAGGCGCCGTTCGAGGGTGAGGGACGGATCCTCGACCAGGGCGGCGAGTTGCTCGGCCGGGCGGCCGGCCAGGCGCGGGAACTCCTCCAGGCGCTCGGCCCTCGGCTCCACATAGCCTTCCGGCAGCCCCATCGCCGCGCGGTCGGTCAGGGCGTTGATATCGGCGTCGACCAGGTTCCTGTGCACGATGTGGGACATGTCGCTCCTACTTCCTGCGGGCGGGATCCGGCTCCAGTACGGTGCGGACGTCCTCGCCGACCCGGCGCACGCCGAGGACGCGGAAGCCCGGGGCCCCGGCCAGGGAAGGGACTTCCAGGCCGCGGACCGCGGGCGCGCCGTCCTGGCCGAGCAGCCGTGGGGCGCTGTACCAGATCACCCGGTCCACCAGCCCCTCGCCGAGGAGGGCACCGGCCAGCGTGGCGCCGCCCTCGACGAGCAGCGACCGGATGCCCCGGTCGTACAGCGTGTGCAGGGCTTCGGTGAGATAGCGCGGGCCGGGGCCGATGGTGACCGGTTCGGCCGACCCGGGTGACGGGGCCGCCGCGGGGCGGGTGGTGAGGATCCAGGTGGGGGCCGCGCCGTCGGAGGCGAGCCGGGAGCGGGCGGGGGTGCGCAGCCGGCGGTCGAAGACCACCCGGACCGGCTGCCGGGCACCCGGGCGGCCGGCGGCGGTGCGTGCGGTGAGGGCGGGGTCGTCGGCCAGGACGGTGCCGCTGCCGACGGCGATCGCGTCGACCCGGGCCCGCAGCCGGTGGGTGTCGCGGCGGGCGGGCGGGCCGGTGATCCAGCGGCTGGATCCGTCGCGGGCGGCGATCCGCCCGTCGAGGGTGGTGGCGAGTTTGAGGGTGACATGCGGCCGCCGGGTGACCACGGCGGTCAGCCAGGCGTGATTGGCCTCCGCGGCCTGCTCCGCGAGGAGCCCGGATTGCACTTCGGCTCCGGAGCGGCGCAGGGTCGTCGCGCCCTCGCCGGAGAGGGTGGGGTCGGCCACGGCGTAGATCACCCGGCGGATGCCCGCCTGGAGCAGTGCCTGGGTGCAGGGGCCCGTGCGGCCCTGCCGGCTGCACGGTTCGAGGGTGACCAGGGCGGTGCCGCCCTCGGCGCGGGAGCCCGCGGCCCGCAGCGCGTGGACCTCGGCGTGCGGTCCGCCGGCCTTCCGGTGCCACCCCTCCCCCGCCGTCCGGCCGTTGGGGTCGAGGATCACCGCCCCGACGACCGGGTTGGGTGCCACCGTGCCGAGCCCGCGCCGGGCCAGCGTCACGGCGCGGCGCATCGCGGTCCGCTCGCCGTCGGAGAAGGCCCGGCCGCCCTCGGAGCCGTCCGGGGTCACTGCGGCACCTGCCCCGGGAGGGCCGCCCGCAGGCCGGTGACCTGCTGTGCCGTGCCCAGCGCGTCGAGATGGCCCATCAGCCGGTCCTTGACCTCCAGATAGCCCTCGTTGAACGGTGTGCGGAAGCCGCCGAGCGGGACCCGGTCCTCGACCACCGTCCCCTGTGCGGCGAGCTGGGCTACCTTCTCCGGGTTGTTCGTCATCAGCCGTACCCGGGTGATGCCCAGGTGCCGCAAACAGTCCGCGGCCATCCGGAAGTCCCGGCTCTCCGCCGGGAAGCCGAGGGCGAGATTGGCGCTGATGGTGTCGTGCCCCACCGACTGGAGCGCGTAGGCACGGATCTTGTTCGCCAACCCGATGCCCCGCCCTTCCTGCCGGAGCATATAGACGAGCACACCGTTGTACGACCGGACGATGGTGGCCAGCGCCGCGGAGAGCTGGGGCCCGCAGTCGCACTTCTCGGAGCCGAGGACATCGCCGGTGAAGCAGGCACTGTGGATGCGCACGATCGGCGGGGCAGCGGATTCGCTGCGTGGGGCGAGGGTCCGCAGGGTGACCACTTCTTCCGTCTCCCGGCCGTCCGCGCCGACCTGCCCGAAGACGGTCAGCTGCATCAGGGTGGCGCCGACCGGGACCGGGGCACTCGCGAGGCGGACCACCACCGCCTCATCGGATGTCGTCATCGGGCGGCCCCTACCGGTTCCGGACGGACGGTACGGTGGCGGGCGCCTCGATGCCGTAGACCCGGCCGTCGTAGGAGGAGGCCAGGAACCGGCCCGGTGAGCCGGCCGCGGCCAGTGCCGAGATCCCGGCGGTCGTGGGCCGTTCGTCGCACACCCAGGTGCCGGCCGCGGGGTCGTGGACGGCGACCCGACCGTGGTAGCCGCCGGTCGCGATCAGTCCGGTGTGCGGGTCGACGGCGACGCACTTGATGCTGTTGCGGTGCGGGGTCGTTACCACGGCCTGTTCCTCACCGGTGGCGGTCCAGATCCGGAGCGTCAGATCGCGGCCCACGCTGACGAAGCGGCCGTCCGGCAGGGCGTCCGCGGCGTTGGCTATACGAGCGTGTGCCGTTTCGTTCGCGGCCAGGAGTTTCAGGTCCGGCAGGGCGTGCCACCTCGCGGCGCCGGTGGCGCACACGCTGAAGAGCACCTCGCCCTGGACGGCGACCCCCTTGACGGCGTTCTCCTGGATGCGCCGCACGTCGACCAGCTTCAGTCCGGTGCCGTCCGCATCCCGCAGGACCAGGGCCTCACCGGTGTAGGTGCCGACGATCAGCGTCTCGCCGTCCGAAGTGGTATGGACGGCGGCGCAGTTGAGCGGGGAGCGGTGCTGGTAGAGCAGGGCGCCGGTGGTCGCGTCGTAGAGGGCGCCGAGCTGGCCGCCGCTGACGACGGTGCCCGCGACGGCGGTGACGAAGTTGCAGCAGCTGCCGAGTTCGGCCACCACCGCGTCGTCCCGGCGGACCGTGCCGCTGTCGCCCACCGTGAACCGTCCCGTGGGGGTGTTCGTGACCGCGTTCAGTCCCGGTGTGGGCTCGACGGCGCTCAGGTCCCAGGTCCCGCCGTCCCGGTCGAAGACCGCGTAACTCGATCCGAAGGTGCCGAAGACCCAGCGGGTGGCGCTCAGTTTGGCGCAGGAGCGCAGCCAGACGTCGGCCGGCACCTCGCTGGTCAGCAGATGGACCGGGTCCCCGCCCTGGTCCAGGCGCCACAGCCGTACGGTGCGGTCATAGCTGGAGCTGAGCAGAAGGCCGCCCTCGGGGTCGTACGCGAGCCGTTTGATGCCGGCGTCGTGCACCCGGTGGCGCCGGGTCCCGGACGGGTCGATGAGGATCAGCTCGCCCTCGTCGTTGCCGAGCGCGAAGCTGTCCACGCCCAGGACGGCGACGGTGTCGGTTTCGACGTCCCCGAGGTCGATGGTGCGCAGCAGGGTGCCGTCGGCGCTGTCCCAGCGGCGTACCGTTCCGTCGTCGCTGGTGGTCACCAACTCGGTGCCGCCCCGCACCCATTCGACGGACAGGACGTCCGCCTCATGCCCTTCCAGCCGGTGGATCAGCCGGCCGTCCAGGTCGTAGATGCGGGCGAGGTGATCGCGGGACGCCGTCGCCACCCGGGTTTCATCGGGGGAGATCACGGTCATCTCCACATCGTCCTTCTGATCCGTGAGCACCGAGATGAGACGCAGATCGGGCACGGACCATAAACGGGCGGAATAGTCGCTGCTGGAGGTCACCACGATCCGGCCGGACGCGGAGAACCGGCACTGGTTGGCGAGGTGGTCGTGGCGTGCCTCGGTGATGGCGGTATGGGTGACCGCATTCCAGAGAATTACCCGGTTGTCATAGCCGGCGGTCACCACCAGATCGCCATGTGCGTCGATTCCACTGATCGGCGAAGTGTGCTTGATCATGCATTCTCCTCGTCGTTACGTATCCGACCGCAATGGGGCATTCCGGTGCGCCCGTGCGGAGGTATGGCACCACAGCGAATGGTGGGCGATAACGCCGAATGAGCAGCCGGCGAGACTCACGCCAACGAAAAAGAAATCAGAATCGACCAGCGAATAAATGAGGGCCCATTCCGGGCCGAAGCAGGACACTAGTTTTTGGCACATGCCCACGTCAACGGCGATTGGCCAACTGTCTTGATTTCACTGGTTTGTGCCGACGAAAAGCAGCCCCTGAATCGCGCCAAGATCCAATGAACGGGCCCGCCGCCCGCACCGCCCCCGCCTGTAGGATCCCGGGCGGGCAAGCCCGCACCACGTGGTGCGCCCCTGTCGAAATACGCTCCCCCGCGCCGCACCACCCCGGACGGCACACCTCCCACCCACCCTGCAATCCGGCCAATATGGCGGGGTCATATTGCTGAACAGCCCGCCGCGTCCTTCCATGAAGGGGAATCGATCTAGGGGGCACAGTGAACGACCTGGACGGCGCACTGAAGTACCTCAGCAACTCCGGCCCCGAGTTCGGCCCCGGGGTGAGCAATCACGGCCCCATGGCGGCGGAAGCCCTGGGACAGCTTGGGCACACCGCGGCGATCGGGGCCTGGGTGAGCTCGTACCGGAAGGTGCTCTACGAGGACACCTACGGACGATTCCAGGAGATCACCCACGACAACTGGCGCCCGGCCCTGGGCAATATGCGGCTCCTCGGGGACTGGAACGCATTCTTCCGGCGGGAACTGGACGGCGCCGCCTGGACCGATGTACTCGCCCGCTGGTGGCCCCGGCTGCTGCCGGGCTTCGCCGCAGGCGGCGGCCATGGCGTCATCCGCACCGGGCACGCGGTGCGGATGCTGAAGGAATCCACCGGCCCCTGGCGCATCGAGGAACTGGCCCGTGGGCTCGGCTACTGGGCCGCCCGCTACCAGGAGCTCCCCGAGGAACCGTCCACACCACGTCAGCGGGATCTGGCGCAGGCGTGGGAGGCGGTCCCCAAGCTGCGCAGCGACCAGGGCATGGGCATGATCTTCCGGATCCGGCTCGAAACGGTGTGGCTCGAACCGGACTTCGCGCCGGCCGTGGATTCGCTGCTCCCCGAGGACGACGCCGACCGGGCGCTGAGCCGGCTCACCAGGGCCGCCGCCGGGAGCTACCTCACCGACGACCACAAGACCCCGATGGCCTTCGTGCACGCCCTCACCACCCCCGCCGCGGTCCGCCTCGTACTGCCGAGCCTGCCCGCCGAACTCCACTGGCCCAGCGTCGCCGCCGCGGTCCGCTTCTCGGCGGCCATCCGCAGCGCCTACGGCACGGGACGGCGCGAGCACCACCCCGGGGAGCCGGTCCAGGACTACGTCACGCTCGCCGAACGCGCCCTGGCGACCGAGGACCCGCACGCCATCAAGTATGTGGAGGCCTGCCGCCGGGAGGACCGGCTGAGCCCCGATCCGTCGTACGCGATCGCCGCGACCGACTGGGTCCGGCGCTGCGAGACCGGATCCTTCTGAACGTGACCGGGCGCGCACCCCGCACGACGCGGTCCTGGTGGCAGGACGCGGTGATCTACCACGTCTACCCGCGGAGCTTCCTCGACACCGACGGCGACGGCGTGGGCGATCTGCGCGGCATCAGCCACCGGATTCCCTATCTCGCCCGGCTCGGCGTCGACGCGCTGTGGCTGTCGCCGTTCTTCTCCTCCCCCATGGAGGATTTCGGCTACGACATCCGGGATCACACCGCGGTCGATTCCCTCTTCGGCGATATGGCGAACTTCGACGCACTCCTCGACACGGCCCACGGCCACGGATTGCGGGTGCTCATCGACTACGTGCCCAATCACACCGCCGCAGCCCACCCTTGGTTCCAGGAATCGAGGTCCGGGCCGGACAGCGGCCGGCGCGACTGGTACATATGGCGCGACCCCGCACCCGGTGGTGGGCCGCCCAACAACTGGATCACCTTGTTCGGTGAATCCGCCTGGACATGGGACTCCCGCAGCGGTCAGTACTACCTGCACTCCTTCCTTTCCACCATGCCGGATCTGAATTGGCGCAACCCGGCAGTCAGGGAAGCCATGTTCGATGTGGCACGTTTCTGGCTCGACCGTGGCGTCGACGGATTCCGGGTGGACTGCGCCCCGCTCCCCGCCAAAGACCCCGCCCTACGGGACAACCCGCCCGCGTCCCCGGGCGCCATGGCCCACCACCGCCCCATGGGCGGATACGACAGTCAGCAACACCTGTACGACCAGGGCCACTCCGACATCCACCCGCTCTATCGCGACTTCCGGATATTGCTCCGCTCCTACGGAGACGGCCCGGACGAACGCATCGCGCTGGGCGAGATCCATGAATACGACTGGCGGGTCTGGAGCAGCTATTTCGGCCGGGACCTCGACGAAATGCATCTGCCCCTCAACTTCGGCCTGCTCCGGACTCCCTGGCAGGCCCGCGCCACCGCAGATCTCGTCCACGAGGTCCTCCGCGCACTCCCTGACGACGCGGTGCCGACCTGGGTCATGGGCAGCCACGACGACCCGAGGGTCGCCTCCCGGGTCGGCCGGGCCCAGGCGCCCAACGCGATGATGCTGCTGCTCACCCTGCCCGGCACGGCGATCCTCTACAACGGCGACGAACTCGGCCTGCCGGACGCCGACATCGCCCCCGAGGACATCCGGGACCCCTGGGGCCTGCGCACCCCGTCCCTGAGCCGCGATCCGGCACGCTCCCCCATGCCGTGGAGCGACGGCCCGACCGCGGGCTTCACCGCACCGGAGGTCACCCCCTGGCTCCCCGTGACGATCCCTCCGGGAGGCACCGCGGCCGCGCAGGAGCACGATCCGTCCTCCCTGCTCACCCTCACCCGGGCACTGCTGGCCCTGCGCCGAAGCCATCCGGCACTCGGCTCCGGAACGATCGAGTTCCTCGACGCCCCCACCGGAGTCCTGGCCTACACCCGCTCCGCACATCCCCAGGCCACCGACCGAAGCCTCCTGATCACCCTCAACCTGACGGATCACGCGGTCCCCGTCGACCAGGTTCTCGCCGACCGGTTCGGAGGACGGTCTCTGTCGACGCTCGCCACTACGGCCACGCGCGGTGACTCCCGTGTGCTGGCCCCGCACGAGGGGGTTATCTGGACGCCGGAGTGAGCCTCCGGTGCGGCCGACGGGACGGAGCTCGTCCGGGCTTCAACCGGCGGGGAGGGAGAATGCCTGCCATGAAGCGCAACGCCCCCTCGGCAGAACCGGCACCGGACTGGGATGCGGCTGGCGTACGGGCCCGGCTCAACGAACTGGCGCAGCGAGACCCCGAGTTCACCCGCTTCGGCTCCGATGGACACTACAGCTCGATCTCCGCCCCGACCGACCGCTTCCGGGCGGCCGTGACGACGAGGGCCGCGGCCGCGGCGTCCTGCACCGCCACCCCGACGGACTTGTAGAGGGTGATCTGCTGGTCCGAGGAGCGGCCCGGTTTGTCGCCGGCGAGGAGTTCGCCCAGCTCGGCGTGTACATGCCCTTCCGTGATGACGCCGTCGCGGAGGGGGCGCAGCAGATCGTTGCTGCCCGCGGGGAAGGGCGCCAGCGCCGCCTGCCGCGACTCGACGCACAGCAGCGCCTCGGCGACCGTGGCATCGTCGATCTCCCGGCCGTCCGGGTTGAAGCCCACCGAGGTCACATGCACTCCTGGTGTCAGCCAGGAGCGGCGGATGACGGGCTCGACTGAATGAGTGGTCGCGGCGGCGATATCGGCCCCGTCGAGCGCCTCGGCGTAGGTGTCCGCCGCCTCGACGGGAACCTGGAGGGCAGTGGACAGTTCGCCGGCCAGCGCGGCCGCCTTCGTCCGGTCGCGGCCGGCCACCCGGATCTGCCGGATCGGGCGCACCCGGCACATCGCCTCGGCATGCGACCGGGCCTGTGCGCCGGTACCCAGAACGGCGAGCACCGAGGCGTCCTCACGAGCGAGCAGACGCGCCGAGAGCGCCGAACCGGCGGCGGTCCGGGCCGCGGTGATCGCCGTACCGTCCAGCAGCGCCGTGGGCGCTCCGGTCTCCGGATCGAAGGCGACGATCAGCGCCTGGTGGGTCGGCACCGGGGTGCCACCGTTGTGCGGAAAGACGGAGACCAGCTTGCTCATGAGCGCCCCGGCGGACGGCACAAAGCCCGGCATGGCCGCCAGGAAGCCGTCCCGTTCCGGCACCGCCACGGCGACGCGGTCCGGGGCGGAAGCACGGCCCGCACTGAGATCCGTCATCGCCGACGCCAGCGCATCGATCAGCGCATCAAGATCGAGCAACGCCTCGACCTGCGAACGCCCCAGTACCAGCATCCGGCTTCACCTCCTGATGAGAGCTGCCCGACCGGCCCGCGCCGGCCGAGGGGTCGACCGTAGTCCCCTCCCCGTGCTGCCGTCTCCAAAAGGGCGCGCGGGCTGTCCACCGGGCTTGGTACGTTGGGCCCATGGTTTCTGGCAGTCGTTTTCTCTGAGGCCCCTTCCGGTGACGCCTCCCGTGCGTCGAGAGCCCATGAGGCTCCACAACGGGACCGTTCTGCGCATGTGCGCCGGGCCGTCCACGGCCGCGTCCCCGCTCTGCTGACCGCAGCTTCCGCCACGAGAAGTGAGATCTCGACATGACAGCCGCTCCCCGTCACCATGACCGGTTCGCGTCCTGGCTGCGCGACCACGCCATTCCCCTCGCCGGCCTCGACCCGGATGCGCCGCTCGATGACCTGGAGCCGCTGCGGGCCGCCGTCGGCGATGCGCGGGTGGTCGCGATCGGCGAGAACGCGCACTTCCTCCACGAGTTCGCCCTCGCCCGTCGGCGGGTGATCCGTTTCCTCGTCGAACGCTGCGGCTTCACCGTGCTGGCCTTCGAGTACGGCTTCAGCGAGGGGTTCACGCTCGACAGCTGGGTGCAGGGCGCCGGCGGGGAGGACGACCTCGAACGGTATGCGCCGGCCGCGGTCCCCTTCGGCATGGGTGAGCCGCTGCGCGAAGTGCGCCACCACAACACCACCGCCCACCGGCCCGTCCGGTTCGCGGGCGTCGATATCCCCGCGGCGGGCGGCTCGTTGCTGCCCGCGCTGATCCCGGTCGCCGACTACCTCCGCGAGGTGGACCCCGATCTCCTGCCGCTGATCGGCTCGGCGATCCAGCGTGCCGAGCGTTTCGCCGGCGAGTCCGGAGCGGTGGCCGCACCGGCCTGGGCCCGTCTGCCCGAGGCCGAGCAGGACGCGCTCAGCGCGGCCCTGAGCCGGCTGCTGACCCGGTTCCGCGCCGTGGAACCGCTCTACGTCAGCCGCAGCGACCAACTCGCGTACGACACGGCGGTGCGACGGCTGGAAGGGGCATGCAGCGCGGACTACACCTTCCGCACCATGGTCGAACTCTTCGCCGGGCGCGGGCTGACCGCCGACACCTCGGTCCGCGACACCTATATGGCCGGGTCGGTGCGCTGGCATCTGGAACACACCGCGCCGCAGGGCCGTATCGTGCTGGTCGCCCACAACGCGCACATCCAGAAGACGCCGGTCTGTTTCGACGGCAGGCTCACGACGTTCCCCATGGGACAGCATCTGCACCGCGCCCTGGGCGACGACTACTTCGCCCTCGGTCTGACCAGCATCGGCGGGCACACGGCAGAGATGTGCCTCGACGAGAGTGCCCGGTTCGGCTTCACCGTCGAGGAAACGCCACTCCAGCCGCCCGAGCCGGGCAGCATCGAGGCCGCCTTCGCCGACGCCGGGCTCGGACTCAGCCTCGCCGCGCTGCGTCCCGCCCGCCGCCCGGCGGCCGAGGAGCCCACCGGGCCGGACCGCATCCGGATGCAGAGCACCTTCCTGCATACGCCGGTCCTGGACGCCTTCGACGGCATCCTCTCCGTCCCGGCCTCCAGCGTGGGCGCCGACCTGGACCTCTGAACACCGGGGTCCTGACCTGGCGGCTCCTGCTGGTTCAGGCCGGGGCCAGGGTGCAGGGGTGGGTCAGGAAGTTGCCGAGCCGGCCGTCGGTGTCGCCGTTCTTGTAGGCGTGGGCCTCACCGGTCAACGCACCGTCGGCGAGCCGGAGGAACAGTCCCAGTTCCGGGCTGTTGATCCGGGCGTCGGTGGTCGGTAGCTGCAACGGGAAGGAAGTGCGCAGATCCCAGGCCGCCGAGGCGCTCGCGGCGGTCGTGGCGCTCATGTCGGCGATTCTCAGGGCGACCTGACGGTCCGGCAGCACACGGAGGGTGAGTGGGATCGCTCCCTCGGGTGCGCTGATCAGGCCCGTCCAGTCGCCCTCCGGCAGCGTCATCGGGTGCGCCGGGTCGGCGATAACCGGTGTGATCGACTCGGGCGGGCAGTCCGGCGCCAGTTCCTCCAGCACGTACCGGAGGATCGCGTCGCGGGCCGCCTTGTTCGTGGAGTTGGTGAGTACCGCGACGGAGAGCAGCCGCTCGGGTACCGCGACGGCCATCGCGGCCACGCCGGGCCCGCCGCCGCCGTGGCTCTGCACCAGCGGTCCGTCGCCCGAGGACAGGCACCAGCCGAGCCCGTACCCCAGATGGTCGTTGACCGGCAGCGCGTGCCGTACGGCCGCCGCGGTCTCCGGCTTCAGCAGCCGGTCGTACGACTGGGCGAACAGCGCCAGCTCACCGGCCGGGGCCCAGCCGAGGGTGGCGCCCGGGTGGCCGCAATCGTAATCGGGGTAGGCACGGCCGTCGGGTGTGTACCTCTGCGCCGACGGTGCCGGGCCCGGGTACGCCCGCGCGAGATGGCAGCCGGTGAGCCCGAGCGGTGCGAGGACCCGCTCGCGGACAACGGCGCCCAGTTCCTGGCCGGTGGCCTGCTCCAGCAGTCGGCCGAGGAGGCGGTAGCCGAGGTTGGCGTAGCCGAAGCCGGTGCCCGGCGCGCGGTAGGGCACGGCGTAGCGGTCCGGGTCGTGCACCCGCTCGCCGTCGCCGTAGTCCCAGTCGTAGTACGCGCCCAAGCCGCCCCGGTGCTGGAGCAGTTGGCGTGCGGTGGGGGCCGGCCCGCCGTCGGCGCCCGGGAGCGGAACGGGGGCGTCCAGGTCCAGGAGCCCTTCGTCGGCCGCGTGGCAGACGGCGGTTGCCGTCATCGGCTTGGTGACGGACGCCAGCGCATATGCCGTGTCCGGTGTGGCCGGGCGGCCGGTGGCGAGATCGGCCGTCCCGTAGGCGGCGGCGCGCACCACCTCGCCGCGCTCGGCCACCGCTACGGAGACCGACGGACACCCGTGCTCCGTCAGTGCCTCGGTGCAGAACTCGCTCAGCCCGTCCAGCATGGTGCCCCTCCCCGTAGTTCCCGTCCATATCACTTCACGGCTGTTCACGGGAGTCAAGAGCGCTGGTCGCAGGGCGTCTTGATCCCAGGCCCACGCTGCCGCGGGCCGTTCCGCCGGGTGCCGGACGCGGTCCCTCGCGGTGGGCGTGCCGGGCCGGAATGTGATCGATTCGGGGAGGAATGTGTTCGTTCGGGACGGCGGCGCATTGTGGGCGCAGGATCGGGCACGCGAGGACAGCAGGCGTCCGGGTAAGGAGGCTGCCGAAGCAGCCGGCCGACCCGGTGACGCCGTGCCGCACTGCCCATCGACCGCGCCCCGCCGCGGAGAACGGAGGTTACTCATGGACTGGCGTCACGACGCGGTGTGCCGTGAAGCGGACCCGGAGCTTTTCTTTCCCGTCGGCAACACCGGTCCCGCGCTGCTCCAGATCGAGGAGGCCAAGGCCGTCTGCCGCCGCTGCCCGGTGATGGGGCAGTGCCTCCAATGGGCGATGGAATCCCGGCAGGACACGGGTGTCTGGGGCGGGATGAGCGAGGACGAGCGACGCGCCATGCGGCGCCGGGCCGCCCGGCACCGGGCCCGGCTTACCTCCGCCTAGAGGGGGCCGTGGGGGGCGCTCGAAACCGCCGCCGGGCGCCCGCTCAGCCCTCCGCCCGCTGGGTGACGGGCGCCCCGGTGCGGTCCCCCGGGAACTCGTACCACCGGCGCTGTAGACAGACGTAGCGCGCATCGGCCTCGACGAGACGGAGGAAGGCGTCGACGGTCTCCTCCAGGCGCGTTTGCAGTGCCGGGTCGGTCAGCTCTCCGTCCTCGGTGAAGCCCTGGTGGGCCGCGGCCAGGCTGAACATGTCCGGGTAGACGCGGGTGCCGAGATGTTCCAGCGGAACCCGTAGCGCCCACAGTCCCCGGTTGCCGCCGACCATGGACGGAGAGGCGGAGACGAGCAGCGCGTGTTTGGTCTTGAAGGGCTGCGGCCGGACCCGGGAGACCCAGTCGATCGCGTTCTTCACCACTCCCGGGACGGAGGCGTTGTACTCGGGTGAGGAGAGCGCGAAGGCGTCGCACCGTTCCAGCCGGTCGCGGAGCGCCAGCGCGCCGTCCGGCAGCCCTTGTGTCTCCTCCACATCACCGTCGTACAGCGGCATGGCGAACTCCCGCATCCTGGCGAGATCCACGGTGGCCCCGGTGGCGGTCATCATGCGGGCGACGAGGGAGGCCAGACGGGCATTGCTCGATCCGGCGCGCATCGAGGCGCCCAGCACGAGTACGCGCAGCGGGCCGGGGTGTGCGTTCGTGGGCATGGTGACGTCCTTCCGTCGCCGGGGAGGCCGGGCTCCCCTACAGCAGGTGCTCGATCCTGATCGGCAGTTCCCGTGCCCGGTAGCCGGTGGCGTGGAAGACGGCGTTGGCGATGGCCGCCGCGGCGCCGACCATGCCGACTTCGCCGAGGCCCTTGACGCCGAGCGGGTTGACGACGGTGTCCGGCACTTCCACGAACTCGACGGCGACGTCGGGGGCGTCGGCGTTGACCGGCACCAGGTACTCACCGAGGCTCGCGTTCGCCCAGCGGCCGTCGCGGGGGTCGGTCAGACTGCCTTCCAGCAGTGCCTGGCCGAGACCCCAGAGCATGCCGCCGACGACCTGGCTGTGGGCCGTCTTGGCGTTGAGGATCCGGCCGGGGGCGAAGGCACCGACCATGCGGCGCACCCGGACGGTACCGAGGTCCGGGTCGACGGCGACCTCGGCGAACTGGGCCCCGAAGGTGGCCAGCCCGTACGGGAGGTCCTGCGGTGGCGGGCTCCAACTGCCGAGTGCCTCCAGGTCGGTCATGAAGTGACGCTCCATCAGGGCGCGGTAGGTCTCGCCGGTGTCGGGCCGGTCCCGGAGCTGCATCCGGCCCTCGCGGACGACGACGGTGGCGGGGTCCGCGTGGTGCAGCGGGGAGTGCGGGTCGGCGATCGCCTGCTCGATCATCTGGTCGCGGAGTGTGGTGGCGGCCGTGTACACCGCGGCGCTGATCATTCCGGCGCCGGCCGAGCCGACCGCGGCCGCGACGTTGGGCAGGTCGGTGTCGCCGTACTCGAACCGGACGTTCCGCAGCGCGATGCCCAGGCCGTCGGCGGCGACCTGGGTCATGGCGGTACCCGCGCCGGTGCCGAACTCCTGGGTGCCGGCCTGCACCACCGCGGTGCCGTCGGCGTAGAGCCGGGCCCGGGCGCGCTGCGGCTGCATGGGGAAGAGCACGGGGTAACCGGCGGTGGCCATGCCCTTGCCGATGAGCCGGTTGCCGTCCCGCTCGGAGCGGGGTTCGGGGTTGCGCGACTGCCAGTCGAAGCGGGCCGCGCCGCGCCGGTAGCACTCCTGTGCACCGTCGCTCGACCAGGGGTGGCCGGTGTGCGGGTCGGCCTCGGCGTGGTTGCGCAGCCGCAGTTGCACCGGGTCGACGCCGATGCGGTGGGCTAGCTCGTCCATCACGCATTCCATGGCGTACATGCCCGTGGTCTCGCCGGGGCCGCGGGTGAAGGTGGGAGTCATGGTGTTGCTGCGGATCAGCCGGTAGACGCCCTCGTAGTGGGGGCAGGCGTAGACCTGGCCGGCCATGCCGAGCGAGGGTTCGGCCCATTCGTCGAAGGGCGAGGTCAGCGAGAGTTTGTGGTGGCGCAGGGCGGTGATCCGGCCGTCGTCGGTCGCCCCGAGTTCGATGCGCTGTTCCTGCTCCTCGCGGTGGCCGCAGGAGGTGAACATCTGCTCGCGGGTGAGCGCCAGTTTGACGGGCCGGCCCACCTCCCGCGCGGCCAGGGCCGCCAGGGTGACATGCGGCCAGATCATGGCCTTGCAGCCGAATCCCCCGCCGACGAACGACGCCCGGACCCGCACCTTCGACGGCGGGATGCCCAGCAGTGCGGCCACGGTGCTCTGGGTCGCCACGATGCCCTGGGTGGCGTCGTAGAGGGTGAGCCGGTCGCCGTCCCAGACGGCTGTGGTGGCCGACGGCTCGATGGGGTTGTGGTGGTTGGCCGCGAAGTGGAAGGTGGCATCGAGGCGTTGGGCCGCGGCCTTGAAGCCGGCCTCGACATCGCCGCGCACGCTGCGCGCGGGAACGAATCCGGCGAAGATCGCCTCGGGTTCATAGGCCTGGTCCCGGCCCTCGTCCAGGGTGGTGACGGAGGGACGCCGGTCGTAGTCGACATGGAGCTGCCGGGCCGCGAAGTGGGCGCGTTCGAGCGAGTCCGCGATCACCACGGCGACGGGCTGGCCGAAGTAGTGGACGACCTCGTCCTGGAGCGGGAAGAAGCTCTCCCCCGGGGCGGCATGGCCGGCCAGGGACGGCAGCAGATGGGGCCGGCCGGCGATGTTCGGCAGGTTCTGGTGGGTCAGCACGGCGAGCACACCGTCGGCGCGCTCCGCGGCGTCCGTACGGATTCCGGTGATCCGCCCGCTGGCCGTACGGGCGCCGACCAGCGCGGCGTACGCGGTGTTGGGCAGGGTGATCTCCGCCGAGTAGCGGCCGCGTCCGGTGACTTTGGCAGGACCGTCGACGCGGTCGACGGGCCGGCCGATGGCTTCGAGGGTGGCGCCGGTCGTCATGCCGTCCCGCCTCCGGTCGTGGCAACGGTGCGCAGGGCGCGGACGAGGGTCCGCCGGGCGAGTTCCGCCTTGAACGCGTTCATCGGCCGGGTGGTGGCGGGGGCCAGTTCGGCGGTCGCGGCCCGGGTGAACGCGGCGTCGTCGGCGCGCTCTCCCAGGAGGACGTCCTCGGCCCGGCGGGCGCGCCACGGCTTGGTGGCCACCCCGCCGAGGGCGAGCCGGACCTCGCGGACCACTCCGTCCTCCAGGGTGAGCGCCACCGCTGCCGAGGCGAGGGCGAACTCGTAGGACTCGCGGTCCCGCACCTTCAGATACAGCGATCCGCGGGCCATGGGGAGCGCGGGCACCTCGATCGCGGTGATGAGTTCGCCGGGCGTGAGCGGATGTTCGCGCTCGGGCGTATCGCCGGGCAGCAGGAAGAAGTCGTCGACGGGGAGGGTGCGGGCGCCGTCCATGCCTTCCAGGTGCACCACGGCGTCCAGGGCGACGAGGGCGACCGCCAGGTCGGAGGGGTGGGTGGCGATGCAGTGCTCGCTCGTGCCGAGGATCGCATGACCGCGGTGGACGCCCTCCAGCGCGGAACAGCCGCTGCCCG
Source organism: Streptomyces sp. bgisy130 (assembly GCF_057708345.1). Taxonomy (NCBI): domain Bacteria; kingdom Bacillati; phylum Actinomycetota; class Actinomycetes; order Kitasatosporales; family Streptomycetaceae; genus Streptomyces; species Streptomyces sp. bgisy130. The sequence continues at coordinate 115,254 of NZ_JBYISA010000017.1, forward strand.
GAACGCGCTTGTTGCAGGCCGATTCGGGGTCGCGGTAGTAGGCGCACCGCACCCGCTGCATCAGATTCCCGCCCATGGAGGCCATGTGCCGCAACTGGGCGGAGGCCCCGAGAAGCAGTGCCTGGGACAGCATCGGGAAGCGCTCCACGACCGCGCGGTCCTCGGCGACCTCGCTCATCCGGGCCAGCGCGCCGATGAGCAGTCCGCCGTCGGCCCGCTCCTCGACGCCGGTCAGCGGCAGCCGGTTGATGTCGACCAGACGATGCGGCCGCAGCACATCCAGCCGCAGCAGATCGAGTTCCGTGGTGCCGCCCGCGAGGAAGGAACTGCCGGGGTCACTCGTCACCGCCTCGACGGCACTGTGCACATCCGTCGCACGGGTGTAGCTGATGGCACGCACATCACTGTCCTGTCTTCCGGTCCCGCACCTCGCGGATGGCTGCGCGGATAGGGGGATACGCCGCGCAGCGGCAGATGTTGCCGCTCATCCACTCGGCGATCTCCGCGTCGGTCCCGGCATGTCCTTCGTTCAGCAGCGCGACGGCCGACATGATCTGTCCCGGCGTGCAGTAGCCGCACTGGAAGGCGTCGTGTTCCAGGAAGGCGCGTTGCATCGGGTGCAGCTCATCGCCCTCGGCGAGACCCTCGATGGTGGTCACTTCCCGGCCTTCGCAGCTGATGGCCAGGGTCAGACAGGACAGCACCCGGCGCCCGTCGAGCCAGACCGTGCACGCACCGCAGGTTCCCTGGTCACAGCCCTTCTTGGAGCCGGTGAGGGCCATCTGCTCGCGCAGCGCGTCCAGCAGGCTCACCCGTGGTTCCAGATGCAGGATCCGGGAGACGCCGTTGACGTCGAGGGCCACCTTCACGCCGCCCGGCCCTCGCGTCTCCAGGATGGCGGGCTGGGTGACGGGTGTCGGCGCGCCTTTGTCTGCCACGACACTCACCTCGGAGTCGATGCCGTGAGTCCATGCCGTATGTCGAGCCTCCGTCCGGTCGTCCGGGCTCGCAACCGGACGGCGCAGGTGTTACGGGCGCCGAACGGGCGCGCACCCGGCGGATCCGCACCGGGCCCCCTGCGGGATAATGCGGAGCATGCGGATCTCAGCCAGAGCGGACTATGCCGTGCGGGCCGCGCTGCAACTCGCTGACGCCGGGGACGCGGGGCCGCTCAAGGCGGAGGCCATCGCCCAGGCCCAGGACATTCCGCACAAGTTCCTCGAAGGCATCCTGAACGATATGCGCCGGGGCGGGCTGGTGCAGAGCCGGCGCGGCGGCAACGGCGGCTACCGGCTGGCCAAGCCCGCCGAGGAGATCAGCATCGCGGATGTCATCCGGGTCGTGGACGGACCGCTGGTGTCGGTACGCGGAGTCCGCCCGCCAGAGCTGTCCTACACCGGGCCCGCCCGCTCCCTGCTGCCCCTGTGGATCGCGCTGCGGGCGAACGTCCGCGAGATCCTCGACGGGGTGACACTGGCCGATGTCGCCGCCGCGGCGCTGCCGCCGCAGGTGGCGGAGCTGACCGAGAATCCCGAGTCCTGGACGAATCCTTAGGGCCGGTCGTCGCAAGGTGTGCCCGGAGCGAGGCGCGTCCGGGGCGAGGCGCCTGCGGAGCGAGGCGCGTCCGGGGCGCCCTCCCGGCCCATGTCCCGCATACCAAGACGCGCTTGTCCATCCCTTGAACGCCCCTTGATCCGTCCGCGGCCCGGAAGCAATCTTTTCCCTACCAATCCAGTGGGAAAACTAGGGAAGCCAGGAGGTGGGCGTGCGCGCACCGATGCGTACCGACGACGGGATCTGGCTGCGCGTCACCCGGGAGGTCGCCGATGACCTCGCGTTCGACGCCCTGGTCCGCGACCGGGCCGGCAAGCCCCCGTTCGATGAACTCGCCCGGCTGCGCGAGGCGGGCCTGCCGGCGCTGCTGACGCCCCCCGGCCCCGCCGGGCGGGGCACCGACTGGCGCACCGCCTGCGCCGTCATCCGGGAGATCGCGGCAGCGGACGGTTCGATCGGCGAACTTCTGGGCCGCCACTGTGTGTTGTCGTGGAGCGCCCGGTTCTTCGGCACTCCGGAACGGGCCGAGGAGCTCGAACTCCGGGCGAGCGCGGAGCAGTGGCTCTGGGGCGGTGGCATCGACCTCCCGGACACGGAGCCGGTGACCGAGCCCGAGCTCGCCCTCACCCCGGCCGAGGGCGGATACCTCCTCCATGGATGCCGGTCGTTCGCCGCGGGCGTGGCCGTCGCCGACCGGCTGGTGCTCGGCGCGGTGCGCACCGATACGGGCGAGTCCCTCGTGGTGTGCGTCGACCCTGCCCACCCCGGTGTGACGGCCGCCCCCGAGCACGACCGCCTCGGCCAGCGGCTCACCGCGGCCGGCCGGATCAGCTTCGACGGCGTCCCGGTCCCCGCGGACCAGGTGCTCGGCGCCGTCCCGCGCGATGAGCACGCCCTCGCGCCGTTCGCCACGCTCGCGCCGCTGGCGCTCCGGCTCGCCCTCGTCCACGTCGGTCTGGGCATCGCCGAAGGAGCGCTGGCGGAGGCACGGGACATCACCCGGGCCGGACCGCGCGGCCGGCCGGCCGACGGGCGGGACGGGGGCGGGTACGCGGAGCGGCCGGACGCGGACCCCTATCTCCTCCTCGCGTACGGGGAATTGGTGACCGACACCCACACCGCCGCGGCCGTGGTCGAGTCGGCGTCGGAGGCCCTGGCGCGGGGCCTCCTCGCGGGCCCGGAGCTCGGGGTCGACCAGCGCGCCGATATCGCGGTGCTGGTCGCCGCCGCCGAGGCCGTCACCAGCCGCTCCGCGATGCGTCTCACCACCCGCGTCCTGGAGCTCACCCAGGGCGCCGACTCCGCCGCCGACCCGCTGGGTTTCGACAGGTTCTGGCGCAACGCCCGCGTACTGACGGCGCAGGCTTCCCCCACCCGGCGGCTCCGCGACATCGGTGACCACTACCTGAACGGGACGCATCCGCCGCTGACGCTGCACTCCTGACCGTGGCTCATGGGGCACGGCGGTGCGGTGACACGGCGCGCCGCGCGGAGGTAATCGCCGGTGCCGTCGGCGCAGCTTCGGACGGATCGGCGCCGGGGGCTGCTACATCTCGGGTGTTGATCCCGGAGTGGGGAAGCCCGTCGGTCCTGTGAGGTGGCGCCTTGTCAGAAAGCCGCAGCGTACCCGTGCAGCCGCCGCCGCTCAGACGAGAGGAGCCGCTCCAGCGGCTGCTGTTCGGCGGGGTGTACGGCTCGGTGCTCGCCAGCGCTCTGGTGGCCGCGCTGGGCCATGAGGGCAAGCCGCCGGACCCGGGCTACGACACGCTGTGGGTGGCGCTGACGGCCGTGGCGTCGGCCGCGGCACACGGCTACGCGCACTCGATCGCGCACCGGACGAGCGACGACAAGCACGTCACCCCGAGCGCGGTGCGTTCGGTGCTGATGGAGTGGCCGCTGGTGGCCGCGATGGCGCCCACCATGTTCGCGCTGTTCGGTGCCTACGCGGAATGGTGGGGCGAGGAGGGCGCGGTCGATGTCGCGCTGACCATCAATACGGTGGCGCTGTTCGGCTGGGGGGTATGGGCGGCCCGGGTGGCGGGCCGGCGCTGGGCGGCGTCCTTTCGGGCGGGTGGGGTGGACATGCTGATCGGTCTGCTCATCGTGATGGCGAACACGCTGATCCACTAGGGCGGCGGCGTACGGGCGGGCCGCCGCTGCGGCCTCAGGGTTCCACGGCGAGCCAGGCGGCGATGGCCTGGGCGATGGGCTGGTCGGTCTCCAACTGGATGAAGCCGAACTGGCCGCCCTGGTTGCATTCCAGGAACCACCAGACGCCGTCCGGGTCCTCGGCGAAATCAAAAGCACCGTAGGCGAGTTGGGCGGCACTCATATACGCATTCACGGCCCGGTGGACGGCGTCGGGCACCTCGACGGGCTCCCAGGTGCCCTGGTGGGCGAAGCGGCTGTCGACTTCCTCCGGATCGGCTTTCTTACGGGCGGCGAAGAGATGCTCACCGACACATGTCAGCCGGATATCCGCCTCCTTGGGGATGTGCTGCTGGAGCAGGGTCGGCCCGGCCGCCACCCCGGAGAAGTCGGTGTCCGGGCTGATACGGGTGGTGGGCAGCACCATCGGCGGGTCACCAGGGTGCTTTCCGCTCACCGATTTCACCACCAGGTCAGGGTGGGCGGCGGCGAACTGCCGGGCCATCGCCGGGAACGTGGTGAGCAGCGTGGCGGGCACGAGGAAGCCGCTCCGGTGGGCGAGCCGGAGCTGCCAGGGCTTGTAGCGCGCCTGCGCGGCCGCGACCGGGTGGTTCATCCAGCGTGCCTCGGTGCTGGTCAGCATGCCGTAGAGCGCCTGCTCGGCCTCGGCCGTGATCCAGGCGGACTGTTCCGCGGTGCGGGCACCGGGGACACCGGGCCGGCGCACCCATACCGAACGCAGGCTGCCCAGGCTCACCATGCGTTCGCCGGATTTGAGATATCCGTGGAAGTCGCCCTCCGCGTACTCCGCCGACAGGGCGACCCTGCCGGGCAGGTCGGCGGGGTCGAGGCGGACGAGCGGGACACCGAGGTCCTGCAACGTCGCCACCACGATGTCCGCCGTCAGATCTTCCTCGCAGGTCAGGACCAGGACGGTCATGGGCTCAGTCGTCGAAGTGGGTCTTGGAACCGGCGGTGGAGGCGGTGGTGCCGGTCGCCAGCAGCACCGCCCGGCTGGACGTGGCCGGGCGCCCGTCCGGGAGGACGTTGAGTTGCCGTGTGGCGTCGTAGCTGTACGGCGTACTGGTCGATGACTTCGCCGCCGGACGGGCGTAGCTCAACGCAAACGGTCGCATTCCATCTCCTCAAAGACCGGTTTCCGAGCCCCTGGCGCGGGGCAGGGGTGGAAAGCCCCTTCTTATGACTCTGCACGGAAGACGCGACAATCTGGTCAGTTAGTTGCCTCTTTTGCTCGTTTCCAGCGTTCCACTTGACTGAAAAGCGGTGAGCACGTACGCACTGTCTCCGTCATGTGTCACCGAGTAGGCAAGAGAGCGCAAAAAAGCGTCAGGCCCCGCCCGAGCGGGCGAGGCTGACCAGCCGTCAAAGACGGGGTACCCGTTCGGGGCGCTACTCCGGGTGCACCCCGCCGAACGCGTGGTGCACAGGAGTGCCGTCCAGAAGGGCGGCGACGAGGTCCACGGTCAGCCGGTGCCAGTGAGACGCGTCACGCAGCATGGTGTGTCCGCCGCGTGGCATGGCGACCGTGTGGGCACGGGCCCCCGCCTGCCGGGCGCGGTCGGCGAGGAGCCAGGAGCCCTCGGCGTCGGTGACCCGGTCGGCCGCGTCGTGCAGCAGCACCACGGTCCGGTCCCGCAGATGGGAGACGGGTTCGCCGGGCGGGCACCACGGGGCGAGGGCGACGACCCCGCGGACCGCCGGATGGCCGCCGGTGAGCAGGGCGGCCCGGCCGCCCATGGAGTGGCCGACGAGCACGACCGGGAGGTCCGCGCCGCGCGGGGCCAGCTCGTCGAGGGCCTGCCGGGCGTCCCGGGCGGCGTCCGCCCGCGGTCCGTTCCACCCCCGGCAGCGGTACCGCACGGATGCGAGAAGCACCTCGCGCCCGCGCAGCGCCCGGGACACCGCCGAGCCGAAGGGCCGCATCCGCAGCGCCGGGAGGTTGAACCGCGGCGGCGGGCCGAGACCGTCGGCCCGCCCTCCGTGCAGGAGGAGCACCGCCGCCCGCGGGGTGTCCGGGCCGCGGTGGATCACCAGCGGCCGGTGCGGGACTCCCCGTGCGCCGCTGCCGGGGGCGGTGGGCCGGGCCGGTCCTGTCGTCATGGGCGGGGGTCCTCCGGGTGGGGGTGCCGACGGGGTGGCAGCGGTACAAATCCGCTGGTGCGGGCACGGTACTCGGCGTAGCCGGGGCGATCGGACAGCTGGTTCTCCAGCAGCCGTTTACCACTGCCGTACGTCAGCAGCAAGGACATCACCAGTGGGGAGACCACGGCCAGCGCGGCGGTCTGCCCGTTGCCGCACGCGAGCAGGAAGAGTCCCCACCACACCAGGAAGTCACCGAAGTAGTTGGGGTGCCGGGTCCAGCTCCACAGTCCGCGGTCCATGACCCGGCCGCGGTTCGCCGGATCGGCCTTGAAGCGGGCGAGCTGGAAGTCCCCGATGCTCTCGCAGACGAAGCCGGCCGCCCACAGCAGTCCGCCGGCGACGGCGCTCGCGCCCAGCGGCACCGGTACGTACTGCGCCACCTGCACCGGCAGCGAGATCAGCCACACCAGGGCGGCCTGGAGCAGGTAGACCACGCGCAGGGCGTAGGCGTCGCGGCTGCCGGGGGCCCGGGCGAGCAGGCGGTCATAGCGGGGGTCCTCGCCGTGCCCACGGCCGCGCCGGGCGATATGGGCGGACAGCCGCAGCCCCCACAGGACCGTGGCCCCGGTGACCAGGAGCCGCCGGCCGTCGTCACCGTGGCCGGCGGACATCCCGTAGCCGGCCAGGGCCACCGCGGCGAACGACGCTCCCCAGGCGATGTCCACCAGCCGGTGCACGCCCTTGATTCTGGCGACGGCGAACGTGAGGAGCATGACGGCGCCCGCCGTCCCGGCCGCCACCGCGAGGTTGGCGGCGAACGCCGCCCAGGGGAAGCCGGTCACCGCCGGACTCCCCCCACGGACCAGCCCTCCGGTGTCGGCGGCATCGCTGCCTCTCCTCCCGGTGTGGGACGTACGGCGAGGATCTGGTCGACGCCCATCCGGCGCTCGGTGAACGCGAGTCCGCTGCCGGCCAGATACAGCCGCCACACCCGGGCGGTCGGTTCGCCCGCGAGCGCCACGAACTCCGCCCAGCGGGTCTCCAGGGTGCGGTACCAGGCGGCGATGGTCCATGCGTAGTGTTCCCGCAGCGCTTCGACGGACCGCACCTCCAGGCCGCCGGCCTCCAGCAGACCGACGGTCTCGCCCAGCGGGCGCATATGCATGTCGGGGGCGATATAGGACTCGATGAAGGCACCGCCTCCGGGCGCGGTGGAGCCCCGTGACATCTGCTGGATCAGCGCCCGCCCCTGGGGCCGCAGCAGCGCGTGCAGCCGGGCGGCGAACGCCGGGTACTGGGCGTCGCCGACATGCTCGCCCATCTCGACGGCGCACACCGCGTCATAGCCGCCGCCCCTGATCTGCCGGTAGTGCCGCAGTTCGACCTCGACCAGATCGCCCAGGCCCTGCTCCGCGATCCGGTCGGCGACAAAGGCATGCTGCTCGCCGGAGAGGGTCACCGCGGTGACCCGGGTCCGGAACTCCCGTGCCGCGTACAGCGACAGACTCCCCCAGCCGCAGCCGATGTCCAGGAGGCGGGCGCCCGGCCCCAGGCCCAGCTTGCGGCAGATCAGTGCCAGCTTGTCCCGCTGGGCGTCGGCGAGCCCGTAGGACGGGTCGTCGGGGCGGGTCCAGTAGCCGCAGGAGTAGGCCATGGACGCGTCCAGCAGCAGCGCATACCAGTCGTTGGACAGGTCGTAGTGGTGGCTGATGGCGGCCCGGTCGCGGGCGCTGCTGTGCAGGGTTCCCCGCAACCGGGCCCGCGGGGCACCGGGCGCGGGCGGGCGCGGGCCCAATGCGCCGAGCCGCAGTGCGCCGAGGGCGATGCCGGTCAGCCGGCGCGGGCCGGGTAGGGCGGTGGCCGGGCCGGCCGCGCGCAGCGACCGCCAGGCTCTGCTCAGCCCGTCGGCGAGATCGCCGTCGATGTCGAGATCGCCCGCGATGTAGCCCTGGGCCAGGCCGAGTTCACCGGGCTGCCACAGCAGGCGGCGCAGTGCGCGGCGCGAGCGCAGGATCACCACCGGTGCGTCCGGCGGGCCGGCCTCGCTGCCGTCCCAGGCCCGCAGCCGCACCGGAAGGCCCCCCGCGAACCGGTCGGCGAGCAGTGCGGCGAGACGGTCCGCCACCCGCGTCACCGAGGGCCCCCGTCCCCTGCCGTCGTGGCGGCCCGGGTGAGGAGCAGCTGGCGGACGTCCAGGTAGCCGGCCCGGAACCCGGCCTCGGAGTAGGCCAGATAGAACTCCCACATCCGGCGGAACACCAGGTCGAAGCCCAACGCGTCGACGTCGGCAGCCCGTTGGGTGAAGCGCTCGCGCCACAGCCGCAGCGTCTCGGCGTAGTGGCCGCCGTAGCCGTCGTTCTCCCGCACCCGCAGGCCGGCGGCTGCCGTGTGCTGCGCGATGGCCTCGACGGAGGGGATGAGGCCGCCGGGGAAGATGTATTTGTGGATCCAGGTGTAGGTCGTGCGGGTGGCGCGCATCCGTGCGTGCGGCATGGTGATCGCCTGGAGGGCGATCCGGCCGCCCGGAAGCAGCAGGCGTGCGAGGGTCTCGAAGTAGACGGGCCAGAAGTCCTCGCCGACCGCCTCGATCATCTCCACGCTCACCACGGCGTCGTAACGGCCGCTCACCCGCCGGTAGTCACACAGCTCGACCGCGACCCGGTCCGCGTGGCCGGCCTGCGCGATACGCGCGCGGGCGAGGTCGCGCTGCTCCTGCGACAGGGTCACCGAGACGACGCGGGCGCCCCGGGCGGCGGCGCGCAGGGCCAGTTCTCCCCAGCCGGTGCCGATTTCCAGCAGCCGGGTGCCGTAGCCGACGCCCGCCAGGTCCAGCAGCCGGTCGATCTTGCGGTGCTGGGCGGCGGCCAGGTCGCCCCATCCGGCGGGACGCTTCCGGAAGACGGCCGAGGAGTACGTCATGGTCGGGTCCAGGAAGAGCGCGAACAGGTCGTTCGACAGGTCGTAGTGCCGGTGGATGTTCTGCCGGGCGCCCGCCAGGGTGTTGCGCTGTGCACGCGGCCGGCGGCGCGCCCAGGCGCCGCGGAGCTGCTGAAGCGGCCTGGGTACCAGCGAGGTGAGGTGGGCGGCGAGGACGGTCAGCGCGCCGACCAGGTCGTCCGCCTCCCACTCCCCCGCCATATAGGACTCGCCGAAGCCGATCAGCCCGTCGGTACCGATCCGCCGGAAGAACGCCTCCGGGTCGTGCACCCGTACCAGGGGCCCCGCGGCGCCCGTTACGGGGGCGTCACCGAGCGCGAGCCGCAACGGCAGGGCGGCCAGCGCCCGTTGGACGAGCAGCCGGGTCACGGCGGTGCGCGCCGCCGAGCCGCGCGGTCCGTGCGCCACATCGGGCCAGGTGGCCGCGTCGACCCGCGGGTGGGCCGGTGCGCGCACGGCGGCGGCCGGGGCGAGGTCGGCGGGTTCGGTGCGGTCCGAGACGGAGGTCTTCACTTCATGCCTTCCTGGATGCGGTGGTGGGGACGGGGCCGGACGGGCAGCCGGCGCAGGAACAGGGCGATGCCGTGCCGGCGGATACCGAGGGAGACGGCGGCCGTGGACCAGGGATGGCGGAGCGCGGCGGTCAGCAGCCGCCCGGCGGTCGCGGGCTGCCGGGTGCCGCGCACGGTCGCGGTGAACGGCCGGGCGGCGCCGCGGCGCAGCTGGACGGTCAGATCGAGGCGGCCGGCCGGTGCGGGCAGCCGCATCCGGTAGGCGCCGTCCACCGGGAAGAACGGCGAGACATAGAAATCCTTGGCGACCTCGGCGCGGCCCCGGTCGTCGGTGTGCAGCAGATAGCAGTGGCGCTCGCCGTAGGTGTTGTGCACCTCGGCGACGACGCAGACGGGCGCGCCGTGCCGGTCGTGGCACCAGTACAGCGTCAGCGGGTTGAAGACATGGCCCAGCACCCGGGCGTGCGCGAGCATCAGCACCCGCCCGCCGTCGAGCCGTACGCCCCGGCCGGCCAGGAACCGTTCCAGTCCGGCCCGGATCGACGGCGCGGTCCCGGCGAAGTGGTCGCGGGGGTCGAACCGGGCCAGCGGGCGCAGCACGGCGGGAAGCCGCGGCGGATGGTCGAGGTCGATCAGCCACAGGTAGGTCCGGTGGCGGAGGGAGTACCGCAGCGGCGCGGTCCGGGTGTGGGAGACCAGGCACGCGTAGAGGGCGGCGGTGTGGGTGCCGGTGACGGGGCCGGCGGCCGGTGCGGTCGGGCCGGGGGTCACCAGCGCACTCCCAGGGCCGCGGCGGCGTGGACGCCGGAGCGGCAGCCGTCCTCGTGGAAGCCCCAGCCGTGGTAGGCCCCGGCGAAGGCGGTGACCGCCGTGTTCAGCTGCGGCAGCCGCTGCTGGGCGGCGACCGACTCCGGGGTGTAGAGGGGGTGTTCGTACACCATCCGCGCCAGGACCCGTTCGCTGTCGATGCGGTCGGTGGCATTGAGGGTGACGATGAAGTCCTCCGGGGTGTCCAGCCGTTGCAGACGGTTCATGTGGTAGCTGACCCGCACCTCGTCCGCCGGGGTGGTGCAGGAGGTCATCAGGTAGTTCCACGAGGCCCGCGCGCCGCGGGCCCGGGGCAGCAGTGCGGTGTCGCTGTGGAGCACGGTGGTGTTGCGGGAGTAGCGGAACGCGCCCAGGATCCGCCGTTCGTCGGCGGTGGGGTCGGCGAGTATCCGCAGCGCCTGATCGGGGTGGACGGCCACCACCACCGCGTCGAAGCCGCGCTCGGTCCCGTCCCCGGCGACGATCCGGGCGCCGTCGGGCGTGCGGTGCACCGCACGGACCGGAGTACCGGTGTGGACGGCCGTCAGCTGTTTGCCGATCCGGCTGACGTACTCCACCGAGCCGCCGGTGACGGTCTTCCACCGGGGTGAGCCGCCGACCGACAGCAGACCGTGGTGCGCGAGGAAGCGGAAGAGATAGACGGCCGGGTACTGCATGGCGGTCGTGGGGGCGCAGGACCACACCGCGGAGACCAGCGGCGTGACGAAGTGGGTGACGAAGTACCGGGAGAAGCCGCAGCGGGTGAGGAACCGGCCGAGGGTCAGGGTGTCACCGCGGTCGGTGGCGAGCGTGGTGCGCGCGGCGCGGTGGAAGGCCCGGATCTCGGTCAGCATCCGCAGATAGCGGCCCCGCAGGGCGCTGCGCGGCCGGGCGAACAGTCCGGCCGGTCCGCGGGCACCGGCGTACTCCAGGCCGCAGCCCTCGCACCGTACGGACATGCTCATCTCGGAGTCCTGGGTGGCCACCCCGAGTTCGCGGAACAGCCGCAGCAGCAGGGGGTAGGTGCGCTCGTTGTGGACGATGAACCCGGTGTCGACCCGTAGCACCCGGCCGTCCGCCGAGGCCCTGTCGTGGGTGTGGGCGTGGCCGCCGAGCCGGTCCTCCGCCTCGTACAACGACACCGCACAGCCGCCCTGTTGAAGTACGTGGGCGGCGGTGAGTCCCGCCACCCCGCCGCCCACCACAGCGATCCGTCGACGCTCCACGGTCATCCGCCTCCTCGCCTCGGCGCGGGCCGCGTCCGGGGTGCGGCGGCCCGCTCACCGAGGGATTCGGCGCCCGGGGCGGCGCGGATTGGTCGGGATGTGTTCCGGACCGCAAGGCCCGGCGCGCGGCGGTGCGGTGGGCTCCGCGCCGGGGCAGCACGAGCCGGCCGCCGGCCCGTGGTGGGACCGGCGGCCGGGGTCAGATCCGGTGGGGGCCGGAGGTCACAGCCGAAGGACGGCCAGCGGCGCGGTGGTCGGCCGGCTGGAGCCGCCCCGGGGTTCGGCCGTGACGCCGACGCCGTCCGCGCCCTGGGGTCCGCCGGTCAGCAGCATCGCGCCGGAGGAGCTGCCGGTCTCCACGAGTCCGGCGGGCTCCATCGCACCGTTGCGGCTGTACCAGAGTTCGTACACCCGCTGGCCGGACAGCGCCGGCAGGCCGTGGTAGAGGAAGGCGGTCTGGCCCCGCCGCTTGGAAGCGACGACGGTCCCGCTGCCGCCGCCCTTGAGCGCGGTGGTGTGGAAGGTGGCGTCCGGGGCGGCCATCAGGGCGCTGACCGCGGCGGCCCGCTGCTCGGCGCGGGCGCTGCGGTCCCGCTGCTCGTCGGCCTCGTTCTGCGCCTGGACGGCCAGCCCGCCGGCGAGCGCGGCGACGACCAGACAGGCGGCGGCCGCGAGATAGGGCAGCCGGTAGCGCGTGCCCCGGCGCAGCGGGACCACGGTCGCCGTCGCATGGCGTCCCCTCGGCGGCAGCTGCCTGACCTCGGGCAGGGCGGCCATCACCCGGGTGCGCAGCCCGGCCGGGGGCACCTCGGCCACAGCCAGCGCGAGCCGGGCCGCGGTCTCCTGGAGTTCGCGCACTTCCTGGGTGCAGGCCGGGCACTGCGCCAGATGGCGGGTGAACTCGGCGGACTCCTGCTCGGACAGCGCGCCCAGTGCGTAGGCGCCGGTCAGTGTGTGCAGATCGACGGTGCTCATGCCGACACCCCCAGGCAGTCGCGGAGCCGGATGAGTCCGTCCCGCAGTCGTGTCTTGACCGTGCCCAGTGCCGCGCCCAGCAGATCGGCGGTCTCCCGGTAGGTGTAGCCGCGGTAATAGGCGAGCGTCACCGACTCCCTTTGCAGGTCGGTGAGTTGTTGGAGGCAGCGGCGCACCTGCTCCCGCTCCAGCCGCCGCTCGACCTGCTCGCTGACCTCGTCGAAGGGCGCGGTGTAGGCGCCCATGCCGGCCCGGTGGTCGCGGTCGGCCGCCGCCTGGACGGAGCGCACCCGGTCCACCGCGCGACGGTGCGCCAGTGTCATGATCCAGGCCATGGCGCTGCCCTGCCGTGCGTCGAAGCGGGCCGCGGAGCGCCACACCTCGATCAGCACCTCCTGCGCGACCTCCTCGGACTGCGCCGGGTCCCGTACCACCCGGCGCACCAGGCCCAGTACGGAGCCGGCCACCGCCGTGTAGAGATGCTCGAACGCGTACTGGTCGCCGCGGGAGACGCGGGCGAGCAGGGATTCCAGGGCACCGGTATGCGGTGCGGGGGATCGGTCGCCGCGGGCTGCGACGGGCATGGACACCTCCGGACGTGACGTGGTCACGGGTGATTCGGCGCCGTGCGCCACCTGGATTGGTCGGGAGAGGATTCTTGCGGACGCCCGCACAGGAACGGCAACCGGGGCGGCGGCCCGCACGCGCCCGCCGGATTTCCGCGCGTCGGATGCCGCCTCCCGGCCCGGGACTGCGGAAAGATCGCCGCGGGGGCATCGGGCGGCGAGAGGACCGGGCGTGCAGGACGCGGATGCCGTCATCGTGGGCGCGGGAGCGGCCGGGCTGTCGCTCGCCCACCGGCTGTGCGCACCGGCGGCCGGCGGCCGGCCGCTGCGGGTGGTGCTGGTCGACGCACCGCGGGGGCCGCTCACCCCGCCGGAGCGGACCTGGTGTTACTGGGAGGCGCCGGGTGGCGCGTTCGACCGGGCCCTGACCGCGTCATGGGATCGGCTGCGGGTGCACGGGCCCGGCGGTGAGGCGACGGCGGGGCGGCCCGAGCCCTTCCGGTACAAGATGCTGCGGTCGCGCGACTTCGAGGCGCTGGTGGCCGCCCGGCTCGCCGGACAGGACGCCGTGGTCCGGTCCGAGGCGACGGTGGAGTCCGTACGGGACGTCAGCGGCGGGGCCGAGGTGCGGGGGCGCGACGCCGCCGGGCGGCCGGTGGCCCTTAGGGCCCGCTGGGCCTTCGACTCCCGGCCGGCCGGGCGGCTCCCTCCGGCCCGGACCACCCTCCAGCAGCACTTCCGGGGCTGGTTCGTCCGCACCCGGCGCCCGGCGTTCGACCCCACGACCGCGGATCTGATGGACTTCCGTACCCCGCAGCCCGGCCACGGACTGTCCTTCGGCTATGTGCTGCCGCTCAACGACTGTGCGGCGCTGGTGGAGTACACGGAGTTCTCCCGCCGGACGATGGCCACCGCCGACTACGAGCGGGCCCTGCGCCACTACACCGGGCAGGTGCTGCGGCTGGGTGCCTTCCGGGTCACGGCCGTTGAGCAGGGCGCGATCCCGATGACCGACGGCCGCTTTCCGCGCCGGGTGGGCCGGGCGGTGTTCCGCATCGGGACCGCGGGCGGCGCCACCCGCCCGTCGACCGGATACACCTTCGCTTCCGTGCAGCGGCAGACGGCGCTGATCGCGGCCGCGCTGCGGGCCGGCCGCCCCCCGGCGCCCCCTCCCCCGCACACCGCCTGGCACCGGGCGATGGACGCCGTGCTGCTGCGTGCGCTGGACAGCGGCCGGGTGGACGGCGCCGAGTTCTTCACCGGGCTGTTCCGCACGGTGCCGACGGAGCGGCTGCTGCGGTTCCTCGACGGCCGCTCCCGTCTGTGGGAGGACGTCAGCATCGGCCTGCGCACCCCGGTGCTGCCCATGCTCCGCACCGTCGCCGAACTCCCGCTGCTGCCCCGCCGCACCACCGTGCGGTGACCCCGCCCGCTCTCGCCCCGTCACCGGAGGAGACATCCATGGCCCTGCTGCACGACGGCGAACTGACCGCCGCCTTCGACCATGCGTCCCGCAGCTACGACCGGCTGGTCGCGGTGAATCCCGGCTACCACGGCCAACTGCGGCGTTCCGCCCGGCGGTTGGGGCTGCCCGAGGCGGGCCGTGGACTGCGGGTGCTGGATCTGGGGTGCGGCACCGGCGCCTCGACGGCGGCGCTGCTCGCGGTCGCCCCGCACGCCCGGATCACCGCCGTCGACGCCTCGGCCGGCATGCTGGCGCGCGCCGCCGGCAAGCCCTGGCCGCCCGGGGTCTCCTTCGTGCACGCACCGGTGGAACGCCTGGCCGAGGCCGGGGTGGCCGGTGGCTTCGACGCCGTCTTCGCCGCGTACCTCTTCCGCAATGTCACGGACCCGGACGCGGTCCTCGGGGCGGTACGGGAGGCGCTGGTGCCGGGCGGGCGGCTGGCCGTGCACGAATACACGCTGTCCGGCGGGGCGGTGCCCCGCGCCGTGTGGACGGCGGTGTGCGCCGGCATCCTGCGGCCGGTCGGGCGGCTCGCGGGGGACGCCGGTCTGTACCGCCATCTGTGGCGCAGCGTCCTCGCGTTCGACACCGCCGCGGAGTTCTCCGGGCGGCTGCGCCGAGCGGGCTTCCGGCAGGTGCGGGCCCTGCCGCTGACCGGCTGGCAGACCGGCATCACCCACACCTTCGTCGCCGCCACGGCCGGCGTCCGCGAGGAGGGGGCGTGACGCCTCGACGCGACGACGGCGGGGCCGCGCGGCGCGGACGTGACCGGCGGGCCCGGACGGTGCCGGGGCCGCCGGGCCGGGACCGGGCGGCGGCGGGCGGTCCGGAGGTGGCGGTGATCGGCGGCGGGATCGCGGGCCTTTCCGCCGCGACCGCACTGGCCGAGCGCGGGGTGCGGGTGACGCTGTACGAGCGGGCCGGGGTCCTCGGCGGCCGGCTGGCGGGCTGGCCGGTGCGGCTCGCCGACGGCTCGGCGGCGACCATGAGCCGCGGGTTCCATGCGTTCTTTCCCCAGTACTACAACCTCAGGGGGCTGTTGCGGCGGGTCGATCCGGGGCTGGGGATGCTCAGACGGCTGCCCGACTACCCGCTGCACCACCGGTCGGGCCTGCGGGACAGCTTCGCTCGGGTGCCCCGGACTCCGCCGTGGAGCGCACTGGGCTTTGTGGCGCTCAGTCCCAGCTTCACCTGGCGGGATCTGGGACGGATGCGCCCCGGCGCCGCGCTGCCGCTGCTGGACGTCCGGGTGCCGCAGGTCTATCAGCGGCTGGACCGCGTCAGCGCCGCCGACTTCCTCGCCGGTATCCGGTTTCCCGAGGCCGCGCGGCACCTGGCGTTCGAGGTGTTCTCCCGGAGCTTCTTCGCCGACCCGCGGGAACTGTCCGCCGCGGAGCTGGTGTTGATGTTCCACATCTACTTCCTCGGCTCCAGTGAGGGGCTGCTGTTCGATGTGCCCGATGAGCCGTTTCCACAGGCGCTGTGGGAGCCCCTCGGCCGGTATCTGGAAGGGCACGGCGTCCGGTTGTGCACGGGCACGGAGGTGGCGCGGGTCGCGCCGGTGACGGGCGGGGGGCTGCGGGTCGCCGCCGGGGAGAGTGCGGACCGCCGGTTCGACGCGGTGGTGCTGGCGCTGGACCCGGGCGGGCTGCGCCGGCTCGTCGCCGCCTCGCCCGGGGTGGCGGATGCCGCCTGGCGGGCGCGGATCGGGCGGCTGCGGACCGCGCCGCCGTTCCTGGTGTCGCGGCTGTGGCTGGCGCGGCGGGTGGCCGCCGACCGGCCCGGTTTCCTGGGCACCAGCGGTTTCGGGTCGCTGGACAATGTCAGCGTGCTGGAGCGCTGGGAGGGTGAGGCGGCGCGATGGTCCGCCCGCACCGGCGGCTCGGTGCTCGAACTGCACGCCTACGCCGTCGCCCCGGGAGCCGACCGGGAACGGGAACAGCGCCGTCTGGTGGAGCAGTTGCACGCCGTCTACCCGGAGACCCAGGGCGTCCGGATCATCGATCGCCGCCATGAGTGGCGCGCGGACTGCCCGCTGTTCCCGGTGGGCTGCTTCCCCGACCGGCCCACCGTGCACACCCCCGACCCCCGGGTGGTGGTCGCGGGCGACACGGTACGGACCGGGTTCCCGGTGGCGCTGATGGAGCGGGCCGCGACGACCGGATTCCTCGCGGCGAACGCGCTGTTGGCGCGCTGGGGCCTGCGCGGCCAGACCCTGTGGACCGTGCCGGACCGGGGGCGGTCGGCGGCCCTGCGGTGGGCGGCCCGGCGGGGCGAACGGTGACCGGGACGCGTCCCGGTCAGGCGAACGGGCCCGCGGGCGGGGCCCGACGGGGCCGGGCGACACCCCGCCGTCCGGGGTCAGCCCGGATGCCGTCTTGGGTCAGCCCGGATGCCGTCCGTTGGTGCGCAGTTGCCAGCGGCGTTCGGCGTAGGCGAGATCGTCCCGCCACAGCCGGCCGGCGGCGGCCCGCATCAGCGGACGCAGGGCGGGGGCGGCCGCGCGGGCCAGGGCGAAGCCGGGGCGCCGGGAGGTGGCGACGATCGCCTCGATGACCGCGGTGCGCGGGCGTCCCAGGTCGTCCGGGCCCAGGGGCGTGGCATGGGTCTCCACCACGGATCCCTGCCCTTCGCCCTCCAGGATGCGCATCACCACCGTACGGGGCCCGGGGGCGGTGAACCGCGCGGTGACCGGCACCACCGCGCGGCCGGCGACCTTGAAGGAGACCTGGACGGTGCGGCCGTCGGGCCGTTCCGCGCCGTGCTCCGCGGGGGTGTCGAGCACGGTGAGGTCGACGAAGGAGTAGGGGTGGAACCAGGCACCGTGCCAGGGGTCGAGGCGGTTGGCGACCACGTCCTCGGGATCGCAGCGGCCGGTGCCGGTGTAGACGGCGGCGACGGCGCCCTCCGGGCGCGGCCGGTCGGGCACCACGGGCTGCGCCAGCGGGCGTTGGCCGCCCGCCTCGTCGAGCCGTACCCAGGCCAGCAGCCCGTCGTCATGGGCGGGGAACGGCTCCCAGCCGGCGAACGGGGCGCCGTCCAGCGCGAGTCCGTGCCACCGGCAGCGGAGGATGCCGCAGCGTACGGGAGCCTGCGCGAGGGGTGCGCCGAGGTGTGGGCAGGCCCCGGGGCCGGCGATCAGGCGGCCGCCGGCGTCCCGCCAGGCGACCACCTCGACCCCGGCGACGGTGCGGCCGAAGGCACGGTGCGCGCCGATGTCGCGGGCCGCGCCGAGGACGAACCAGTTGCCGGACGGGCGGGCGAGGGCGGCCTTGACGGCGTCGGCGAGGCGCGCGGGTTTCGCGTCGCGCCAGGTGGGGTGCTGCTGCTCCCACAGCTCGGGCCGGCGGCGCAGCCGGAGCGGGAGGCGCGGGGCCCGGCGGGCCTCCTGGGTCATGGGGTTTCCTCCTGCGCGTAGTGCGGCACCCGGCCGGGCCGCACCATGGGCGGCCGGGCGGTGACGCGGGTGGCGGCGAGACGGGCCAGACCGCCGAGGGCGGTGGCCGCGCGGCGTCGGCGGGAGACCACGGCGCGGCGGTGCAGCACGGCGTATCCGTCGTCGTGCACGGCATCGAGGATGCCGCCGTAGAGGACGAACGCGGTGCGGATACAAGGGCGGGAGACCGGGTCGAGCATGGCGAGGCCGGGTTGCGCCTCGCGGTAGACGCCGCGGGTGAGCTCGGCGGCCGCCTTCAGGGCCGCGGTGATCCGCGGGTCCGGGAGGCCGGTGTCCCGGCTCCACCGGAGCAGTGCGCGGTCGACGCCGTGCGCCGCGAGCAGATCGGCGGGAAGGTAGACGCGGCCCCGGTCGAGGTCCTCGCCGACATCGCGCAGGAAGTTGGTGAGCTGGAAGGCGATGCCGAGGGCCGCGGCGTGCGGCACGGCCTCCTCCTGCGGTACGACGGTGCCGAGCACCGGCAGCATCTGTAGCCCCATCACCGCGGCGGAGCCGTGCATATAGCGCCGCAGATCGGCGTAGGCCGGATAGTCCGTCACCGTCAGATCGCTGCGCATCGAGGCCATGAAGTCCGCGAAATGGCGGTGGTCGATGCCGTACACCGCTGCCGTGTGCGCCACCGCGCGCACCACCGGTTCGCTGCTCCCGCCGCCCCGCAGGCCGTCGTCGAGGCGGTGCTGGAGGGCGTCGAGCGCCTGGGCGCGGTCCGTGGTGGTGTGGCCGGTGGCGGGGTCGTCGACGATGTCGTCGGCCCAGCGGGCGAAGCCGTACAGGGCGTGTACGGCCGGCCGGCGGGCCGCGGGCAGCAGCCGGGTGGCGAGGAAGTAGGTCTTGCCGTGCCGGGCGTTGAGCCGGCGGCAGTGCGCGTAGGCCTCACGGAGGCCGGGGTCGGTGACGCCGGCGGCGTCGAGTTCGCGTGCGGTCATGCCGGGATGCCTCTCGTGGCGGGGCGGGACGAACCGGCGGTGGGACGTGGGGGCCGCAGGCCGGTGATCCGGGCCGCGGCGAGCTTGCCGGAGATCAGGACGGTGGGGACGCCGACCCCCGGGGTGGTGCCGCAGCCCGCCAGGACGGCGTTCGCCGTGCCGCGTACCAGGTTGCGGGGGCGGAAGGGGCCGGTCTGCGCGAAGGTGTGGGCGGCGGAGAACGGCGTTCCGGCGGCGAGCCCCTGTGCCGTCCAGTCGGCCGGGGTGACCATGCGGTACTCCTCGATGGCGGCGCCGATGCCGGTGAGCCCCCGGCGTTCGAGGACGGCGAGCAGGCTGTCGCGGTACCGGGGGGCGAGGTCTCGCCACTCCCCGGCGCCGGGGCCGGTGTCCGTGTTGGGGCAGGGCGCCAGGATGTAGTGCAAGTGCCGCCCCGGCGGGGCGAGTTGCGGGTCGGTGGCGGTGGGGCGGGTGAGCAGCAGCGAGGGGTCGCTCATCAGCCGGCCGGTGCGGGTGAGTTCCTCGAAGGTCCGCTCCCAGGCGGCGCCGAAGGAGAGTGTGTGGTGCGCCAGCCGCGGCCAGGTCCGGTCGGTGCCGGCGTGCAGGACGACCGCGGACGGCGCATGGCGGAGCCGGACCGGGCGGCGGGGCCGCCGGCCGAGCAGCCGGTGGACGACCGGCAGATCGGGGGTGAGGACCACCGCGTCGCAGGGGATGCACTCCTGCGCGGTGACCACCGCCGTGATCCGGTCACCGGTGCGTTCCAGCCGGGTGACGGGGTGTCCGTAGCGGAAGGCGGCACCGGCGTCGGCGGCCGCGTCCGCCATGGCCCGGGGCAGCGCGTACATCCCGCCGCGGGGGAAGTACACCCCGGCGACGGTGTCCATGTAGGCGATGACGGCATAGGCGGCCAGGGCGCGCGCGGGCGGGACCCCGGCATACAGCGCCTGGAAGGAGAAGACCCGGCGCAGCCGGGCGTCGGGCAGGAAGCGGCCGATCCGGTCGTCGAGCCGGCCGAAGCCGCCGAGTGCGGCGAGGCGGGCCAGGTCCGGGTGCATCAGCTGGAGCGGTGAGTCGAAGTTGGTGTCGATGAAGCGGTGGCGCTGGACGTCGTACAGCTGCTGGAGCCAGCGGCGCAGCCGGCGGTAGCCGTCGGCGGCCCGGGGCCCGGCGAACCGTGCGACCTCGGCCGCCATGGCCTCCGCGTCCGTGTGGACGTCCAGCTCGCTGCCGTCGGCGAACCGGGCGCGGTAGGCGGGGTGCAGGGGCCGCAGTTCCACCCGGTCGGTGAGACGCTCGCCGACCGCGGCGAACGCCTCGTCGATGAGGTCCGGCATGGTCAGCACGGTCGGTCCGGTGTCGAGGTGGTAGCCACGGCTTTCGATGCGGCCGGCCCGGCCGCCGGGCAGCGCCGCCCGCTCGACGACCGTCACCTGCCGTCCGGCGCCGAGCAGATGCAGCGCGGCGGCCAGTCCGGAGAGACCGGCGCCGACCACCACCACATGGTCGGTGGGGCCCTTGACGGTTCTCATACGGTGCCCCTTTCGGCGACCGGGGCGGGAACGGGCCCGGATGCGCTGCCGGTTCGTGCCGCCGGGCCCGGGTGGCCGGTGGCGGTGCGGAGACCGGCGACGGAGGCGAAGAGGCCGCGCAGCCGGGCGGCCGCGGCGGGTTCCGGGGCGGCCGCGGCCAGATGGCGGATGCTGCGGGCGACCAGCCGGTGGATGCGCCGTTCGACGAGGCCGGGGGCGCCGGTGGCGACGAGGACGGCGCGCACCCGCGCCAGGTCCGCGGCGTCCAGCCCGCTGTCGCCGACACAGCGGTCGAGGAGCGCGAGGGCCGCCCGGTCGCGGCGCTGCACGGCGCGGGCCCGGCCGACCGCGAGCAGATAGGTGTGCTTGCCTTCCCGGATGTCGCCGCCGGACGGTTTGCCGGTCCGCTCCTGGTCCCCGAACACCCCCATCAGGTCGTCCTGGAACTGGAAGGCCACCCCGGCACAGCGGCCGGCGGCACTCAGGGCGCGGGTGGTGGGCTCATCGGCCCCGGCCAGCGCCGCGCCGAGGGCCAGCGGCCGCTCCACCGAGTACCGCGCGCTCTTGAGGTACGCGGTGCGGACGGCCAGCGCCACGGAACGGGCGCCGGCGATCTGGCCGTACAGGTCGAGGTACTGGCCGGCCACCATCTCCATCCGCATCGCCCGCCAGAGGTGCCGCACCCGCGGACCGGCCTGCGCGCCCAGTTCGAGACCGGCGACCGTGTCATCCGCCCAGGCGAGGGCGAGATCGCCGGTGAGGACGGCGGCGGCGGTGCCGAACCGGCCGGCCGCTTCCGCGGTGTCCGGCGTCGCGTACTGGCCGGCGAACGCGGCATGGACCGCGGGGCGGCCGCGGCGCAGCGGTGACCGGTCCATGGTGTCGTCGTGGATGAGCGCACACGTCTGGAGGAGTTCGACGGCGGCGGCCACCCGGAGCGCCGTCTCCACGTCACCGGCGCCCGGCCGGTCCTGGCAGGACCGCAGCCCCCACCACAGAAACTGGGAGCGGGTGCGCTTGCCGCCGTCCAGGGTGAAGCCGGCGACCCGGGCGGCGACATCGCGTGCGAAGGTGCGCTCGATCCCGGCCGCCCGCGCGACCTGTTCTCCGAGGACGCCGACGAGCATCCGTCCCACGGCGGCCGGCACATCCGCGTCGACGGTGTCCGCTCCGAGACCGGCTGAGCAGGTGTCAGCACGGTGCGGTACGGCCGTCCCGGGCCGCGCACCGGCCGGCGGCGGGCCGGTATCGCGCGGCGTGCGGGGCGCGGTGGCCCCGGTACGACGGCGCATGGTGGTTCCTCTCGTCGCGTCGGTCGGCGGAGGTCGGCGGTGGGCCGCGTACCGGTTCCGGAAGCGCCGCCCGCCCGGTGCGACGGGGTGCGGCACGGTGGCCGTGCGCGGCCCGGTCCGCGGGTCAGGCGGACCGGAAGACGAGGGCGGCGTTCTGGCCGCCGAAGCCGAAGGACGTGCTGGCGGCGGCGGACAGGGGCGTGCGGCGAGGCGCCTTGGCCACGATGTCCAGGTCGATATCGAGGTCGGGGTCCTCGTGGTTGGCGGTGGGCGGGATGGTGCCGTTCTGGAGGCTCAGGACCGTGACGGCCGCCTCGATGGCACCCGCCGCTCCGATGGCATGGCCGAGCGCGCCCTTGAGGGAGGTGACGGCGGGCGGCTCGGGGAAGACGGCGCGCAGGGCCCGGGCTTCGGCCAGGTCGTTCAGGCGGGTGCCGGTGCCGTGCGCATTGATGTGGTCGATGTCCCGGGGCGCCAGACCGGCGTCGGCCAGGGCCGCGGTGAGGGCGGCCGCGGCGCCCCGGCCCTCGGGGTCGGGGGCGGCGTAGTGGTAGGCGTCGCAGCTCGCCCCGTAGCCCACCAGCTGCGCGCGCGAGCGTGCACCGCGGGCGCGGGCGTGCTCCGGGCGTTCCAGGACCAGCACGGCGGCGCCTTCGGAGAGGACGAAACCGTCGCGTGCGGCGTCGAAGGGACGGCCGGCGCCCGCGGGGTCGTCCGTACGCCGGGACAGGGCACCCATGCGGTGGAAGCAGGCGGCGGGGATGGGGTGGCGGGCGGATTCCGCGCCGCCGGCCAGCACGAGGTCGCAGGTCCCGGCGCGCAGCAGGTCACGGGCGACGCCGAGGGCGCTGCTGCCGGAGGCGCAGGCGGTGGAGACGGCGAAGTTGGGCCCGGTGGCCGTCAGGTCGAGGGCGATTTCGGCGGCGGCCATGTTGGGCACGCTGCGGGTGATGGCGAGGGGCGAGATGTCCAGCGGGCGGCCGGCCGCGAGCTTGGCGAACTCGGGGACGTAGCGCTCCATGCTCCCGGTGCCGGTGCCGATGACCACGCCGACCCGTGAGGCGTCCCACTCGGTGGGGTCGAGACCGGCGTCGGCGACGGCGTGCCGGGCGGCGAGCAGCGCCATGGCGACGAAGCGGTCCAGCCGCCAGGCGGCTTTCCGGCCGACCAGGCGCGCGGTGTCGAAGTCGGGCACCTGGCAGGAGATGTCCACCGGCAGCCCCGCCAGCCCCGGGTCCCGGGCGGCGGTGGACCGGCCGGTGAGCAGGGTGTCCCAGGTGGCCCGGGCGCCGATCCCGGCCGGGCTGATGACGCCCAGACCGGTGACGGCGGCGTCCGGGCACTGACCGGGCATCAGCTGCCGCTGTTCGGCGCGGTGGTCAGGGCCTGCGCGGCCGTACCGCTGTCGATCAGCGCGGCGAGTTCGCCGAGGGTCGTCCGCAGCGGAACGTCGTCCAGCGAGATCCCGGTGCGCTCCTGAAGCATCAGGCCCATCTCGACCAGCGCGAGGGAGTCCAGGCCGAGTTCCTCGAAGGTGCGCTCGGGGGTGACCTCGGCCGGGTCGAGGTCGAAGGTCTCGGTGAGGGTGCTGGTGATCAGCTCTGCACTGGTGGGCACGGGTGACTCCTTCGGTTGGGGTGGTGGTGCCGGCCGCCGCGGGCGGGGCGCTGTGCGGAGGCGGAAGGTCGCTTCCGACAGGCGCTGCGAGGCCACGCGGAAGGAGCCCGGGGCACCGTGGGAGGTGCGGGTGCGGACGGGGTGTGCATCGTGGCTCCAGGCGGGCGGGGGCGGCCGGCACCGGGGGCCGGTGCGCAGGGGTCGGGCTCGCGCTCTACTGTCGCCGACCGTTTCCTCCGGCCAGGGTCATGAAGGCACCTCTGAACGAGTGACTTATCGCTCTATAGCGCCGGACGCTGCTCTTCCCTGGGCGCCGGCTGCGGTCCGTGGAGCCGGGCGCCGCCGGCCCGGGGCGCGCCGTCCGGGCGGTCCGGCCGGCCGAGCCAGCGGGCGGCGGCCGCGGCGGTGAGCAGGGTGACGGCTCCGGCGACGACGGCGGTGAGCGTCATGGCGTCCGTGAAGGCGCGTCGCGCGGCGGCCAGCACACTGCTGCGCAGCGGGCCGGGCAGCCGCATCGCCTGCGCGGGGACCGACAGCATGCTGTGCCGGGCCGCGGCGGCCACCGGCGCGGGGGCGTGCAGATCGGTGAGGGAGGCGGTGAGCCGGGAGGTGAAGACGGCCGCGAGCAGGGAGCCCTGGACCGCCACCCCGAGGGCGGAACCGACCTGGCGGGTCGCGTCGTTGATGGCCGAGCCGAGTCCGGCTCTTTCGGTGGCGACCGAGCCCATCACCGATTCGGTCGCCGCGGCGGCCACCAGTCCGGCGCCGAAGCCCGCCACCAGCTGGAAGGCCGCGCAGTGCGGGTAGTCGGAGTCCGGGGTGGTGGTCGCCAGGATCGCGAAGCCGACCGTCACCAGGGCCAGTCCGCCCACGACGGGGACCCGGCCGCCCAGCCGCGCCCGTACCGGCACCGCGCACCCCGCGCCGAGCGCCAGCCCGGCCGGCAGCGGCAGCGTCCGCAACCCGGCCTGCCAGGGGCTGAAGCCCAGCACCCCCTGGAGGTAGAGGGTCAGCACGAACAGCGCGCCGAACATGGCGAAGGACATCAGCGCCAGCGCCACCGCGGCCACCCCGATGGCCGGCACCCGCAGCAGGGACAGCGGGAGCATCGGCGCGGGCGTGTGCAGCTGCCGGCGGACGAACGCGGCCAGCAGCAGCGCGGCGGCGGCGAACCCGGTCAGCGCGGCCGGACTGGTCCAGCCGCGGTGCGGGCTCTCGGTGATGGACCACACCAGGACCAGCAGGCCCGCGGCGGACAGCGCGGCACCGGGCACATCGAAGCCGGCGCGCCGCCGGGCATGGGACTCGGGCACCAGGAGCAGGGCCAGGACGATGATGACGGCGGCGAGCGGCAGGTTGATCCAGAAGGCGGCGCGCCAGGAGAAGTGCTCCACCAGCCAGCCGCCGATGACCGGACCGCACAGGCCGCCCATGCCGCCGACCGCGGCCCAGGCGGCGATCGCCCGGCTGCGCAACCGGGCCTCGGGGAACAGATGGTGGAGGACCGCCAGCGTCGCCGGCATCAGCAGCGCGGCCCCGGCGCCCATGGTGCAGCGCGCGGTGATCACCTGCCACGGCTCCGCGGACACCGCACCGCCCAGCGAGGCGCCCGCGCAGACCGCCACCCCGCAGACGAAGGAACGCCGCCGGCCCCAGGCGTCGGTGAAGGCACCCACGGCCAGCACCGTGCCGCCCAGGACCAGGGCGTAGCCGTCGACGATCCACTGGACCTGCGCGGTGGAGGTGTCGAGGCCGCCCTGAAGGTCGGGCACCGCGACATTGAGGACCGTCAGATCCAGGCCCAGCATGAAGAGTCCGAGGCACACCACGGCGGCCGCTGCCCCCCGGCGTACGGGTGCGGCCGGTGTGCGGGCCGTCGCGGCGGCCGTCACGCCGTCGCCACGGGGCGGTGCCGGGCCGGGTCGAGGGTGTCGGCGAGCAGGTCGACCAGGGCTTTCGTCTCCGTCTGGAGGTAGGTGTGCCCGCCGGGGAAGAGCTGGACCGGGGCCGGTGTGGTGACCAGGTCGTTCCAGGCCTGGAGGTCCGGCACGCTGGTGACGGGGTCGTGTTCACCGCCGTAGAGGGCCAGCGGCACGTCGAGCGGCGGCTCGGGGCGGTGCCGGTAGTGCAGCAGCAGCAGACAGTCGGCCAGCAGGGGGGTGCAGGCCGCGGCCATCAGGCGGGCGTCGGCGAGCAGTTGGTCGGGGATCGGGCCGACGAGTTCGCGGATGCCTTCCAGCCCGGCGGTCAGCCGGGGCGGCAGGCCGGCGCTGTAGGCGTCGATATGCGGCGCGGACAGCGAGGACACTGCCAGCAGTGACGGCAGCCGGCCGTGGGTGCGCCGCAGATGGCGGGTCGCCTCGTAGGCCAGCAGGGCGCCCGCGCTGTGTCCGAAGACCGCGAACGGCCGGGGGTCGGTCCAGTCGTCCAGCACCGCGGCGAGCCGGGCGCTCAGATACGCGGGGTCGGTCAGCGAGGGTTCCGCGGCGCGGCTGCCGCGGCCGGGCAGTGCCACGGAGCACGGCTCGATCCAGGGCGGCAGCAACGGCGCCCAGCGCAGATAGCAGTCCGGGCCGGCCCCGGCGGGCGGCACGCAATACAAGCGCAGCGCCGCCTGCGGCCGGGCGGCCAGCACCACACGCTCCGGCACCGCCGACGCCGCTACCGTCACCGACGCCGACTCTTCTGCGAAACCGACACCCACGACACACGCCCTTCGCCTCGCGCTCCACTGGTCAGGGCTCCGGCCGCGCACCGCCCGGCCGGGTGCGGACATCGGCCCGGGGTGTTCCGGCCGCGCGGCCCGCCGGCCGGCGGCGTCCGGAGACCTCCGGCCGGACACCGGACCGGTGCCCACGCCGACCCTGCCCTCCCCCGCCCCCGCACTCCACACACCACGCAAGGCACCGTCCCCCTCTGACACCAACGGCGGCAGCCGGGCCCGGCCGCCGGGCGGGCGCCCGGCCGGGTGCTCAGTCCTGCTCGTCGAGCTCGAAGGTGCCGTACTCGGGCTTCCCGGCCCGCTGGTAGACGCAGTACTGGACGCCCACGCCGCTGGTGCGGGATTCCGTGAGCCGCCAGGCGGTGGGGGCGGCGCCCTCGGCGAACAGCCGCTTGCCGGTGCCGAGGATGACCGGGTTGATCAGCAGCCGGTACTCGTCGACCAGGTCGTGCTGCTGGAGGGTGCGGATGAGGTCGCTGCTGCCCTGGGTCATGAGCACGCCGTCGAGCTGCTCCTTGAGCTGTGGGACCGCCTGCGCGGCGTCGCCCGCGAGCAGCTGGGAGTTGTTCCACTCCAGGCTGCTGCGGGTGCGCGAGGCGACGTACTTGGGCATGCTGTTGAGCTTCACGGCGATCGAGTTGTCCGGGTCGGTGACGCGGGGCCAGTAGGTGGCGAAGATGTCGTAGGTCTTCCGGCCGAGCAGGAGATGGTCGGCGGTGTCCTCGAAGACCCCGGTCATGAGGTCCATGAATTCCTCGTCGACATACGGGACCTGCCAGCCGCCGTGCGGGAAGCCCGCGTCGACGTCCTCGTTCGGGCCGCCGGGGGCCTGCATGACGCCGTCCAGGGTGACGAACGCGGTGACGATCAGTGTGCTCATGGTGCTGCCCTTCGGTGCGGAAGCTGCCGTTACAGGGGTGGACTCCCGGGCCGGCGAGAACTCATCGCTCGCCGCGCGACCGGCCGGTCCTGGGTGCATACCACGGCATATCACCGCAGGCCGTACACCGCGGCCCGCGGCCCGTCAGCCGGTGGCCGGGCGGTGCCCCTTCGGCGGGACGCAGAAGAACGCGAGCGCGGCCGCCGTCAGATACGCGGCCGCGCCGATGGCCATGCTCGTCCGCAGCCCGGTGGTGAAGCCGGCCGCGGCGGCCAGCAGGGAGCCGCCCAGCGCGACGCCTGCCGCGCTGCCGATCTGGCGGGTGGTGTTGAACAGCGCGGAGGCCGTGCCGGAGTACGCGTCCGGGGCCGCCGACATGACCGTGGCGGTCGCTCCGGTGAGGGCGAAGGACGTGCCGAAGCCCGCCGCCATCATCGGTCCCACCAGCAGCAGATAGTCCGGACGGGAGCCGGCCGCCGCCCAGCCGGCCAGACCGGCCGCGCCCAGGAGCATGCCGGTGACCACGAGCGGGCGGTGGCCGGTCCGGCGGGCCAGCCGCCCGGACAGGACGGAGGCGAACATGGTCATGGCCACCGCCGGGAAGAGCGCGAGCCCGGTGCGCAGCGCGGTCAGGCCGCGGTGGTGCTGGAAGTACAGGCTGGCGGTGAAGATCATGCCGTAGAAGGCGAAGTTGAAGAGGAGTCCGATGGCCGCCGCCCCGCTCATCGGGCGGGAGCGCAGCGGCAGCACGGGGGTACGGGCCAGGTGCTCGCGCAGGACGAACGCGGCGGCCGACAGCAGACACAGGCCGGCGCCGGTGAGGATCAGCGGGTCGGTCCAGCCCCGGCGTCCGGCCTCGTTGAGGACGGTGGTGAGCAGCGCGACCGTGGCGATGAGCGCGCACTGGGCCGGCCAGTCCACGGGGCGGTCCGTACGCCGGGCCGAAGCGGAGACATGACGCAGCGTCAGCAACAGACAGGCGCATCCGACGGGCAGGTTGATGAAGAACACCGAGCGCCAGCCCACGGTGGTGACCAGGAGGCCGCCCAGGAGGGGTCCGGCGGAGGCCGCGATGCCCGCCATGGAGCCCCACAGGCCGAAGGCCCGGGAGCGCTCGGCGGGTGCGGGATAGGCCTGTTGGAGGAGGGCGAGCGAGCCGGGGACGATCAGGGCGGCGCCGAGCCCCTCCACCAGACGGGCGGCGATCAGGGCCTCGCTGGTGGGGGCCAGGCCGCAGCCGGCCGAGGCGAGGGTGAACACCACCACGCCGGTGCAGAAGATCCGCCGGTTGCCCAGCCGGTCCCCCAGCGCGCCGCCGGTGAGCAGCAGACCGGCGAAGACCAGGGTGTAGCCGTCGGTGATCCACTGGATCCCGGTGAGCGAGGCGGACAGGTCCCGTCCCACCACCGGAACGGCGACGTTGATGACGGTCACGTCCAGGATGACCATGAAGTAGCCCGCACAGACCGCGAGAAGCGGAGCCAGCGGCCGGCCCGGCGCCGCGGGTCCGCCCGGTCGGTCGGCCCGGGGCCGGTCGGCACGCACCATGGCGCCACGGTATTGCCGGGACGAACGCCTCCCGCGCACCTACGGATTCCGGCGGCGAGTCCGGCGGCGAGTCCGGCGGTGAGTCCGGCGGTGAGTCCGGCGGCGTGCCGGGCTCGCACGCGACGCCGCGTGGTCAGCGCCGGACCCGCCGCCGGGACGCCGGCGCACCGCCGGCCGGCGCTCTTCCGCGAGGTCGGGCGCCGGCGCCCGTCAAGGGCCCGCGGTGCGGGTCAGTGCTGTGCCCGGGCGTCGAGCCAGTCCCGGACCAGTTCGTCGTTGGGGGATTCGAGCAGGGCGAAGTGATCGACCGGCAGTCGGTCCACGGCGTCGTCGGGCAGGATGTTCCGCCACTGGCCGAGGGCCTGTCCGCGGGTCCATGGTGTGCCCCCGTCGACCGTGACGGCGGTCGGTCCGCGGCGGGCGTAGTCGATCGCGCCGCCGGTGTCGCCCTGGAGGATGCGCACCGGGAGCCCGTCGGGCGGGCTCAGCACCAGGCCGTCGAGGATCCGCGCGTTGGATTCGTACACCGCCCAGGCGTCCTCGATCTCCTGCCGGCCCGCGTCCCGCGCCAGGGTCCCCGCGTCCTTGGCCGCCGCGGTGACCGCGGCCAGGTCGAAGCCGCCGTCCCCGGTGACGAACCGCTCGGCGGGAACGGGGATGGACCAGCCGACCCGGACGAAGATGTCGAAGGCGTCCTGTACCCGCACACGGTGGGCGCCGGGGTCCGGCGGGTCGATGAGCAGGGCGCGCACCGCGTCGCCGCAGCGCTCGCGCAGCCGGCGGGCGACCTCGTAGCCGAACACCCCGCCCAACGAGAATCCGGAGACACAGATGGTGCCGAACCGGTCGACGTCGTGGGCCAGCAGGACCTCGGCGAGACCGTCGGCGAGCGCCGCCATGCCCTTGCCGGACAGTTCGGGCGGGGTCTCCATGGCCCACACGGTGTCGTCGGCGGGCAGCAGCCGGGACAGCGAGGTAGCGGGTGACCGCGCCGGACAGCGGCGGCAGGAAGACCCACAGCCGGTCCGCTCCGGCCGGCCGCATCGGCACGAGGGTGGTGCCGGTGGTGTGGTGGGCGGTCGGGATCCCGTCACGGCGGTCGGTCAGCAGCCGTGCCAGCGCGTCGAACCCGGGCGTCCGGTACAGCTCGGCGGCGCGCAGCTGCACATCCAGCCGGCTGCGCACCTGGGTGATCAGCTCGATCGCCCGGACCGAGTTGCCGCCGGCCGCGAAGAAGCTCGTCGACCCGTCCGCGGGCGGGCTGCCCAGAACGTGTCGCCAGGCCAGCCGCAGCTGTGCGGTCACATCCGCCGGGTCGGCGTCCTCCTCGGCGTCCACGCCCGGCCGGGTCCGCGCTTGGTCGAGCAGCGCCGCCTGATCGACCTTGCCGCGGGACGTCAGCGGGAACTCGTCCAGCACGGTGACCCGCGAGGGCACCATGTAGTCGGGCAGGGACTCCGCGAGCTGCCGCACGAGCACCGCTTCGGGATCCTGGTGGGGCGCGCGGCCGCTGTCGAGCCGGACGAACGCGGCCAGCAGGCGGCTGCCGGCGCCGTCGAACGGCACGACCACCGCGTCGAGCACGAAGTCGACGGCCAGCAGCCGGGAGACGATCTCACCGGGTTCCACCCGGAAGCCGCCGTTCACCTTGACCTGGGCATCGAAGCGGCCGTGCAGCTCGTAGCCGCCGTCGGGCCGGGCGGTGGCCACGTCGCCGGTGCGATAGGACCACTCGCCGTCGAGCAGACCGAACGCGGAGGACGACGCGGCCCGCCCCAGGTAGCCACGGCCCACCGCGACGCCTTGGATGACCAGCTCGGACGCGTTCCCCTCGGCGCCGATCGGTGCCAGCCGGAACCGGACCCCGTCCATCGGCGCACCGACCGCGATGGCGTCGCCGGGCAGCAGGTCCCGGTAGCAGACGACGACGGCCGTCTCGGTCGGGCCGTAGCCGTTGACCACGCGGGTGCCGCCCGGCGCGGCGTTCGCCCAGGCGGCGACGGCGCCCTGGGTCGGCGCCTCGCCGCCGGCCATCACCAGCCGAAGATCCGGCGCGAACTGGCCGTCCGCACCGGCCAGTTCGGCGCCGAAGCGGTTGAACACGCCCGTCGGCAGGCTCAGCACGGTGATCCCGAGCCGGCGGCAGTGGTACAGGAAGTCCTCGGCGCCGCCGTACACGAACGCCTCGTCCCGGAAGGCGAGTTCACAGCCGGCCATCATGGAGGTGCAGATCTGTTCGAGCGCGAGGTCGAAGGCGATCGAGGAGAAGAGCAGTCGGGTATCGGCCGAGGTCAGTCCGTACCACTCGATGGTGCGCCGGACGTGGTTCTCCAGGGCGGCCTGCTCGATGACGGCGCCCTTGGGCACGCCGGTCGACCCCGAGGTGTAGCCGACGTACGCGGCGGGCGAGGTGCGCCGGACCAGCCGTTCGTCCAGCGTCGGACCCGGCTCGGGGCCGCGCGTCAGCCCGGACTCCGTGATCAGCGCGGCCGGGCGGCAGTCGTCAATGATCAGCTGCTTACGGGAGTCCGGCAGCTCCGGCTCCAGCAGGGTGAAGGCCGCGCCGGCCCGGCTGACCGCGGCCATCGCGACGACGGTGTCGAAGCCGACCGGCAGGTCGATGACGACCACGCTCTCCGCCGTCACACCGGCCTCGTGCAGCCGCGTGGCCAGGGTGTCCACGGCCGTGGCGAGTTCGCGGTAGCTCAGCCTGTGGTCGCCGCGGGACAGGGCGGTCTTCTCGGGACGGTCGCTCGCCTGCGCGGCGATCGCGGCGTACAGCATGCCGCCGGTTTCCGAAGTCATCAGGCGTTCACCTTTCGCGAACGGGGAGTCACGGAGGTACTCGTGGGGGTGGCGGGCAGGATCACCAGGACGGTCAGCGCGGCGACCGCCGCCACCGCCGCGCCGGTGATCCAGGCAGCGAGCAGACCCGAGCTCAGCCCGTCGGCGAACCACGCCGCGGCCTGCCGGGATCCGTGGGCGAGCAGGTCATAACCCTCATTGACCGATGTGGCCGCGGCCGGCAGACCGGGCACCGAGGCGATCTGCGCGCCGTAGCCCGCCGAGAACACCAGGCCCATCACCGCGACGCCGCCGGCGCCGCAGATCTGCTGGAACATGGCGTTCACGGAGGATCCGACGCCCGCGTCGTCCGGTCGCAGACTGGTGACGATCAGGGTCAGCGCGGGTCCGACGGACGACCCCATGCCGAGCCCGCAGCACAACAGCCCCGCGGCGAGCAGCGGATACCGCAGGTCCGCGGTGGCCATGGCGCAGAGCGCACAGCCGAGGGCGCCGAGGCCGAGTCCGGTGGCGACGACGGCCTTGGCCCCGGCCCGCGCGGTGAGCGCGGCGCAGGTCAGCGAGGCGGCGGTCAGCCCCACCGCGAGCGGCAGCAGTCCGGCACCGGCCAGCAAGGGGCTCCAGCCCCGGCCGTATTGGGTGAACTGGCCGGCCAGGAACACCGTGCCGAACAGGGCGAAGAACAGCCCGGACATGGCCACGACGGCACCGGTGAACTTCCGCACCCGGAAGTAGCCGAGGTCGAACAGCGGCCGCTCGGTGCGCCGTTCATGGACCGTGTACCCGGTCAGTGCCAGCAGACCGACGGCACCCAGGCCGATCCGCAGCCAGCCGGGGAGCCGGTCGTCGACGGCGAAGATGATGGCCGAGGCGAACACCCCGACGCCGATCAGCAGCAGCACCGCCCCGATGACGTCCGGACGCCCGGTGGTGGGCACCGGGTCCCTGCGCTGAATGAGGGTGGCGGCACCGATCAGGGCGATCACCCCGACCGGCACATTGATGAGGAAGATCGAGCCGTACCAGAACCGGGTCAGCAGCAGACCGCCCAGCACCGGGCCGATGGCCACGCCGAGACCGACGACCGCCGGCCACAGCGCCAGCACGCGCCGTCTGCCGCTCTCGGTCAACTCCGCGGCGAACAGCCCGAAGATGCTCGGCACGATGAACGCCGCGCCGATGCCCATGCCCGCGCGAGACAGCACCAGGGCGGGCACCGAGGGCGCGAAGGCTCCCAGCAGCGAGGCGGCCGTGAACACCAGGACGCCCACGGCGTAGGAACGGCGGGCCCCCATGCGGTTGACGGCACCGCCCGCGATGATCAGCGAGGAGGCGAAGACCAGCATGTAGGCGTCGATCGCGAATTGCACGGCGGGGGTGCCCGCCTCCAGGGACGCCGATATCCGGGGTACCGCGGTGTTGATGATGGAATTGTCCGCGGACACCATGAACAGGCTCAGGTATGCGGTGGCCACGACACCGCGGGAACGCGACATCATTTTCGGCCGACTTGCTGCCAGCGACATTCGGTTCTCGGTCTTCTCTTGGGCTGGGGCTAACCATTGATCAGGAATGCGATGCCGTCCACGAATTGATGCCGATGCCGGCGGCCGAATCGACACGTGTCGTCATTTCCCTGCCAGGGCAAGAGGAAGAAGTGCGGGGTGGCTTTCCGGGTGATGACCTTGTGTGCCCCCAGCGCGCAAGCTATTTTGCGCTCGCTATCCTCAAACGCTAGCAGTCGGCCGCGAGGAAGATCAATCGTAGGTGTTTTGGATCACAGGCCCCTCCCCGGCATCGGAAACCCGGGTGGCTACGGCCGCTCTATGGCCGTCCGCCACCACGACATCTGCGATCTCCCATCCGTGCGGCTGCACGGCCCCGTGGGCCGCCGTACCCAGGTAATCCAGGGACGGATCACGCCCGAGGCCGGTTCCCAGGCCCTTGAGATATGCCTCTTTCCGCACCCAGACCCGCGCGAACGCGGCCCCGCGCTCCCCCTCCTGGTATGCCGTCAACTCGGCGGCCTCCTCCGGGTGCAGTGCTGTGGCGACCCCGTCGACGGTCCCGGCAGCGGGCACCGCCTCGATGTCGACCCCGACCGGCACCGCCGCGAGCGCGATCAGGCCGAGGTGACCGGCGTGGGAGAGCGAGAAGTGCACCGGGTTGCCGCGCACGACCGGACGGCCGTGCGGGCCGCCGCACGTCGGGCAGGGGGCCCGGTCCAGAGGCACCCGCGCGGGCTCGGCACCGAGACGGCCACCGAGCAGCATCCGCAGCGCGACATGGGTGACCAGGTAGGTGTTCCGGTCCTCCGCGCGCCGGAACTCCCCAGCGCGGTCCAGCTCGTCCCGGCTCAGCACCGAAGGGACCAGCTCCGCGGCCGCGGACAGCAGGTCAGCGGTACGGGTCAGCCAAAGATCCGCCGGCTCCCCGGGTTCCGGAGGGCCCGGCCGAGGGCTCCAGGTCTCGGTGCTGAGCAGTGCGGCGGCGCGTGGCGCGGGAAGGGTCACCCGCGCAGGATACGAACTCCTGCCCCCGGGAAGTCAGCCGTTGATCAGGTGGTCGGTGCCGGGTACCAGGTGCTGCTGGTGCGGCGTCATGTCGTCCACGTTCACCGTCTTGATGATCCAGCGACTCCGGAGCGCCTCGGGGTCGCCGACCTTGACGACCTCCTTGGCGTGGATCGTGTGGTTGTTGTAGGTGATCACGAAATCGCCGGGCTCGATGAAGACCCGCTGCTTGAGGGCGTGCAGGGTTGCGGCGACCTTGGGGACGAGGGCCTTGGCGGCCTCGGTGACCCCCACCGTCCGGTTCTCGAAGAAGCGCAGGTCCTCCGGGCCCCCGCCACCGATGACCGGGTGCTGGTCGGCCTCGCCGAGCTCGACCCGGCCGCCGCCCATCGTGCTCAGATCGTCAAAGGGCGTGTAGAACTCGTGGGAGCGCAGCAGCGCCAGCTCTTCCTCGGTGAAGGCGGCGATGACATCGATGTTCCGGGCGAACGAGGTGTAGACCTCGTTCACGGGATTGCTGCGCATACCGACCATGTACACCTGGTCGGGCCGCACGAAGTGATTTGCCAGGTCCTTGTGAAAATGAATCTGCTTCAGTGCCTTTTGCGACTGGCTGCTCTGTAGGTGCCGCTGCGGGTAGATGTCCTGGAAGACATCGCCGTCGTTGACATTGACGTATCCGATGGCCGGGGTGTTGGCCAACTGGGCGAACAGCGCGAGGAATCCCTCGGCGATGAAGGTCTTCTTCAGCTCGTACTTGGAGCGTACGGGCTGGTCGAAGTCGAATATGGGGACCTCGTGGTCGTAGGGGACGTTCTTCAGGACCACTACGGGCTCGGCGCCGCGGTCGCGGGCGGCCAGCGAGTCGACGTAGGTCCGGAAGCGTTCCGGGATCAGGCCGTTGGCGATGAGCTGTCCCACCTGGTAGCGATGGGCGTCATAGAGGCGGTAGGGGTTCGCGGTGATGTTGTCGAGCGACGATTCCAGGGCTTCGCGCTCCGCATCCGTGAACACAAACTCTGGACTGATGGTCCAGCTGGTCCCGGTAGCAGCTTCGACAGTCATTTACGCTCCTTGTGGGAATACCCTCACCGCTGGCGGAGGAGGTTTCCATGCAACGCACAGCCGGATGACGAGTTCGGCGCTTCGGAGGCAGTCAACTCCGGCCATTTCACGCTGTCCATGTATTTGAGACAGAGTCAAAATCATCCGGCAAGCGCTGCTGACCGCACCCTGAACGCGGGCGCCGGGAACGTCAAAGCAGCTGTGGAGCCATGTTTGGTTCTGCGGTGAATTGAGCGGTGATCAGCGCCGAACCGACGGGGGTCAGGACATGTACCGAGGGCACCAGGATCAGCCCGCGCTCGACGCCCGCCGGACCGCTTCGGGCCTCGCGCACGGTGAGGCCGGGCAGGCTCTCCACGACCCGCCGGACGCCGCACGAGGCCAGGTTGTGGGCGCGTAGCGCGACATCGGACTCCAGCGCGGTCCTGATCCGGGGCCAGTCGCCGAGCAGGCATTCCTGGAAGAATTCCCGCGTCGACTCCGCCAGCGGCCCGAGGACCGTGAAGTCGGTCTCCGAACGGCTCACCGCTCCCACCTGCTGGCGGAGTAACTGCGCTGTCACCAGGCGGATCCCGCGCTGTACCACGGCCTGGGGGAAGTTGAGCGCGTGCCGCTGCCCGAACTGGGGGATGCGACGGCGCCAGCCACGCAGCGCCGGATACGGTCCGCACAGCGCCTCCGCCGCCGCCAGCACCTCCAGGAGCGGCGAAATCAGAAAGCGGCAGCCGGACAGGTCATTCGCCGAAATGCTCAGTAACTCCTGGCCGTTGCGCTCCGGACGGGTCGGCAGCTGCCGGCCGGCGCGCTCACCGGCCAGCGGGGGCGGCGTGGTCATGGACATCGGGTGTGGTGCTCCTCCACTCGACCTTTATGACCGCCGGCGGTCTCCGCAGTACGGGTGACGGTCACCGAGCCGTTTCCAACGGTGTCGGGTCAGCAGAATCCCCCGGCACGGGGGCGGATGTCCGCCCGTCTCCGCACACGGAACGCTCAGACGCTCAGCTCCTGGATGGAGATGACGTTCACCCACCGGACAGCATCGCGCCGCCCACCGCCGCCCCGCCCCCTACCCCTGCTACCTGAGAGCCAGTCCGGAAGTGCGCTCCCCGGCGGGACGTCGACCAAGTGCCCTGCTCCATAGCTTCGGTACCGGAAGCACGACCGGCTTCCGGTACGGAAGGACCATTCATCATGGCGTCCCGCCCGCGCGGCAGCCGTCCGCTGCGCACTCTCCTCGCCGCTTTCGTCGTCACCGCGGTAGTGGTGCCCGTCTCGGGTGCGGCCCGCCCCGCGGCCGTCCCGGCACCCGCCCCCAAGGCCCTCGCTCCGCTGCGGTCCGCCGCCCCCGGCGCGCTCGCCGAGCGCTACGCCGTCAACCGCGAGGGCATCCGCGCGGCGGAGCGGATGGCCGAGGGCCACGGCGACCGGGCGCGGGCCGAGGTTCTGCGCGGTATGGCCGGCCCGGAGCGGCAGTTCCTGTTCTTCGACGGCCGCGACGGAGGCCGTACCACCGAGGTCTTCGGCGACCTGGCACGGGCCGAGCGGATCGCCGTACTGGTGCCGGGTTCGGACACCCACCTCGACAGGTACGAGCGTCTGCGGTCCGGCGCGGTGGCGCTCCGGAAGGAGTTGGGCGGCCGGTCCGCCGTCCTCGCCTGGGCCGGGTACCGGACGCCGAGCACGGTGAGTCCCGATGTGCTCACCCCCGGCCGTGCGGCGGAGGCCGCTCCCGGGCTCCGCGCCTTCGTCGGTGCCGTGGCGAAGCTCCGTCCCACGGCGCGGCTCTCCGTGCTCTGCCATTCGTACGGAGCCGTGGTCTGCGGCCGGGCCGCGCCGGGGCTGGATGTCGCGGACCTGGTGCTGTTCGGCAGCCCCGGCGCGGGGGTCGGGAACGTCTCCGCGCTGCGCACCCCGGCGACCGTATGGGCCGGCCGGGGCGAGGACGACTGGATCGCCGATGTGCCGCACGGGCAGCTGCAACTCCCCTTCGGCACCCTCGGGTTGGGCGCCGACCCGGTCACGCCCGAGTTCGGCGCCCGGGTCTTCGCGGCGGGCCCCGGAGGCCACAGCGACTACCTCGAGCCCGGTTCCGTGTCCCTGCGGAACCTCGCCCGGATCGTGTCCGGCCGGGCCCCTTCCGAGGAGCGCAGCGATGCGTGAGCTCATCCGGCGGATCGCCGCCGCGACACCGGCCGACCGTGACCGCGGCGTCGACGCCCTGCGTGCGCTCGCCATTCTCGGGGTGATGCTCGGACACTGGCTGGTGACCGCCCTGGTCGCCGACAGCGGCACGGTGCGGGCCGCCAGCCCCCTCCAACAGCTGCCCCACCTCACCCCGGTCTCCTGGCTTCTCCAGACCCTGGCCGTCTTCTTTCTGGTGGGCGGTCAGATGGCGGCGAAGAGCCATGCCGCCGCCCGTGCCCGGGGCGGAACCTACCGCCGGTGGCTCGGCGCTCGGACGGCCCGGCTGTTCCGGCCGGTGGTGGCCATGCTGGTCGTCTGGAGCGTGGTGGCGGGCGCGCTGCTCATCGCCGGGGCCGGTCTGGACACGGTCTACGCGCTGGGCAAACTGGCGCTCTCCCCGCTCTGGTTCCTGCTGGTCTTCGCCGCGCTGGCGGCCGCGACTCCGCTGGTCGCGCGGTTGCATCCGCTGTGGCCGCTCGCCGTCGTCCTGCACATCGATCTGATCCGGTTCGGGCTCGGCGGCCCGGACTGGCTCGGCTGGATCAATGTGGCGGCCGGCTGGCTGGTGCCGTACTGCCTGGGCGCGGCCTGGGCCCGGGGCGGGCTGCGCAGCCGGGCGACGGCATGGGTGCTGCTGCTCGGCGGCGGCGCCACCACTGCCGCACTCGTCCTGTGGGCCGGCTACCCGGCCGCCATGGTCGGGGTGCCCGGTGCCGCCGTCTCCAACCTCAACCCGCCCACCCTCGCGGCGGCCACCTTCGGTCTCGCGCAGTGCGGGGCGGCCCTGCTGCTGCTCGGCCCGCTGCGGCGGCTGCTCCAACGCCCCGCGGTCTGGGCGGCGGTGGCGCTGATGAACCTCTCGGCGATGACGCTCTTCCTGTGGCACCAGACCGCGATGATGGCGGTCACCGCGGTCGGTCTGCTCACCGGTGGGTTCCTGCCCGGTCTGCACACCCTTCCCGACGGGGTCGGCTGGATCCTCGCCCGGCTGGCGTGGCTGCCGGTGTTCGCGCTCGCGCTGCTGGTGTGCTGGGCCGCGTTCCGCACGTACGAGCAGGGGCGGCGCGGTGGCAGCACGGTGGTCCGGGCCGGGCGTCCCGCTGAGGCCAGGGCGGTGCGGCGTGTTTAGGATGCACCGTGTGAGCCAGGGGGGCGGGAGAAGCGGGGGGCCGCGGCTGTGGGCGGCCGTGCGGCGGATTCCGCCTACCCTGCGCGAGGATCTGTGGACGGTGGCGCGGGACCCACTGCCCCGGTTGCGCTGGCTGGGCCGGCTGCCGCATGCCCATGTGGTGCTGGCCGCGGTGCTGATGGGCTGGCTCAACGCGGTGCAGAATGAAGGGGACTTCGGGCCGGCCGCGATGACGTCCGTCCTGGTGCTCGCGGTGCTCCAATCAGGCGCCGTGGTCCTCGCGTTGTCCCGCCCGGTGCCCGCCTGGTGGCTGTCGACGATCGCGCTCTTCCTGGCCAGGAACGCCGGTTCGCTCAAGGTCAGCCACGCCCCGCTGTGGTCCTGGAGCATCCCGGGCATCTCCCTGCACGCCCTGGTGCTGTTCCTGCTCGCGCTGCGGGTCCGCCCCCGCGTCGCGGCCGAGGCGCTGGGGTTCTCGCTCCTGGCGGCGCTGGCCGCCCTGGTCTTCGTTACGCCGGCACCGGAGGCGCCCCTGCCGGGTGCGGCCGCTCCGGTCCTCGCGACCTCGTCCCAGGACGTGACGGTCGTGCAGGACGCCGTGACCTTCACGCTCGCGGTGGTGGTGGGCACCTTGCTGCGCGGCCGCCGGGTGGCCCGTACCCAGCTCGTCGAGCAGGAGGTGCTCACCGCCGGGGAGCGGGCCCGGCGCACCCTGCTGGAGGAGCGCAACCGGATCGCTCGCGAACTGCACGACGTGGTCGCCCATCACATGTCGGTGATCTCGATCCAGGCGCAGGTCGCCCCGCATCTGGTCAAGGACCCCACCGACGAGCTCAAGGAGAATCTCGCGGGCATCCGCGGCAGCGCCGTCGAGGCGCTGACCGAACTCCGGCGGGTGCTGGGCGTGCTGCGCTCGGAGGAGGCCCTGGCGGACGGGGTCCGGCACACCCCGCAGCCCACTCTCGGCCGGCTGGACGAACTGGTCGGCACGGTGCGCGGAGCCGGGCTCAGGGTCACCACCGAGATCACCGGCGAGCCGCGCCCGCTGTCCCCGGGGGTCGAGCTGTCGGCGTTCCGTATCGTCCAGGAGGCGCTCAGCAACGCGCTCCGGCATGCGCCCGGCGCCGAAGTGCGGGTGACCCTCGGGTACCGGTCCGGCGGTCTCACCATCCGGGTCGCCAACACCGCGCCGGCCCGGCCCGCCCCGCCCTCGCCGGGCGCCGGCCACGGCCTGCTGGGGATGCATGAGCGCACCGCCATGCTCGGCGGCGAACTCGCCACCGGACCCACCCCCGACGGCGGTTACGAAGTGACCGCGATCCTGCCCGCCCAGGCCGCGACGCCTGCCGACCCCCGTGAGCCTGCCCCATGACGACCATCCGCGTGCTGATCGCCGACGACCAGATGATGGTCCGTCAGGGCTTCACGGTGCTGCTCAACGCCGAACCCGGCATCGAGGTCGTCGGCCAGGCCGTCGACGGCCTCGATGCCATCGCCCAGGTTGATCAACTCGCGCCGGACGTCGTGCTGATGGACGTCCGGATGCCCCGGCTCGGCGGTATCGAGGCGACCCGTCGTCTCACCGGACCGGCCGGGGCCACCGTCAAGGTTCTCGTCCTGACGACCTTCGACCTCGATGAGTATGTGTATGAGGCGCTGCGCGCGGGCGCCTCCGGCTTCCTGCTGAAGGATGCCTCGGCTGATGAACTCGCCCAGGCCGTACGGGTGGTGGCGGCCGGTGACGCGCTGCTCGCCCCGAACCTCACCAAGCGCCTGATCGCCGAGTTCTCCCGGGTCACCAGCGCACCGCGGGCCCCGCTCAAGGAGCGCGTCGGCGACCTCACGGAACGCGAGACCGAGGTCCTGTCCCTGATCGCCCAGGGCCTGACAAACGGCGAGATCGCGGAGCGGCTGGTGCTGGCGGAGCAGACCGTGAAGAGCCATGTGGGCCGGATCCTGGGCAAGTTGGGCCTGCGGGACCGGACGCAGGCCGCCGTCTTCGCGTACGAGACGGGGCTGGTCCGCCCGGCCGGGTATTGAGCGGCCCGGGGCGGCGCGGCGGACGGACGGGGAACCGGCCGATCCGGCAGGCGTCCCCGGCCCCGACCCCGCTCCGGCATCAGCCGTGGGTACTCCTTCCCGCTCCGCCATCGGGCGGAGCGGCACCCGTCCGTGGAGTGATGCCCGGCGGCGCGGCGGACGGGACCGTGGTGTTCAGCGGGGGATCGACGCCCTGCCGCACCGGATCCGGTGCCGACCTCATCCGCAGGAGGACCCATGCCCCGTATGCGCCGCCCGTTCCTCGTGGCCGGTGTCGCCCTCGCCGTCTGCACGGCGATCGTGCTGCCCCTGGGCACGACCGAACCGGCCGCGGCGGCCGGGACCGAGGCCCGGGCCGTCCGGCCCACCGCCGACGCACCGTCACTGACGGGCTCCGTCAAGCTCGCCCGCCAGCCCGGCGACAATGTCCGCTTCCGCATCGACGCCCATGGCTTCGCCGACAAGGCGCGTGGCACCTTCTACGTCAGCCACCACTTCGGCAAGACCTGGGGCGGCCACTTCAAGGGCCGGATCGACTGCCTGCTGACCGGCGGTCCGGCGGCCGTCGCCACCGGCATCGTGACCGAGTCGCACTTCACGGGCGCACCGGGCATGCCGGAGATCGGGGACCTCAGGGGCAAGCGGTTCGGCTTCACCGTCCTGGACAGCGGCAAGAAGGACCGGCTGGGCTACAGCTGGGCGATGGACGGCGTACCGAAGAACAGCGTCGGCAAGTGCCTGGGCTCGGCCCCGTTCGAGACCCTGGAGAAGGGGGACCTCAAGGTCCACCACTGGATGCCGCCGCGCGAGACCGCCGTGAAGTGATCCCCGCCGCCGACCCGCGGCCACGTCCCCGTCCGGTGATCGCAAGGGCTCGAAGCAACCATGAGTGGCCCTTACTGATCCTCGCCAGCACATCGGTTGCCATGGCACCTCGCAAGAGTTACAGTCTCTAACAGAAGCGAGAAGGTGGAACGAAGCACCACTCGATCCGCCGCCACTCCCCCGCCTTTCGGCCGCTCGGCCCGGAGAGAAGGAACTGCCATGTCTGCTGCCTCGGAACCGCTGCACGTCGTACTGGGCGCCGGCCCCGCCGGCACCACGCTCGCCGGTGAGCTCGTGCGCCGCGGTCACGCCGTACGACTGGTCAGCCGCTCGGCGCCGGAGAACACCGTCGAGGGCGTCCAGCCGTTCGCCGCCGATGTGAGCACACCCGAGGGGGCGCTGACCGCCGTCGAGGGCGCCGCCGTCATCTACCACTGCGTGAATGTCCCGTATCACCGCCAGGTCGAGGTGATGCCCCACATCCAGCGCGCGGTGCTGGCCGCGGCCGAAGCCACGGGGGCCCGGCTGGTCGTCCTGGACACGCTCTACCCGTACGGGCCGACCCGCGGTGAGGTGATGACCGAGGACACCCCGTGGCGGGCGACGAGCCGTAAGGGGCGGATGCGGGCGCAGCTGGACGGGCGCTACCTCGACGCCCACCGGGAGGAGCGCGTCCGCGTCTCCCTCGGCCGGTCGGCCGACTTCGTCGGTCCCGGGGTGCTCAACTCGACGCTCGGCGGATCGGTCTTCCCGGCCGCACTGGGCGGCGGCGAGGTCCTCGGCCTGGGCGACATCGACCTGCCGCACAGCTACACGGACATCCGGGATGTGGCGGCCGGACTCGCCACGCTCGGCACCCGCCCGGAAGGCGACGGCCGGGTCTGGCACCTGCCCACCGCACCCGCCGTCACCACCCGCGAGATCCACGCGATGATCGAGGAGCGGGTGGGCCACCCGGTCCAGCGGGTGGTCCTCACCGAACCCCGCCCGTTCGGGCCGTTCGACGCGGAGTTCATGGACGAGTACGCGGAGATGTTCTATCAGCACACCGAGCCGCAGATCGTGGACTCCACGGCCTTCGAGCGGGCCTTCGGGGTCCGTCCGACACCGCTGGGCGCGACCCTCGACGCCACAGTCGAGTGGTACCGCGCACTGCTGGCCGGCTCCCGGAGCTGACCTGGCCCCGCGAAGGGCGCGGCACACAGAAACCGAGGGCCGACGCACCGTGCGTCGGCCCTCGGTCTGTGGGTACGGGTCAGGAAGCGCTCGGGGGCGTCGCCGACCAGGCGGTCACCGACAGCGCGCCACCGTCGACCGCCTTGTCGAAGCCGACCACGCTGTGCGCGTTGCCCCCCGTCGGCGAGACCTGAAGGTACTTGGCCTGTGCGGACGACGGGCCGGCGTGCGTCCAAACCAGGTCCGCGTAGGCGCTCTTGCCCGGCTTCAGGGTGACCTGGTGCATACCCGGGTCCTTGGCGAAGTAGGTGTCACCGTGGTGCGCGGTGGTCTTGATGGCCGTGTGTCCGGCGCCCTCCAGCGCCAGCCCCGGGTAGCCGCCTATCGCGCAGGTGCCGCCGCCGGTGTTGGTCACCTTCAGGTAGGTGCCCTCGTGGTTCATTCCGGCCTGGCTCGAACCCGCGTCGGTGGTCGTGACCTTCAGCGTCCCCGGCCGGCACGCACCGGCCGCCGACGCGCCCGATCCTGCCGCGGAGGCCATCCCGGCACCGGCGCCCG
Source organism: Streptomyces sp. bgisy130 (assembly GCF_057708345.1). Classification (NCBI taxonomy): domain Bacteria; kingdom Bacillati; phylum Actinomycetota; class Actinomycetes; order Kitasatosporales; family Streptomycetaceae; genus Streptomyces; species Streptomyces sp. bgisy130. The sequence goes on from NZ_JBYISA010000017.1 coordinate 157,816, forward strand.
CGCACAGCGCGACGGCGGCGGCGACGGTGGCGGCGGTGCGCAGACCACGCATCGTCATCAGTCATCAACTCCCTCTTCTCCGGCGACCGGAGAACCTCGGTGGAACGCTGTCCGACCGCCCTCCCGGCTCCGCCCCGCACCCCGGCGAAGGGGGCCGGGAGCGAACGAGCCTTGGCCGCGAGGACAGTCGGTGCGTTCTCGTTCACTTACGCACCACCCACCCTGGGAGCCCCCACTGATGACTGACTAACGCCTCACTAACACCCGATAAGGCTGGAATAAGCGGAGAATTACTTATGCGCGCTACACGAAGAAGGCGCGTAATGCCGGGAGTTGGGGGAACAGCGGGCCGTGGCGCCGCCGGGGGCAGTGCGGCGGAAGCCGGTTCGAGCAGGCGTGCGATGCTGGTGCACTGCGGATCAGGGCAAAAAATGGGGAGTGTACGGCAGCGTGCGGGCAGCGATACGGCGGACTGGGACGCACAGCTGGGACCGCTTCGCGGCATCCGACCCAGGGCTACTGCGGCTGATGGCAGGGCTGCGCACGGTCGGGGCGATCGTGCTCACCCTCGTCGTCCTGGCACTGCTGGACACCGGCGTCACACTGATGGTCGCGGGTGCCATGACCGCCATGGTGTCCACCTTCGCGATCAAGGAGAAGGAGGTACGCGGCCAGGCGGTCACCCTCGCACTGGGCCTGCCCGTCGCGCTCGCCGCGATGTCGCTGGGGGCACTGCTGCACACCCTGGTCATCGCCGGCGACCTGTTCTTCGTCCTGCTGATCTTCGGCGCCGTCTACTGCCGGCGCTTCGGTGACCGTGGCACCGCGCTCGGACTGATCGGCTTTCAGGTCTACTTCGTCTCGCTGTTCGTGCACGCCACCGGCCCGGCCCTGCCCGAGCTGTATCTGACACTGGGCATCGCCTTCGGGTGCAGTGCGGTCGTACGCTTCGCCGTCGTCCCCGAAACCCCCACCCGCACCCTGCGGCGGCTGCGCGAGGCATTCCGGGCCCGGCTCGCCCAGCTGATGGCGACCCAGATGGAGCTCCTGGACGCCGGGCCCGATGACCTCGACGGGGTCCTCGACGCCCTGCGGCGGCACACCGCCCGGCTGCACGAAGCGGCCCTGATGATCCAGGGGCATCTGGAGGAGGGCACCCGGGACGCGGCCACCGCGGGGCTGGTGGAACGCCGTGTCGCGGACGCCGAGATCGCCGCCGAACGGCTGGGGATGCTGATCCTCAACGCCCGCAGCGCCGAGCGCGCGGACACCATCACCATGCATCTGCCGCACGCCCCCGTGCCGGCCACCGCGACCCGGCTGGGGACCGAGGACGAGGCGCTCGCCACCCTGCGCCGGGATCTGCGCGCCTTGCTGCTGCTGGTCGCCCGGCGCGCGCCCGACGACCGCGGCACCGCGCTGGCCCTCGTCCGCAACCGGCTGCTCGGCTACCGGGAAGAGGACGATCTGCCGCGCGCCTCGGCCGCCGTCCAGGACGTCTTCCGCGGGCTCGGCGAGGCCGCGCGTGCCGTCCTGGGTCTGCGGCTGGCGCTGGACGGGCCGCAGGACGAGTCGGACGACTCCCCGGCCACCACGCGCTCGCGTGAGGAGTTCGACGCCGAGGACCTCTCGATCACCGGGGCCGACGAGACCGAGGAGCCGGCCGACGACCGCACCGGGCTCGAACGGCCCACCACCCGGGCCGCGTTCCAGGTCGCGGTGGGCTCGACGCTGGCCATCATCGGCGGTGAGTTCCTGTCCAGCCAGCGCTGGTACTGGGCGGTGCTGACCTGCTGGGTGGTCTTCCTCAACACCGCGTCCACGGGCGAGATCCTGGTGAAGGGCTATCGCCGGCTGGTCGGCACGGTCCTCGGCGTGGTCGCCGGTGTCGCGCTGGCCGGGCTGGTCGGCAACCACACCTGGACCGCGTTCGCCCTGGTGCTGCTCTGCATCTTCGGGATGTGGTTCACCGCGCCGCTGTCGTACGCGCTGATGTCCTTCTTCACCACCGCGATGCTCGGGCTGCTCTACACCCTGCTCAACACCTACAGCTTCGATGTGCTGGTGCTGCGCATCGAGGAGACCGCGCTGGGCGCCGCGTGCGGGATCATCGCCGCCGTCCTGGTGCTGCCGGTGCACACCGACCGCCGTACGGACGAGCTGCTGGGCACGGTGCTGGAACGGCTGCGGGACGTGGTGTCCGCGGCGGTGGAGCAGCTCAGCGGCGGGCCCGCCGTCGACCTGCTGGGCATGGCCCGCGATCTGGACACCGCACTGGACGAACTGCGCGCCTCCACTCAGCCGTTGACGCACCCGATCACCCCGCTCCGCGGCCGCCGGCGGACCGTCCGCTATCTGGTGGCGCTGCTGGAGACCTGCGCGTATCACGCCCGTTCCCTGGCGGCGACGGCGGAACTCGTGCCGTACAGCAAGACCATCGCAGCCGACCCGCGGCTCGGCCGGGCCGGCCGACGGATCGGGCAGAACATCGATCTCCTCGTCGCCCGGGTGCTGGAGGAGAGCACCGAGGGCGAGGTCGACTCCGGTTTCAGCATCGCCGCGATGCTGGAAGCGGCCGGGGCGGGGGCGCTTCAGTCGGGCACGGTCACCTTCCGCGTGCTGCGGCACCTCCAGCGTCTCGACGAGGGCGTGGTGGGTCTCGCCCGGCCGCTCGATGTGCCGGTCGCCGGGCCCAAGGGGAGCAAGGCCGGCTGAGCGGCGGCCGGTCGGTGCGCGGCCGGCTCCGCCGGGCCGGTGCCGGTCATCCGCCGACGGCCCCGGCGTCGTGCCGGGCGAGCACCGCCCGCTCCTCCTCGGGGGAGTAACCGGCCCGCAGCGGCGGCTCACCGCGCCCGCGGTCCCAGGCCAGGATGTCGGCCAGGGTCACCGCCAGCGGGGTCGCGGGCAGCCCCGCCGCCCGGGCGCGCGCCGGACTGCGCTGCTGGGTCGTCCACTGCGGCCGGACGAGCGGGAACATCGGCGGCCGTCCGGCGGGCGACACCGGAACGATCTCGGTCTCGGAGCCCGCCACCCGCGCACAGGTCTCGATCAGCCCGCCGAGGGTGGTCGGCTCGTCCGGCCCCACCGCGTGGAACGCGCCGGGACGCGCGTCGGCCAGCAACCGCACCACCAACCGGGCCAGATCGCGCGAGTCGATGAGCTGCACCGGCTGGCCGGGGTCGGCGGGCAGGGCCACCCGTCCGCCGCGGGCGGCCCGGCGTACCCAGTACGGGACGGCGTCCGCCGGGTCGTACGGGCCGGCCACCCTTCCCGGCCGCACGATCGTCGCCCGTGCGCCGTACCGGGCCAGCACATCGTCCTCGCAGGCCACCTTGAGCGGGCCGTAGGTGTCCTCGCTGAGCTCCTCGGTGTCCCGTACGGGCGGACGGCGCGGGGTGTCCTCGGTCGACCCCGGAGCCACGCCCTCGCGCTGGTACACCGCGTGGCTGGAGACGAACAGATACCGCCCGGCCCGGTCCCCCAGCGCGTCCATCGCCTGCCCGACATGGCGCGGCACATAGCCGCTGACATCCACGACCGCGTCCCAACTGCCGTCGCGCAGGGCCCCGTAGTCACCGGTCTCCCGCTCACCGAAGAGCCGCGGCACCCCGGGGAACAGCTCCGTCCCGGTCTTTCCCCGGCCGAACAGCGTCACCTCGGCGCCGGTGCGCAGCGCCTCGTCCACGATGGCGCGGCCCACGAATAACGTCCCGCCCAGTACCAGAATCCGCATGGTCCCCGACGCTACCGACCATGGCGTCCCGGCGCGGGCGGGGGCCGGAAAATCATGTGCGTATCCGGTACCCGGTTGACAGGCTGGGATCATGAGCCATGAGTCCGCCTCCGCGCCCCACACCGCCGCCCCGCCCCCGGCAACCGGCTGGATCAGCACGCCCGTTACCGCGGACCTTCTGCGCGGTGCGCTCGAACTGGAGCACACCGAGCACGGGGTGCTGCCGCACCGGCTGCCCGCCCGGGCCCGCGCCCAGTGCGCCGACGGACTGCTGGCCATGGCGGAGGCCCAGCCCTCGGGGGTACGCCTGGTGTTCCGCACCCGGGCCACCGCCGTCGAGCTGGACGCACTGCGCACCAAGAACGCCTACGAGGGCGCCCCGCCCCGCCCGGACGGCGTCTACGACCTGTTCGTCGAAGGAAAGCTCGCCGGGCAGGACAGTGTGACCGGCGGCAATGTGGCGCTGGTGGACATGACCACCGGGGCGGCGGAAATCCAGCCCGGCCCGGCCGGCACCGTCCGGTTCACCGGTCTCCCCGACGGCGTCAAGGACATCGAGATCTGGCTGCCGCACAACGAGATCACCGAGCTGATCGCGCTGCGCACCGATGCCCCCGTCGAGCCCCTCCCGGAGGCGGGCCGCAAGAGGTGGCTGCACCACGGCAGTTCGATCAGTCACGGCTCCGACGCCGCGAGCCCCAGCACCACCTGGCCGGCGCTGGCCGCCACCCTCGGCGGTGTGGAACTGACCAACCTGGGCCTGAGCGGCGGCGGCCTGCTCGACCCGTTCACCGCCCGCGCCCTGCGGGACACCCCCGCTGACCTGATCAGCATCAAGATCGGCATCAATCTGGTCAACGCCGACCTGATGCGGCTGCGTGCCTTCGGCCCGGCGGTCCACGGCTTCCTCGACACCGTCCGCGAGGGCCACCCCACCACTCCGCTGCTGCTGGTCTCCCCCCTCCTGTGCCCCATCCACGAGGACACCCCCGGCCCCACCGCCCCGGACTTCAGCAACCTCCGTGCGGGGAAACTCCAGTTCAAGGCCGCGGGCGACCCCGCGGAACGGGCCATGGGCAAGCTGACGCTCAACGTCATCCGGGACGAACTGGCCAAGGTGGTGAAGCAGCGAGCGGCCGGCGACCCGCACCTGCACCTTCTCGACGGCCGCGACCTCTACGGCACAGCGGACTTCGCCGAACTCCCGCTGCCCGACCAGCTCCACCCGGACGCCGCCACCCACCGCCGCATCGGCGAACGCTTCGCCGCACTGGCCTTCGGCGCCAACGGCCCATTCGCGGCAGGGGATGCCTAGTCCGGCGCCAGGGCTCGCCCTTGGGCGCCCCGACTGACCCCCTCGAGTGAACTGCTCCGACCGGAATTCACCGACACCCTGCACTGAGTCCCGCACACCCGCGGAATGCCCGAAAAGGCATACTTCCTTCTTCTTTGGTCGCCAACCTAGGCTGCTCCGTCACTGGGCCGCACCACGCTCTGGAGGAGATTTCCGTGACGCAGATGGCCGACGGTACGTACCTGCTCAAGAACGAAGCGAGCGCCCTGTACCTGGGCGTGCGCGACGGCGACAACGGCTCGACGGTCGAGCTCCAGGAGCCGGCGACGGACTTCCGGAAACGGGAACGCCAGCTCTGGACGGTCGAGGACCGGGGCGACGGCAAGTTCTACCTGGACCGGTGGAGGAGTGCCGATTCCCAGTACCACGCCGTACCCACCTTTTCGCTGCGGAACGTCTACAGCGGCAAATATCTCCGTGTCCCCGGCGACAAGGCGGGAGCGTCGGTGGAGCAGGTGACCCCGCACGGCGCCCTCTCCTTCGACGAAAACGCGACCTGGGCGGTGGAGGAGACGCCGAAGAAGTACTGGGACTTCAAGGGCCTGCTGCTGGGCAACATCGGGCAGTGCTACTACGGCTACGTGCCGGACGACCGGAAGGACGCCGGAGCCCCGCTGTCGACCGACACCATGTCCGTTGCCCTCAACACCGGAAGCTGGTTCTTCGAACCGGAACCCGCCACCGGGCGCCCGGAGCAGGGCGGCGAGGAGATCGGGAACCGCATGGACGCCTACTACGGGACGTACAAGGGCACGTTCCGCCGCGAGCTGTGCCGCGGCGTGCCGGGCGACGAGGCGACCGCCCGTCTCCTGTCGGGCGTCTTCGACCTCACCATGCGCTTCTTCATGGACGGGGGCGGGCAGCACAAGGCGGAGGCCACCTTCCTCCGGCGCGAGTCCGGCGCGCAGCCGTACACCAGCGTCACGGACTACGTGCTCGGTCTGACGCGGGTGCCCAAGGCCGTGGAGTTCAATGCGAAGGGCATGGACGGCATCATCCTCGGAGACCGGTCCGGCGGCAACCCGAACCAGGTCGACGTCTACTCCAACAAGTCGGTCAAGGACTGGATCGCGGACCAGCGCAGTGGTGTGTCGCTCAGCGGCGAGTTCGGCTTCCGCCTGGCGGCGCTGGGCAGCGTGGACGGCACCAGCAAGCCGCAGCGGCTGTACGAGAGCACGACGACCACGATGGGGGCGGGCATGTTCACCGTGCAGCAGACCACCGACCTGGACCGCCAGGACTGACCCGGGCCGGTCCCGGCCAAGGGCTGCGGTGCCACGGCAGGCCGCCCGCGGCCGCCGGCGGCTACCGGAGTCGGAACGGCATGGACGCCGCCCCGTCGCCAGACCCGCCGGACACGGCCTAGTCGTCGCCCGCCCCGGAGCGGCAGTCGGGGTGGCCCCAGCCGTCGGGGTTCTTGGTGATGGGCTCGCCCGCCGCGTAGGAGCGGCCGCAGCGGCAGCGGCCGGGGAATTTGGCGTTGAGGGTCCGCGTCTTTCCCGGGGTGCGCCGCTGCGGTGCGGAGGCGGTCTTCGCCGCCGGGCCGGAGGCCCGTCGCCGGGTGCCGGCGGGCCGCACGGTGTCGGGGGCGGCCGGCGGCTCCGGGGAGCCGAGGGCGCTGCCGGCGGCTTCCTGGACGATCGCCGCCTGGCTCGCCGCCCGGTCGGCGAAGTCGTTGAGCGGGTCGCCGTCCACCTGGTGCGCGGGGACATAGCGGAACTCCACGGAGCGGTCCGTGAGCAGCGCGTCGATGCCGGCGACCAGTTCCTGATTGGCGACCGGCTTGCCCGCGGCCGTCTTCCAACCCTTGCGCTTCCAGCCGGGCAGCCAGGTGGTGACGGCCTTCATCGCGTACTGGGAGTCCATCCGGATCTCGATCGGGACGGCCGGATCGGTGGCTGTCAGCAGACGTTCCAGGGCGGTGAGTTCCGCGACGTTGTTGGTCGCGGTGCCCAGCGGCCCGGCCTCCCACCGGACGACGGTTCCGGCACCGTCGGCGATGACCCAGGCCCAGCCCGCGGGCCCGGGGTTTCCTTTCGAAGCGCCGTCACAGGCGGCGATCACGCGTTCAGCCATGCGCGCGATCATGCCAGGCAGCGGCGCGCCGCGCGAAGCCGGCTCCGCGGGGCCCGCGCGCGGGCTCAGTTGCCGGATTCCTTCTCCGGGCGGAGTTCGCTGGGCCGTACGATCACGAATCCCTCGCCGTCGAGGCGGAGCTGGACGGCCTCCCCGGAGCCGCCCCGGAGCATCGAGCCGAGGCTCTGCGACCGGTGCAGCGTGGTCTGGAGCGCGCTGCTCCAGCCGACCACGGCATCGGTGTCGACGAAGACCGGGGCCTGCGGGGAGACGGGTATGACGATGGGGTTGCCCTCGCACATCACACCGAGCTTGCCGTGGCCGCTGAAGACGGAGTTGAAGAGTCCGCCACCGACCATGCCGGCGCCCTTGACGACCTTGATCTCGTAGGAGAGGGACGGGTCGAAGCACAGCACATTCCGGCCGTTGACGGTGATGCCGTCGCCCGGGGCGAGGTCGATGATGAAGCAGTTGGCGGCCTCGTGCGCGAACCACACCTCACCGCGGCCCCGCACGGCCATCAGCGCCAGCCCCTCACCGGTGACCGCGCGCTTGAGGAACTTGCCTATGCCCTGCCCCTGCTTCTCGAATTGCAGATCGCCGCGGTAGGCGATCATCGCGCCCTGCCGGGCGTAACACTCGCCGTCCAGCGCGTACTTGAGCGATTTGGCATTCTGCTGTGTCATCCCGGGCACGGTGGCCGGTGCGGCCATGTTCTCCGAGGCGAAAAGGTCACTGTTCATGGCCGGAATGCTAGCCGGGGGGTTGCCGCGCACACCCGGAAAGGTCGGGGGAGTCGGGTTCCGGAAGACCTCGGATCCGGCCCCGTTCCGCCCCGGCACAGTGGCCGAGACCGGATCACGCGCTCGTCCGCTTGTAAACAATCGGACACAAGAACACTCAAAATAGGTAAACCACAGCAGTCGGGCGCAGCGTGCTCTAGCGTCACGTCCGACACGGGGGCGGTTGTGGGGCCGGGGGGCTCCAGCCGCGCCGGAAGTGAAGGGGACGACCAAGTGGGGGGCCATGGGGTTGTTCGAAGCTGCCGGAGCAAGGGTGATCGATTCACCTGCCGGCACAGCCAAGTTGGACCGCGTACCGGAACACGACGACAAGAGCAGGCACCGGCCGACGGAACGCCGGCTGCGACAGCTGGCGCCGGCCGTCGACGCCGTGGGTGCCCTGCTGCCGGTGGGGCTGCTCTGTGCCGTGACACAGCAGCCCCAGCCACTGCTCACCGCGGTGCTGGCCGGCGCCTCATGGCTGGCCGTGGGCGCATCGAAGAATCGTTACAGCCGGCAGGGACCGGCCGATGACGATGCCGCACTGCCGGTCTTACGGGACTGGCTGACCATGCTGGGCGTACTGGCCGTCGTCTGCATCGTGGCGCGGGTCGAGGTCTCGCTCAAGATCTGTGTGCTGGCCCTGTTACCGTGCCTGGCGCTGGGCGTGGCCCGGCGCCGGCTCATGCACCGGTATCTGGTGGCCGCCCGGCGCCGTGCGCAGGCGCTGCGCCGGGTGCTGATCGTCGGGGAGGCGGGCACCGTCGATGTGGCGCTCGCGGAGCTGGCACACCGTACCGATCATGAATATGTCGTCGTCGGCAGCTGTCTCGTCGGCGAGGAGAACACCGGCTCGGCAGTGCCCGTCCCGGCCCGGCTCGCGTCGGACGGGAGCGCACCCGAAGCGGCACTGGACGGCGAGACCGTGCTCCGGTGCGCCGCCGACCTCGACGCCGATCTCGTCTTCGTGGCGCCGGGCCGTCAGCTGCCCGCGCCACGAATACGTCGGCTGGCCTGGGCCCTGCATGACGAGGGTCGGAATCTGGCCATACTTCCGGGCCTGATCGATGTCTCACAGCACCGGGTCCGGCTCGCGAAGGCGGCGGGTCTGACGGTGATGCATATAGACCCCGCGGCGCGGCGCGGGGTGCCGGTTCTGCTGAAGCAGGTCACGGACCGGCTGGGGGCGCTGCTGCTGCTGATGCTGCTCTCCCCCGTGTTCGCCCTGGTGGCGGCGGCGATAAGGCTCTCCTCCACCGGGCCGGTGTTCTACTGGCAGATCCGGACGGGCCAGGATCTGCGGCCGTTCCGGATGTGGAAGTTCCGCACGATGGTGGTCAGCGCCGACCGGATGCGGGCAGCGCTGGAGGCGTCGAACGAGAACGACGGGGCGATGTTCAAGATCCGGCGGGATCCACGGGTGACACCGGTGGGCCGGCTGCTGCGTCGCTTCTCCCTGGACGAGCTGCCCCAGTTGTTCAACGTCCTGGCCGGCCATATGTCGTTGGTCGGCCCGCGGCCCCCGCTGCCCGAAGAGGTGGAGCGGTACGACGGGACCGAGCTCCGCCGGTTGTCGGTCAAGCCGGGGCTGACCGGGCTGTGGCAGGTCAGCGGGCGGTCCGATCTCTCCTGGGACGAGACCGTCGCACTGGATCTGAGCTATGTGGACAACTGGTCCTACGCCCGCGATATCAGTGTGCTGGCCCGTACCGTGCGGGCCGTCGTGGACGGGCGCGGTGCGTACTAGCGGCCTTGGGTGTGTGTCCCGCGCCCCGCCGAAAAGAGG